>JBKCLM010000105.1:0-75913 GCA_046300655.1 Chloroflexota bacterium | reverse complement strand
ATATCAGGATTGGTAATCGCAAGTGATTGTGCCACAAGTTGAGCCATAGTGACTAATGTATTGCCTTGCCCATAGGCTAGATTGATGGTTGCCGCATCAATGGTACGTGCGTACAGGGCATCAATACCGCGCATAATGCCTGCCACACAGTCATCGACGTGGGTAAAGTCGAGCGTTTTGTCACGGCCAAACACGGTCACTGGGCGGCCAGCAGAGATCTCGCGAATGAACAGCGGGATGACGCGCTCCATCCGCTCAATGTCATTGTCGTAGCGGCCATAGACATTGGAGAAGCGGAAGACGATGTAGCGCAGGCCGTAGCAACGGGCATATGAATAAACGAATGATTCACCGGCGATTTTGCTAGCCGAATAGGGGCTTTCGGTGTAGGCAAAATCTGCCGTTTGTTCGTCAGTCAGATAGCGCTGAATGTCGCCGTAGACCTCGCGTGATGACGCAAAAATAATCGGTACCTGTTGGTGGCGGCAATACTCAAGCACATTAAACAGCGTTGTAATGTTCTCAAGCGCACGATGCGGATAGGTTACCAACTCATGTACCTTGGCATTGGCAGCAAGATGGACAACCACATCACAATCTGGATACGGTGCGCCGCCAATCCCCCCCACAAAATCATGATAGGGCACGGCCAAATCTTGGAGTAAGGTGGGAATAGCCGTCGTCCAGATGTTAGGGCGGCGATCAACGCCAAAAACCTCGTGACCGGCGGCTTGAAGTTGTAATCCAAGGTTGGTGCCGATTTGGCCGCTCGAACCAGTAATCAAAATACGCATCTATTGCTCTCATTCACCAAGCGTGCTAGGATACGAATGTCACACAAATTGTCTATCCATTGCAGTCAGGCTTCACGTGCCACGTCTTGCCGTCATTCTCTATGCCGAACGTCATCAGCCGCGCGGCGGGTATGCTGCTATGTTCCGCTGCGTGGCGCGTCTCCGTGCACAACAACCGAAGATTGCCTGGTATGGCGCATTCGGCAATGAACCCCCAGAGTTATCGTATATCGTGCGCGATGCACAACGCTATAGCGCCACAAATCCCCTCGTCATCCCCTGGACGCTCAATGCACAACCCACGCTTGATGCACACATTACATCCCATGTGACGCTGACGCACCCACTGGGATCGCATGCGCTGTTGCACGAGATTTTTGTACAACGCGCCAATGAATCGCATTATCTACGCAATCCTGCAGCATATCACGGCCACACCGCACAGACGATTTTTGTGGGCGATGCACAGACCGCGACCGTGGGAATAGCCTATCAGCAATTAGCCGAGATTGTGGTACATGCAGCAACCTATACCGGCGATGTGATTCTCCAACCGCTGGCACTCAGTCAAAATGATCCACTCGTGCATGCTATTACACAGCAAACCGCCCGCGGAATGCCGCTGGAGCGGTTTGGCATGGGGCGCGCCGTCGAATACGACCGTCGGTTATTGACCATCATTGATGATATTGTGCGACCGCACCGTTAAATCTGAGCGACCCATGCAATGCCGTTGCGGAAAATGGCCAACCCGTCGCCCTCGGTGCGGTGCTCGCGCGTCCAGCGCGGGTGTTGCCAAGGCACGACAGCATTCTCGGGATGGGGCATCATCCCCAAAATACGCCCACTCGCATCACAGACGCCCGCAATCCCCAACGCTGACCCATTCGGATTGGCTGGATAACTCGTCGTCGGCTGATTGTGCGCATCAACATAGCAGAACGCTACCTGACCAGCTACATGGAGCGCAGTCAACTCCTCAGGCGTCTGCATGACAAAGCGCCCCTCACCGTGCGCCACTGGTACCTCAATAGGCTGATTCATATCTTGCGTAAAGACACAATGACTACTCGTTTGCGCCTGTAGGCGCACCCAACGGCACTCAAATCGCCCAGAGGCATTGTGCGTCAGCGAGGCACTGCGCTGGCCGAGTGTGGCACCGGGCAGCAAGCCGGATTTGACTAATACTTGGAAGCCATTGCAGATACCGAGCACGGCTCGGCCGTCCTCAACAAAGCGTCGAATGGAATCGCCGAGACGATGGACCAAATCGGTGGCGAGCATGGCTCCAGCCCCGAGGTGGTCGCCATACGAAAATCCGCCGGGGACGATGAGCATGGCGTAGTCTTGGAGTGACACGGCGCCCTCAACCAAACGGCCGATATGCACGAGCTCGGGTTGACCACCGGCCATGGTGACCGCACGGGATGCATCTTCGTCTCGATTAATGCCGGCCGCTCGCAAAATAAGCACACGAGGTTGCATAGTCATTACTCCCAACGGAATTCTATCTCGACTTCACCAATGCGAATACGATCACCCGGGCGCAACCGTTGTGGTTGATGGGCGGGCACGGGTTGACCATTGAGCATAGTGCCATTCATCGACCCTAGGTCTTCGAGCAGATGCTCACCATCATGCTCGACGATAATCGCATGACTCCGCGAGGCGACGCCACGATCATAATCAGCCAAATCAATCTCGGGGTAGAGGCGTTGGGCCGGATCACGCCGCCCAATCCGTGCAGGGAACTTGTTGAGACGCACCCGATGTGATCCCCGCGGCGATGCCACAATCACCAAGACGGAGCGCGCTTTGACCTCGCCGAGTGGCATACCACAACTAATACAGAACCGTGAATCGCCGCGATTGATGTGCCCACAATTGGCACAGGCAATCACGCCATCGGTATGCCCAGCCGGGATCACAGCTGGCGGCGTCACGCCGATTGTCGGATCAACATATGGCTCACTCAAGCAGGCAATCAGGGCATCTGCCATCGCCTCGGCCGTCTTAAAGCGTTTGTCGGGGTCGTGTTCCATGGCTTTGATAATCACGGCCTCAAGCTCAGGCGATACTGTGGCATTCAGCCGGCGCACCGACCCGGCAGTTGGCTGATGCAACGGCACTGGTGTCATGTTTGTCAACAAATGCAACAACGTGGCACCCAGGCCATAGACGTCAGAGCGGGCATCTGTTTGGCCTTTGCCGTATTGCTCGGGTGGTGCGTAGCCAGCAGACCCCATGGCCACAGTATCCTTGGCCTGACTGCGCTTGTAGGTGCGCGCCACGCCAAAGTCAATGAGCTTGATCAGGCGATCAGAGCGCAACATGATATTTGAGGGTTTGATGTCGCGATAAATAATCGGCGGCGTTCGCGTATGCAGATAATGCAACACACGAGCAACTTGAATGCAGACGCTACTGACATGGGGCGCCGCAAGTGGCGCATTGGCCACCCGAATGCGTTCATCGAGGGTTTGACCAGTGACAAACTCCATAATGATGCACGGCCGACCGTCATGCGTGAATATCTCGGATACGGCAGGCAAATTAGGATGCGAGAGCACACTGAGGAGCTCGGCCTCTTGCAAAAAGAAGCGACGCTGATCAGCGTCATCAACGGGGCGCATATCCTCGGTTGGGCGCATTTCTTTGAGGGCCCAAATCGTATGATCGGCCTGACGCATCACGCGATACACGGCCCCCATACCACCACGACCGACCATCGATAGAATGCGGTAGTCAGAATATGTCCCAGTAATTATACTGTCGGGCACTAAAAATGCACTCATACCACGTCATCAACTGAGGCGAATATACTCACATTCATTCTATCATTATTTCTTTCGTGCTCTCATCCAAATCTCAGCAAATTTGCCGTACACTCAGCGCGTCAGACGATAAATATTGCGTCTGATAAGTCACAGCACGTACGAGGAGGTTTCCCATGTGGCGGCGAATATTGGCTGGAGCAATCGTGTTATTTGGTGTCATCCAACTTATTCCAGTCAACCGGACAAATCCTCCTGTCGTCAACAAAGTCGTGTTTGCCGACCCTGCAGCTGAGCGGATTGCCCAAATTACCTGTTATGACTGTCACACCAACGACAATACCTGGCCGTGGTACAGCTATGTTGCCCCCGTATCGTGGGTAGTTGTTGACCATGTGAATGAAGGGCGGAGTGAACTCAACTTCTCGGATGTCGCTGGGATGATGGCCGGCGAAGAGCCCGAGGAGCGTGGTGAAATAGCCCAAGAAGCCGTCGAAACCATTCAAGAAGGCGAGATGCCACCGGCATATTACTTGTTGACGCACCCTCAAGCGAATTTGTCGGCAGCCGACAAAGCAACATTGATTGCCGGTCTGCAACAGGCACTGGGGCAGCGCTAACGATTCCCCCCGGTGGGGATGATCTCATCGGGGGATTGACGGATTTTTCTACGAATTTCAAAAAATTGCCGAATTCGATTTGCAATCGTGATTTTCGCGTGGTATATTAAATCCAACGGCATGCGGGAGTGGCTCAGTTGGTAGAGCGAAACCTTGCCAAGGTTTAGGTCGCGAGTTCGAATCTCGTCTCCCGCTCCATTCCGTACGTCAACCGGGCATCGATGCAGTCGATGCCCGGTTCTTTATTTGTGTGGTATTTGCCGACAAAGGAGTTGCACATGGACATCGGAATTATTGGTCTTGGACGCATGGGTGCTGGCATGGCTCGGCGCTGGTTGCGCCATGGACATCGGGTCGTTGTCAACAACCGTAGCCACGGCCCCATTCAAGAACTCGAGAAGGACGGCGCCGTTGGTGCCTATGACCTCCCCGCATTGGTTGCCGCATTGCCGGCTCCGCGCGCGATCTGGGTCATGTTGCCTGCTGGCGAGACCACCGAGCAGATGATCAACAGCCTGGTGCCATTGTTGAGCCCTGGCGATACCATCATCGACAGCGGCAATTCAAACTTTAATGACGACATTCGTCGCGCCCCCATCCTCAAGGCTCACGGCATCAACTACATGGATCAAGGCACCTCGGGCGGCATTTGGGGCCTCGAGAAAGGTTTTTGTTTGATGGTCGGTGGCGAGACCGAGGTCGTCAAGCGGCTTGAGCAGGCGTTTGTTGATCTGGCACCAGTTGATGGTTACTTGCACTGTGGTCCTGTGGGCAGCGGACACTTTGTCAAGATGGTCCACAACGGTGTGGAGTACGGCATGATGCAGGCCTATGCCGAGGGCTTCGAGATTATGCAGGCCCGCAAGGACTTCAATCTCGATATGCACGCTATCTCAAAGGTATGGAACAACGGCAGCGTGGTGCGTTCGTGGTTGCTCGAACTGGCCGAAGACGCCTTTAAGCAGGATCCCGAGCTCAGCCAGCTCAAGGGGTATGTTGAGGATAGCGGCGAGGGTCGCTGGACCATTCAGGCCGCCATCGATCTCGACGTTCCGGCACCAGTCATCACCTTATCGTTGTTTGAGCGGTTCCACTCACGCCGGCCACACTCGTATGCAGCCAAGGTGTTGGCCGCATTGCGCAAGGGCTTCGGCGGTCACGCCGTCAAGAAGGCCGAATAATTCGCTTTTCCGACATACGCACAGACCGTGCCGCACACATATGTGTGTGGCACGGTCTGTTTTTCGATCGCAAAACTCTATTCAACTATCACGCTTTTTTCCACATATCAGCAAAATTGCCACTAGTAATTAAATTATATAAATTATATAATAATGGTGTAATACGCAATTATCCGGACATTTTGCATGATGAGCGACACGCCACTTACAATAACCGACCATGTGCTAGCGCACTTACGCAACCAAATTCTCAATGGTGAAATCCACCCAGGGACACGAATTGATCAAGCAGAAGTAGCGCGGCTTTTTGGGGTGAGCCTCGTACCAGTGCGCGAGGCATTAGCGCGGTTACAGTCAAGTGGGCTAGTGAACATTATTCCGCATCGTGGTGTATTTGTTGAGGACTTTACCCTTGAAGAGCTGATAGATATTTACTACATGCGTGAGGTACTCGAGGAGCAAGCAGCGCAGCTTGCCGTACGGAACGTAGATAACGCAATGATTGAGCGCCTTGAGGGGCATATCACAAATATTAATGCACATATTCGCAATCACGCAGTCGAGCAATTTTTGAGTGAAACGCGTGCGTTTCACTTCACGATATATCACGCATCACAACGACGGAATCTGATACGAATTATTCAGCAATTATGGGATCAAAGTGATCGATATCGATTACTACAGATGAATATTCAACCAGAGCGATTCGAGGAATCACAATTTGAGAATCGAGCCATGCTCGCTGCGATTCACAAACGAGACGGCGACTCACTCGGGTTGATGGTGCGATATCGCATTCATCAGACCACAACTGGTCTACGAGAGCGATTATCCACTATGCACATCCAGCATTCATAACACCATCAACGAAGATTAGCACAAACTACAGCGGAGTAGCGTATGAGTACAATTCGTTTACGCGGAATTGCATGGAATCACACACGTGGATTTGTACCGATGGTAGCCACGGCACAGCGATTTCATGAAATGCATCCACATGTTGAAATCGTATGGGAAAAGCGTTCTTTACAGGCGTTTGCTGACCAACCAATTCAGCGACTTGCTGAAGACTTTGACCTGCTTGTCATCGACCATCCATTTGTCGGATACGCAGCAAATCACCCTGTCTTAGTAGCACTTGATGAACATCTTGATGCATCGTATCTCGCCGATCAGGCACGTCATTCAGTTGGTGCATCCGAACCAAGTTATTGGTATGAGGGACATCTCTGGGCGTTAGCGATTGATGCAGCAACGCCTGTGAGTGCCTGGCGTGCTGATTTACTTCCGAATCCGCCACACACTTGGCAAGAATTACTGACGCTTGCACACCAAAAGAAAGTCGCTGTACCTGCTATTCCGATTGATAGTTTGATGAACGTGTATATGCTGTGCAACGCCCTTGGAGAAGAGCCCTTTCAGCGTAGTCACGAGATGATCAGTCAATCGATAGGTATTGCCGCACTTCAACATCTCGCAGAGCTCGTGCATGCATGTCATCCGGATTGTCTAACCCGCAATCCAATTGCCACATATGAGGCATTAGCACGCGGAGATGCAGCATATTGCCCATTTGCCTATGGCTACTCAAATTATGCTCGAGTGCACTATGCCTCGCAGCGACTCACATTTGGCAACTTGGTACGTTGGCACGACGGCAAACGATTACGATCAACATTAGGAGGAACGGGGTTAGCAATATCCCAACGCTGTGAACACCGTGATATTGCGGTTGCGTACGCTCGATATGTCGCATCCCCTGAATGTCAAAGTAATTTGTATGTCACGAGTGGCGGACAACCCGGTCACCGTAGCGCATGGACATCAGCAGATGCGAATACCCTGACCAATAATTTTTTTCGCGATACGTTAACAACGCTTGATGAAGCATATTTACGACCACGCTATGACGGCTACTTACACTTCCAAGACGAGGCTGGCCCCGTAGTTCACGAGTATCTGCGTCAAGGGGGTAATCCGGCGACATATCTCGAACGCATCAACGAACTATACAGATACTCCCAACAAGGTCATTGAAATACGACGGAGTGTTTATGACGGATGTATTACCATTGGCAGGACTGATTGTCCTTGATATGAGTCAATTTTTGGCTGGTCCATCGTGCGCATTACGGTTAGCCGATTTAGGAGCACGTGTCATCAAAATCGAGCGCCCACAGGGAGGTGATCTCTGTAGGCAACTATATATCAGTAATTTAGCACTTGATGGTGACAGTACGCTGTTTCATTCGATCAATCGCAACAAAGAGAGCTATGCTGCGGATCTCAAACATCCAGCAGATCTTGCGCGCATTCGCCAATTGATTACGCATGCAGATGTGATCATTCAAAATTTCCGACCAGGTGTCGTTGAGCGCTTAGGGCTTGATTATGCGAGCGTTACTGCGATCAACCCGCGCATCATCTATGGTTCGATTACGGGGTACGGCACAAAAGGACCATGGCGTGACAAGCCGGGCCAAGACTTGCTCGTGCAATCACTTTCGGGGCTTGCATGGCTCAATGGGAACGCAGACCAGCCACCGACACCATTTGGCTTGGCCGTGGCCGATTTGATGACCGGAGCACATCTCGTACAGGGCATTTTGGCGAGTTTGGTGCGCCGTGGCATCCATGGTATCGGGGCCCACGTTGAGGTGAGTTTACTCGAATCAGTGCTCGATTTACAGTTTGAGGTACTCACGACCCATCTAAACGATGGTGGAAAATTACCAGAACGAAGCACACTCAATAATGCACACGCATATTTGGGTGCGCCATACGGCATCTACGCAACTGCAGACGGGTATATTGCATTGGCGATGGGGTCTATTCAAACATTAGCACATCTGATTGAATGCTCGGGATTGCATGCATTTACCGATCCAAGTACTTGGTTTAGTGAGCGCGATCGCATCAAACAAATCATCGCTCATCACCTCACCACACAAGCAACAGCCTACTGGTTAGCACGACTTGAAGCAGCTGACTATTGGTGTGCCGATGTATTTGACTGGCGCAGATTATTGCAGCATGATGGGTTTAAGGCACTCAACATGATTCAAAGTGTCGAGCGTGCGCCAGGCATACACATGCAGACAACGCGTTGCCCAATTCGTATCGACGGCCACATCATCACCTCCTCGCGAGGAGCCCCAAAGATTGGCGCTGATACTGCCGAGATTAACCATGACTTTGCGTTAGAGTAGAGAGGGCTCAATGTTTCATCGACAATATTTTGACGAATACGAGATTGGATATACGCGGACATCGTTTGGGCGGACAATCACCGAAAGTGACATTGTCACCCATGCTGGCCAAACCGGCGATTTCTACCCACATCATATGGATGCTGAATGGTGTAAAACGCAACCATTCGGTCAACGCATGGCGCATGGGACACTGATTTTTAGTGTGGCAGTAGGCATGACCGCAGGGACGATCAATCCAGAAGCGATGTCGTACGGATATGATCGGTTGCGGTTCATCAAACCAGTGTATATTGGTGACACAATTGTTACAACTGCAACAATTACCGAAAAGCGCCCACATGCCAAGCGTCACGATGTCGGCATTGTTGTAGAACAACTGCAGGTGTACAACCAACATCAACAGGTAGTCTTGGCGTGCGAGCACCTATATTTGGTTAATCGCCTGCCATCATCAACGACTTCAGACTGATAATTTATAATCTCATAGAACTATTTATAACATCTAGTTGACGAAGTTCGATTTTTTGCCTAGAATATGGGCATTCACGGTAAATCATCCCCAAGATTATATATATTCGGTCACATCGGCGTGAACGAACACGCATAGCCAATGGGGGCATAGGTGACGACACCGCAACCAAACTACCAAATCACACTCCCCAATCCGCACCATCACGGCATCGCAATCGTTGGATGTGGTGGCATCGTGAACTACGCACATTTGCCGGCGTATCGCCAACATGGTCTGAACGTCGTCGGATGCTACGATGTAAATCACTCAGCCGCAACACATACCGCCCAAACGCACGGTATTGCCACGGTCTATGACTCCCTTGATGCGGTCATCCAAGACGAACGAGTCCATATCGTTGATATTGCGATACCTGCGTGGGAGCAACGCGCAGTAGCCACACGATTATTAGCAGCGGGCAAGCATTTACTTTGCCAAAAACCGCTCGCTGAGCATCTTGAGGATGCGCGCGCAATCGTAGCGGCAGGTCATGCAGCACAGCGACATGTTGCAGTCAATCAGCAGATGCGTTGGAGTGCCGGGATTGCAGCCAGTTATGATTTGATTCGTCGTGGATACATCGGCACACCCACCGATGCACAAATCCAGGTATCAACCTCGACACCGTGGCACATGTGGCCATGGTTGCGTGACTCAGCACATCTCGATGTGATGTATCACAGCATCCACTATCTTGATAGCATACGACATCTATTTGGTAATCCTGACATGATTACCAGTCGTCATTCGCAGTACCCAGGGCAACAAGAGCGCGCCGAAACCAAAACAGTGACGATACTCGACTACCTCAGCAAACTACAAGTTGTTGTGATGGTTAATCATCACGATGATTCGCAAGATGTATATGCTACATTTCGCTTTTTGGGCACCAAAGGTATGATCAAGGGGACCATCGGGTTGTTATACAACTACCCACACGGACGCCCTGACACACTCGAATATGCCGCGCATGGCGAAGCCCTGACAACAATCCCGCTCGAAGGGCTTTGGATACCAGATGCGTTCATTGGGCCGATGGCGTCACTCATGCATGCCATCAACACTAACCAGCCACCAATCACAAGTGCAGCCGATAATATTGGCACCTTGCAACTCGTACATGGTTCGTATGTATCAGCACACACTGGGCGAAGTGTCTGCCCTGCTGATTTGTAATTCGGAGGAGGAACCCACCGCAATTTATTTTCTGTTTCCGATCTTTGACTATGCCACGAACATCACAATGGGTGTAACTGTTCAGCGTCGAACAGTACGTACAAACGGATTGTTTTTCGTCACAGAGGAGTTGACAAATGGCTAGACACGAAGAAGAGTTGGCACGCGAACTGCGTCGCCGTGGGTACAGCCGCCGCGATGTGTTGCGCATCGGGTTGCAGTTGGGCTTGGGAGCAGCCAGCATGGGCATGTTGCTCGCAGCCTGTGGATCATCAGAGCAAGCAGCCGAACCCGCCGCAGAGCCCGCTGCTGAACCAGCCACAGAGAGTATCTTTGACATCAACTCGGGGAACAGTGGTAGCTGGCCCAAAAGTTCAGTTGCGGATCCAGGTTCAAAGGTGGAAATCAGCGTCGGTCATACATGGGATGCGGTCTTCTTTGAGCGCCAGCTCCAGTTTGACAAACTCTTCATGGAACGTCACCCAAACATCGTAGTCAAAGCAGAAAATACGCCGTGGGGTGAGTTCCGTCAGAAGTACACCGCAGCCGCCGCTGGTAATGCGTTACCAGACCTGCTCTACACGCAGTTCTCGTGGGCTCAAGAGACCATCCGCAGTGGTATGTACATCGCACTTGATGATTACATTGCCAAAGAAGCTGACTTCAACTTTGATGACTTCACCAAGCCATCATTAGTGTCGTACCAGTACGACGGCAAACTCTGGGGTATCCCATACGATGAGGGTCCGGGCAATCTGTATTACAACAAAGACATCTTTGATGCAGCCGGCGAAGCCTACCCCGACGACACATGGGATCTCGAGAAACTCAAGCAAGTGGCCATCAAGCTGACCTCAGGCGAAGGCCCCAACAAGATTTTCGGTCTTGGCGAGTTGCCCAGCCCAGGCGATTCATTGATGGCACCCAACTACCTCTTCCCGTTTGGGGCACAATACCTGAGCGAGCCCAAGGAAGACCAGTGTTTGATTAACACACCAGAGGGCGTTGCCGCTATGGAGTGGTGGGAGGAGTTACGCACCAAGGGTGCAGTACCAAGCCCTGCCGATTTGCAGAACGTGGCATGGCCAGCTTTCCAATTCGGCAAAATTGCCATGACGCTACAGGGTTCGTGGGCAACACCACCGATTGCGGCCGGGTCGAAGTTCAACTGGGACATCGCCAAATGGCCCAAGGGGCCCAAGGCGCACACCACATTCTCGGCCGGTAGTGCATACATGATCACTCGTGACAGCAAGAATCCTGATGCAGCCTGGATTTACATGAACGAGTATCTCTCCACTGCAGGTCAGACGTACATGTGGGCCAGCACTGGACGTGGTAGTCCGTCGCGCTTGTCGGCATGGCCTGCCTACCTTGGCTCGGAATTTGCCCCACCAGGAGCAAAGAACGTTGAGGAGGCGATGAGTAAGGGGATTGGTACCCACGATATCATCGATCAGCCAACAGGTCCTCGTGTGACACAAGCTGCCGGTCCAATTTGGGATTTGGTGGTTGCAGGTCAGAAGAGTGTCAAAGAGGCGCTCGACGAAGTTTTCGCAGCTGTTGACCCAATTGTTGCCGAAAACCGCGGTTAATCTGTGGCACAGCGTCTGTTGGGTGGATATCCACCCAACAGACGCTTCACTAACGCACGATCTACATCAACCCCTATCGGTCTAGAGAGGAAGTGCCATGGCCATCACCACACCAACGCCCCCCAAAACCACCAAAGCAAAACTGGGCGGCATGGCGCGCAAAGAGGAACTCGCATTTTATTTGTTTATCTCCCCATGGATTATCGGATTTTTACTCTTTGATGCAGGCGCAATCCTCGCATCACTGGCGATTAGTTTTACCAACTGGTCAGCACTAAGTACACCGTCGTTTACTGGCGGTGAAAATTATACCAAGCTCATCAATGACTCGTTGTTCTACAAAGCAATGGGTAATTCGCTCTACTATGGGCTCGGCAGTGTGGGACTAGGCACAATCGTGTCATTCTTGCTTGCACTATTGCTCAATCAAGATGTTAAGGGCATGGCAGTATTTCGTACGATTTTCTATCTTCCATCTGTGGTAAGTGGGATCGCAGTTGCAATTCTATGGATTATGATTCTCCACCAAGATTTCGGCTTGATTAATTCATTTTTGGCGTTCTTTGGTATCAAAGGTCCTGGGTGGTTGGTACAGCCTGAGTGGGCGATGCCCTCACTGATTTTGATGAGTCTGTGGAGTGCCGGTGGAGCCATGGTCATCTACCTTGCAGGTCTCCAGAGTGTACCCATTCATTTATATGAAGCTGCAGAAATTGATGGCGCTGATACATTCCAAAAATTCTGGAACGTGACAGTCCCAATGATGTCGCCCGTCATCTTATACAACCTGATTGTTGGATTCATTGCATCAATCCAAGGGTTTGTATTGGTCTATATTATGACCAATGGTGGACCGGCTAATGCCACACTCGTATATGGCTTGTACATCTACCGCACGGCATTTATTAACTTTCAGATGGGGTACGCATCAGCCCTTGCATGGGTACTCCTTGTGGTCATCATCTTGATTACAGTTATTCAATTCGCAGTGGCAAAATACTGGGTCTACTACGAAGGCGATGTCAAGCAATAACCAGCTAAAGGTGCATCAACATGAGTACATCATCTGGAATATCACACCAAAAGTCACTGTTGGGATTGCGTAATCGAGCAATCGCATGGAAGGTTATTACATACTTCCTCCTTATCACGTTGTCAGTTAGCTTCGTGCTGCCATTCATGTGGATGGTGTCAACCTCACTCAAGCAATCGCAAGATGTATTTACCTACCCACCTAGCTTTTTTCCGAATAGTTTTGAGTGGCAAAACTATATCAAAGGGTGGAATGTATTACCATTCGATACGTTTTTGAACAACTCACTGATTGTGACGTTCTCAAATGTGATTGGGAATCTTATCTCCTGTTCATTGGTTGCCTACGGTTTTGCCCGACTCAAAGGACGTGGGCGCGACATCCTGTTTTTGTTGCTCCTCGCCACATTAATGATTCCGCGTGAAGTCACCATTATCCCGCGCTTTTTGATGTTTAGTTGGTTTGGCATGACCAATACCTTATGGCCGCTCGTATTACCTGCATGGTTTGGTTATGCATTCTTCATTTTCTTGTTACGTCAATTTTTTATGGGCATTCCACTCGATCTCGATAATGCAGCTCGCATTGATGGAGCAAACAACTGGCAAATTTTGACACAAGTGATTATTCCGCTCTCACAACCAGCACTAGCAAGTGTGGCAATTTTTGCCTTTATTGGGAATTGGAGCAATCTGCTTGACCCATTGATTTACTTGCGTTCGACTGAGCTATATACACTCGCCTTAGGATTAAATCTATTCCGTGGACAAAACTTCACGCAATTTAATTTACTGATGGCAGTGTCAATTATCACGCTCATACCCGTACTCCTTGTCTTTTTCTTCTCACAAAAATTATTCGTCCAGGGTGTATCACTAACGGGTATGGGTGGTCGTTAACGTTCATTGCATATGCGTACTATTCCTTGGAGGCACCACGATGACGACACTTTCGATTAAATACCGATCATTTGACGGGTTTGAGCGGGCGCTAACCACCCAGATGGCGCACTTTCAACGACTTCATCCCGATGTCACGTTTGTGAGTAGTCACGCTGGTCCCGAGGAGTTGTACGCCGAGATGATCGAACATGGCGGTGTACACAGTGGCGAATACGACATCATGCTTGTGCTGACCGATTGGTTGCCAGACTTACAACGACGTCATGGACTGTTATCACTCAATCATTACATCCATGCACAACCACCAGCCGATTGGCCGCAAGGATGGAGCGACTCCTTGTTGCAACTCCAACGCGATGCTCGTGGCGCCATATACGGGCTCCCCTATCACGACGGGCCTGAGATGTTCCATTACCGTGCGGATTTATTTGCAAATCCCGACGAGCAACAACGCTTCAGTCAGCGCTACGGACGGGAGTTGCGTGTCCCACAAACATGGAGCGAGTTCCGCGAGGTCGCCCAGTTTTTTACGCGCCCGGATAAGGGATTATATGGAGCGGTCATTGCCGGACTGAACGACGGTCATAATAATGTGTATGACTTCTTCATTCATCTTTGGAGTCGTGGTGGGACGCTATTCGATGCGCAACTCAACCCAGCATTCAACAACGAAATCGGCGTTGATGCCCTCCAATTTTACGTGGATTCACTTACAACCATGGGAATCACGTCACCCAACGCACTCACGTACGACAGTGTGGCGGCCGGCGTCGCATATGCGGCCGGCGAAGGTGCCATGATGCTCAACTGGGCCGGGTTCATGTCGGTAGCACAACTCCCACCGAGCAAAATTATCAACAAGACACGTTGCACGACTATTCCACGTGGTGACAATGTGGACGGGCGCCACGCGAGCCTCAACGTCTATTGGGTGCTCGGCATTTGCGCTGGGAGCAAAAACCCTGACCTTGCCTATGCGTTCCTCCGAGAGACAGCCTCGGCCGCCATGGACAAAATCACCTCCATCTCAGGAGGCAGTGGCGTGCGCAAATCCACCTGGAACGACCCTGAAATCCAGGCGCAGTTTCAATACTACGAGGTGATGGAGCAGGTGCATACGGGCATTGACACTCTCCCTGCACTGCCCCAATATCCTGCACTCAACGAAGTATTTAGTCGGATGACCTGGGCAGCCGTCAGTGGCCAAAAATCCGTGCGCCAGGCGCTCAACGACGCTGCTAATGAGTGTCGCGCTGTTTTGCAGAAATAATCCAACCACGACAAAGGAGTCGGTCATGCAACACCCCTGGATTGATCCGGCCTTTTTGAGTCAACCGCCGCGTCGCTTTCGCAAAATCCACCTTGACTTTCATAACTCGCAGCATGTGCCACGCATTGGCGACCGCTTTGATCCCGATGAATTCGGCGATACCCTACTTGCCGGCAACGTTGATGCGATTGTGGTCTTTGCCAAAGACATGCACGGATACTTCTACTATCCAACCGAGAGTGGTCCCGTACACCCTGGTCTTGATTTTGATTTAATGGGTGCGCAAATCGCTGCCTGTCGTGCACGTAACATCAAGGTGTATGCCTACTACTGCGTCACATGGGATAACTATCTTGCCGAACGCCATCCTGAATGGTTGGTCTGGAAGCGCGATCGCACCACGTATTTGCCCAAATTCAACGAAACACCAAGCTGGACGGCGTTATGCTTGAGCAACGAGGATTTTGTACAACAGGTACTCAACCATACACGTGAGTTTTTGACGAAATACGACCTTGACGGCCCATGGTACGACATGCCGTTCCCGATTGGCGGTGAATGCTTTTGTCCGAAGTGTCTCGCGCACTTTCATGCGGCCGGACTTGACCCACTCGATACCACCAACCAACGACAGCACAAACAACAACTCCTCACGTCATTTATGCGTCGTTGCCACGAACTTGCCCATAGCATCCGCCCTGACTACCAAGTAGATCAGAATAATCAGACCTGTATTGGGCTCGGTGAGCGCATCGTAGGGCTCGACAATGTTGACATCGAGGCACTGCCGACCGGTGGCTGGGGCTACCTCTACTACCCGACAAATGTGCGCTACGCGCGTACGTTTGGGCAGAGTGTGGTTGGCATGACGGGGAGATTCCATCGTTCGTGGGCGGACTTTGGTGGGCTCAAACACCCGCATCAACTGCTCAGTGAATTACCAGGAATTGTGGCACATGGTGCGCAAATTTCGATTGGAGATCAAGCTCCACCGCATGGACGACTCGATCCGGCCGTCTACCAAACCATCGGGATTGGGTACAGCTATATCAAGTCAATTGAGCCCTGGTTACAACGCGCTGCACCAGTGACCGAAGCGGCCATCGTGGTCAGTGACATAGCGCTCACTGATATTGGTGATCGCATGGTCATCGGTGATGGGCGCAACGAACGTGAAGGCGCAGTGTATGGGGCAGTCAAACTCCTCACGGAACTTCAAATCCAATTTGATATTATCGAGGGTGGTGCCACGCTACAACGATACCGCATGATCGTCCTCCCAGAGGGACTCACCGTCCACGCTGCGCTCGCCACACAGCTCCGTCAATACATGGCCAACGGTGGTGTTGTCGTAGCCAGCCACCACGCCCTACGTGGAGAACGCAATCAGTGCTGGTACGAAGCGTTGGGCATCACATACGTCGGTGAATCACCATATGCACCAGCGTTTCTTTGCCTCGACCACCAACGGTTTGCGGAGATTCCTGCCTATGAATATGCGTTGTACTATGGCACAGCGCAATGGACGGGCGGTCAACCGCTGGCACGGATCGGCGAACCACTCTTTCAACGAAATGCCCAGCACTACACCAGTCATGCCCAATCGCCGTTCGACCATGTCAGTGAATACACGGCGATTACTGCAAACGAGCACATGGTTGCAGTCACATTCCCCATCTTTAGCAGTTACTTCAAATGCGGGTATTGGGTCTACCGCGAAGTGATGCGTAACTTGTTGCGTACGCTGTTACCACAGCGCCTTGTTCAGAGCAATGCACCACTGAGTAGCGAAATTAGTCTCACTTACCAAGCAGCCACGACAAATCACCCTGCACGATACATGATACACGTCGTTAATTTTTCACCGAATCGCCGCGCCACACCACACATGGAGTATCTCGAAGACCCGATACCGTTACATGACATCACCGTAACTGTTGGGCTGGACCACTCGATAAACCGCGCATATCTTGCCCCGACTGGCGAGGCACTCACATTGTCAGGGAGTGTCGGCGCATGGCATGTCACCATCCCCACAATCACCTATGGGGCAATTGTGGTACTCGAAATTGCATAATTTGAAGCGACACAGACAAGGAGTCTCCGACAATGAAGTTTGATCCGACAATTCAGGCAGTAAAGCAACACCAGGTACCAGCCTGGTTCCATGACGCGAAGTTGGGTATTTTTATTCACTGGGGTCTCTACTCAGTACCTGGATGGGCGCCAACTACCGGGCCGTTACACGACGTGATAGCCGAGCACGGCTGGAGCGCATGGTTCCAACGCAACCCATATGCCGAGTGGTACATGAATTCGTTGCGCGTGCCCGGCAGTGTGACTGCCGAATACCACAACGAACAGTTCGGCGACAAAGCGTATGCGGATTTTGCCCAGGATTTCAATGCGGCACTTGCCACATGGAACCCCGACGAATGGGCGGATTTGTTTGCCAAGGCTGGAGCTAAATACGTGGTACTCACCACCAAGCATCATGACGGATTCTTGTTGTGGCCGAGCGAACAGCCGAATCCATTTATCCCTAACTACCACACCACGCGCGATTTGGTCGGTGATTTAACGGATGCAGTACGTACCAAAGGGCTAACGATGGGGTTGTACTACTCAGGAGGCCTCGATTGGACGTTTAATGAACACATCATCGCCGACATCAGCGATTTGTTTGTGGCGGTGCCCCAGAGCGCCGAATACGTCAAATACGCTGATGCCCACTGGCGCGAATTAACCAATCGCTATCGACCAGCTTGTATGTGGAACGACATTGGTTACCCAGTGGGTTCCGATCTTGGTGCGCTGTTCGCCGACTACTACAATACCGTACCTGAGGGCGTCATCAACGACCGCTTTACGCAAGCAGGGCCTGACCAAGTCGCCCAAATTAGCCAGGGCATGTTGCCCAAACCAGCCCACGCCGATTATCGCACTCCCGAATATGCAGTATTTGATACGATTCAACCGGACAAATGGGAGTCATGTCGCGGACTCGGATTTTCATTCGGCTATAACCGCAACGAATCAATCAAAGACATGCTATCACCCGTTGAACTCATTCGTTCGTTTGTTGATATCGTCAGCAAAAACGGCAACTTGCTGATTAATGTGGGGCCTCGCGGTGATGGCTCAATACCTGCAGAGCAGGCCGAACGGCTCTTGGCACTGGGGGCATGGTTAAACATCAATGGCGAGGCCATCTACAGCAGTACCCCATGGACACGAGCCGAGGGCACCAGCGATAGCGGCATCAGCATCCGCTTTACCCAACGTGACCATACACTATATGCCACATTCTTCGGTGTACCTACAGGGCGCACAGTCATCCCTGATATGCCCATTCGAGACCAAAGCATTATTACACTCCTCGGGCACGATGGTGCACTCACATGGGAGCGCATTGGCGATGGGATTGCCGTGCATATGCCTGCCAACCTCTCCGAATCTGCCGCATACACACTCCGGATTACTCCGGTCTAGCATCGAATTACCAACCTGCCCTCCTTCATATACCACGGACAGCCACGTTGTGGCTGTCCGTGGTATGATGGTGCGTATTAATGTGAATCAAAGGTTGCGCCATGCTCATTCAGCAATCGACAAACCGCCCAATTCGCCTCAGTCCATCGCTCTTGGCGGCTAATTTTGCCACGATGGGTCACGATGCCGCTGCTGCGTTGGCACACGGTGGTGATCGTCTCCATATCGACGTGATGGATGGGCGTTTTGTGCCCAATATCACCATGGGTATGCCGATGGTTAGTGCGCTCCGCACGCATTTAGGGGCAGACGCCTACCTCGATTGTCATCTGATGATTATCGAGCCAGAGCGCTATGTCGAAAGCTTCGCCCAGGCCGGTGCCAATCAAATCAGCGTCCACGTTGAGGCCTCACCCCACCTGCATCGGACTATCCAGCTCATCAAAGCGACTGGCGCACATGTTGGTGTTGCCGTGAATCCGGCTACGCCGCTGAGTAGCATCTACGAAATCATCGACCAGATTGATACCGTACTGTTGATGACCGTGAATCCCGGGTTCGGTGGCCAAAAGTATATTCCCCAGTCAACCAAAAAAATCGCCGAAGTGCGTGCATTCATTGACCAAAATAGCCTGACAGCCAAGATTCAAGTTGATGGTGGCATTGCCCTCGACACCTTGGCCACCGTCGTGCACGCCGGAGTTGATGACGTGGTCGTCGGTAGTGCGTTCTTTCGCAATGACGGTAATTTGACGGCATCGTATCAGGCGTTACAGGCACAAATTGGGTAGCCATCAATGAACATTCACATACGTAGAGCCGTAGCAGTGCTACGGCTCTACGTATGTATGGATGTCGGCGCAACATGATACAATACCAACATGTTTTTGCAGAGAGATGGGAGCGTCATTCCATGGCCAAAGATGGCATTACCGCCCGTTCCAAGGATTATTCACAGTGGTATCTTGATATCGTCCGCGAGGCCGATTTGGCAGACTACGCCGAGGTTGTGCGTGGCTGTATCGTCTTCAAACCGACCGGATATGCCATTTGGGAGGGCATTCAATCGGGGCTCGATGCCCGCATCAAAGAGACCGGTCACGTGAATGCCTACTTCCCGTTGCTGATTCCCAAAAGCTTTTTGATGAAAGAAGCCGAGCATGTCGAGGGCTTTGCGCCCGAGGTCGCCGAAGTCACGCATGCCAGTGGTGAGGAGCTTGCTGAGCCGTATGTGATTCGCCCAACCTCAGAGACCATCATCGGCTATTTTTATGCAAAGTGGGTGCGATCGTACCGCGACTTGCCGATTTTGATTAATCAATGGGCAAATGTCATGCGCTGGGAGATGCGCACGCGGCCGTTTTTGCGCACGGCTGAGTTCCTCTGGCAAGAGGGTCACACGGTGCATGCGACCGAGCAAGAGGCCGAAGAGGAGACGTTGATGATTCTCAACGATGTCTATGCCGACTTTGTTGAGAAGGAGATGGCATTGCCCGTCTTCCGTGGGCTCAAAACCGACAGCGAGAAGTTCCCCGGCGCACTGCGCACCTACTGTATCGAGGCCATGATGCAAGATGGTCGCGCCTTACAGGCCGGCACGTCGCACAATCTGGGTCAGAACTTCGCCAAGGCCTTTGAGATTCAATTCACCGACCAAACAAATACTGTCCAAACTGCCTGGACCAGCAGTTGGGGCGTCAGCACGCGCTTAATTGGTGCCTTGATTATGGCCCACAGCGACGACGACGGCTTGGTGATTCCACCGCGTCTTGCGCCCATTCAAGCAGTCGTCGTGCCAATCTACAAAAACGACGCCGAAAAGGCCGTCGTCATGGAGGCCGTGGCCCGCATTACTGCGGAGTGGAAGGGCAAAATCCGCTTCAAGATTGACACGCGCGACCACCTCTCGCCCGGCTTTAAGTTCAACGAGTGGGAGGTCAAGGGCGTACCAGTGCGCATCGAGGTCGGCCCCAAAGATGTTGAGAAGGGCTCAGTGGCCATGGCCCGCCGTGATATCCCCGGCCGCGAAGGCAAGAGCTTTGTGCCCCAAGAGGGTCTGACCGCGCGCATCGTAGACCTGCTCGAAGAGATTCAGGCCACCTTGTATCAGCGCGCCGTGGCATTCAAAGAGTCACACACCCGCACGGTATCAACCTACGCCGAGCTCAAAGAGGCGATTGAGACCGGATTCGCCTATTGTTGGTGGGCAGGTGACAGCGACGACGAGAAGCGCATCAAAGAAGAGACGCGCGCCACCATTCGCTGTATCCCACTCGATCAACCCGGCGGCACCGGCACATGCGTCTACACTGGCAAACCAGCCACCAAAATGGTTGTCTTTGCCCGTTCATACTAAGAAGGTATACAGACGAGGGTACTGCGGTGCCCCGAAACGCACAGACGGGGGTACTGCGGTGCCCCCGAAAGGACACTTCTATGCCCACCATCCGCAATCTCGAGGGCCAGTTCCATGCCCAGATATCGATGTTGTGGCAGCCCCTCAATGACGAGCCAGCTGTAGCCTACCACGCCGACCGCCCCGTCAAAACCGCCAGTATTATCAAACTGCCCATCTTGATTCATGCTGCGCTCTTGGTCGAATCAGGCCAACTGAGTTGGGATCAACGCCTGCCACTGAGTGGGATGCGTAGCCCTGGCATGGGTATTCTCAAGGTGCTCGACGACGGTCTCCAACCAACTGTGCGCGATGTAGCCGTACTTATGACGGTAATATCTGACAACACTGCCACAAATATGTTGATTGATTTGCTCGGAATCGACCAGATAAATCAACGCATTCAAGCGCTTGGCATGCACCACACGCGGCTGAACCGCAAGGTTTTTGCGCCGAACACGGAGGAGTGTTTGCCGTGGGGGTTGGGAGTCACGACGGCGCGCGATGTCGTGCATGTGTTAACAGCGATTGCCAACGGGCAGATTGGCAACACCGCGACGAGCCGTTTTTTGCAAGAGACACTCGCTAAACAACAGGATCGAGTCGGGTTCCCCCGTGGATTACCAGCAGGCTGGAGTTATGCCGGCAAAACCGGGTCAGACGATGATTTGCGCAATGATTGTGCGATTGTGACCAGCCCAGATGGGCGACGGTATGTGTGTGCGTGCTTTGTACAGGACATGTCCGAGCAGCCGAGTACAGTAGATCACCCAGGATTGCAGGCGCTGGGACAGGTCATGCAGATTATGATCTCATGAGCGAACACGGGCAAAGAGTACCGTTTCCCATGGTGGAAATGCTATAAAGCTATCCACATAAAATTCGTATTCTGGAACCATTTCATGCAACAGCTGTGGTATTTGCCAAAAATCGCTGTCTTTGTGGTAAAGACACACAGCGATTTTTGGTCGATGCGTGGTGATGATATGCCGTGCACCCTCTAGAGCAGCCATTTCAGCCCCTTCGATATCAAGCTTGATGTAGTCGATTTTTTCGAGCTGTGTATTCTTTGCGAAGTCATCAATCGATATAGTGGTAAATTGTTGCTGTTCGCTATCTTGAGATTCAACAACCTGTGACGCCGGGCCGTCATCTTTTGTTGTAATTATCGTATTCGAGTCTCTCCAGAGCGGTCGTTCAACAACAGTCACCACGTCGCGATAATTCGTATTTGTCTCCAACACACTGCGCATGACGCTAACATTTTCGGGTATAAATTCAAACGCATAAATGTGACCGGTATATGACATTTTATGACCGAAATAGAGGGACGTTTCTCCCATAAATGCGCCCCCATCAATGATGATATCACCTGGTTCAGCCATAACAAGATTGCGATATCGATATTGCTCTAAAACATACATCGAAAAAATACCGATAGGTGATGAAAATAACGTGATATCATAGCCAATCGCACGCAAATTATACTGATACTGTGCTACGACACCACGCATAAAGCTGACATCACCTACTTGGCAACCGAGCACTTTATCAAACGTGTTCCACACATGAGAATAATAAATTGGTAGCCGAAACTTTCTCGCTTTGAGAACACGTCCAACGATAACATGCAGGAACATTTCTTGCGAATATTCATCGCTCAGTAAAAGATACGCTTCGTTCAGCTTATTTGCATCGTATGATTCATCAAAACTTTGCATGGCATTATCATGCAATTGTTGAAAATGGGCCTCGTTGCCTCGAGGGTATTGTGGTTGCGGCACTGACCAGTTTGGTGCGACAAACGCATCTTCATGCGTAAAATTTGGATACCGATTATACACAGCACCTCGAATGATGTGCGATACGCGATCGCGCACCTGCCATATTTTTGAAGGTTTCACTACAGGTACATCAGGTTTTGTGTCTACTGGTTTTGCTTCCGCTGGTATATTTGGTTTTGGAACTTCTACGGATGCCGCTACAATCTCAACAGGTCGTGGCAATCGTTGTTCATGTTTGCCGTATGTCAAGTAGTGAACATAGGGATTAACCCGCATTGATGCGACATCATTGTTGCTTTTGAGATACCAGTGACTATCAAAGTGAGGATTAGGATTACAATCTGTGCGTGACCCAACCAGTACATAATGCAATAATGGTGAAAGAGATGTCGATGATACATGTGGATATTGCGTCGTATACCAAACATCGTCAAACGTATTTGAAGATCGAATGATGCGGTACTCACGCCACAATGACCACCATTTATGTACATAATCAAATATCGTACGCAAGATCTTATCCTTGTTGTATATGACGAAATTAATAGAAACTATGATACATCATATGATACATGAACGTAATTGATTTTATAATGATGTTGATGAATGTCTATATATAGGTTTCATATGCGTCAAATGCCGACATTACATACAACGACCATTAGTATACGATCATTCAATAACAATGACCATACCGCAGTCATGCACATCATGAACATGAACGAATCAGATGCCCAAGCCTGGCTGGAGTGGAACATCGCCAACGAACGCCAGCTTGCGACGCTTAATCAACCACCATACGGCGAACGGGCGATTGTGCACAACGCAACGAATACCGTGGTAGGGGCGATTGGACTCGTGCCGTGCATCGATCAGTTTGGCAAAGTGGGCATCGGCAGCAATGATGATGGCGCAACCCATGCCGAGGTCGGCATGTTTTGGCATGTGCTCGCCGAATGGCGCAATCAGGGCATCGCTACAGCCGCTGCCACGCTCTTGCGCGACTACGCCTGCAATCAACTGGGGCTCAGGCGCATTATCGCCACTACTGAGTATGACAATCTCGCATCACAGGCTGTCATGCGCCATATTGGCATGGAGTTACGGCGTAATCCAACCGAGACACCACCGTGGTTGCAGCTCGTGGGCGTGTATGAACCAGCGCGCGTCATTGAGCGTTTTGCCGATGGGACGTTTCTGCGGCCGGTCACGCTCGACGATCTGCCTGAGATGATGGCATTGTGGCGTGCGGCTGCCCTCCAAATTAGTCCAACCGATAGCATACACGGACTCCGTCGGCACTTGGCGTTATCGGGCAATTTGGCCTGGGCGTTATGTAACAGCCAGGGCACAATCATTGGCACGTTACTCGGGAGCGATGACGGACGGCGTGGATGGATTAACCACCTCGCTATTCATCCTGATGCCCAAGGGCACGGCTACGGTCATCGCCTCATTACGGCAGTCACCGCCCGACTCAAAGCGCAAGGCTGCGAGAAGGTCAATTTGTTGGTGCGTCAGGCGAATCAGCAGGTCGTGCCGTTTTATGAAAAAATCGGTTTCGCCGTGGATGCAAATATTTTTATGTCCAAATGGTTGAACCGTGATGGGTAAGTGGCGCAGACTCGTCATCTTTCTGATTGTAGTGATGCTCGCCGGATGCACCGCTCAGCCGGTCGCACAGCAGACGTTTGTCTTGGGAGATGCACCACCAGGCCAACGGATCACGCTCGAGATGACGTTGCGCAATGCGCGCGATCAAAACGGGATACTGCGTAATGGCACGTTGTCAATAACATCGCTGAACGATGGCCAACGGAGCATGGTACATGTCACCACGACCGACGCAGTGTCACCCGTGTGGTTGGCAACGGTTGATAACAATGCCGTATTTGTGACAGAGAATCAAGAGCGACGGGTGGTTGATGGGCAGTGCACACGCGATGCTATCGGATTTCCACCTGTATCAATGCGCGACCTACTCGGTCCACTCCACGGTTTTGGGCAACAAAATGACGTATGGCAGAGTCGTCAGGGCGGTGCCGCTTGGAACGATTTTGACGCACAAGCCGTTACTGATACGCAAGGAGTTCTTGCGTCAATGACGGGACAGGGACGAGGCAAAGTGCTTTTGCCGGGTGGTGATGTGATTACGGCAGATGTGACATGGCGCTATACAACTGATATCTACCCCGTCACCATTGTGGTACCAACAACACGTTGTGAATCGCAAGAATTCGACGACATATCATTCCCTGAGTCATTCGGCGCATCGACATCGATGGGGAGTGCACTACTCTTTAGCACAAAAGGAACAACCACATCACTCCGCGATTCACTGATGCAACACTGGCAAAACAATGGATTGATGCCTATCATACGCGATCAAAATCAACAGTCAGTGACGCTCGAAGTGACGATAAAATCACAAATTGTGCGTGCGTTTTTGGTGCAAATATCTGACCAACGCGTTGATATTACGGTGATTCGTATTGCGCCCTAAACACTACGTTGCACGGCAATGCAAATGTTCGTTATAGTATACATAGAGACAGACCATCGTTTTATCACGTTTTAAAGGAACACTACTATGGCAAAACGCATTTTGACCATCAGCAAATGGCTAATCGGATTTGTGGTTGGGGCAATCGTCGTCCTCGTTGCGTCTGTCATTGTCGATCGTGGAGTTGGTGCCAATCGTCTCGATGACCTAACCAACACAGTGATTACCAATGGCAACGGGCCTGCTGTTCGGGCATATGTGGCACGCCCAAGTGGAGATGGCCCATTCCCCGTGGTCATCATGATTCATGAGTGGTGGGGTCTCAAATCGGAGATTGTAGGCAAAGCAGACGCACTTGCACAGGATGGCTACATTGTGGTGGCACCAGATGTGTTCCGTGGGAACACCACATCATGGATTCCAAGTGCCATTTGGCAGGTCGTAAGTACACCAACAACCCAAGTTGATGGCGATCTCGATGCAGTCATGCGTTGGATTCAAAGCCAACCCGATGCCGATGCGCAACGAGTGGCAATTATGGGGTTTTGTTTTGGAGGTGGCACATCGATTCGCTATGGCGTCAATACCAAAGATATCAAGGCTACCGTAGTGTTCTATGGAGCGGTTATCCAAGATCCTGCATTACTGAAGAATCTTAATGGGCCAGTGTTGGGGATTTTTGGTAGTGCCGACACGATGATTCCCCTCAGCGAAGTCCAAGGCTTTGAGGATGGATTAAAGGCAGCTGGTATCCCGCACGAAATCACCGTGTACGAGGGTGAGCCACATGCATTTGTGACGAGTGTCGAGGCAATCGCCCAAGGTGGTAATCAACTCAAAGCATGGAATCAACTGCGCGAGTTCTTGCGGCAGACACTGTACGGCCAGGGGTATACACGACCGATCTATGTCAACCAATCACAACCATTTGCGGTGGCAGATTCGCAGTGGAGTAGCGAGCGCATGCTCCATCAATTTGTCTGCGACTTGACCATCAACTAGGACTATACCGCTCGCATCACCAATCAGCATGCACAAATGTGGATGATGCCATGTGGTATTCTAGGGTTGACATTGGAGTTCAGCGCATCCCTATGCAACAAATGGGTGATGCACATCGTCTACTTCTACGTCATAAAGAAAGGATAAAACATGGACGGATTTCTCTTTTTTTGTCTCATGCTATTGGTGTTCCTCGCGGGTGCAGTAGTATTCACTGGCATCAAAATTGTCCCGCAGGGGAACGAATGGACGGTTGAGCGATTCGGGCGATTCCGTATGGTGGTCAAGCCTGGCTTAAACTTTATTGTGCCGTTTGTAGACCGGATTGGTCGACGCATTAACGTGCAAGAGCAGGTACTTGATATTCCATCACAGGTTGTTATTACGCGTGATAACGCCACTGTACGCGTTGATGGTGTGTTGTTCTACCAGGTCTATGATTCGAGCTTGGCTGCCTACCAGGTCTTTAATTTGCAGGCATCGATTATCAACTTGGCACTCACCAATCTTCGTACGGCACTCGGTAGCATGGAGCTCGACGAAGTGTTGTCAAAGCGTGACGAAATCAACAGTCGGTTGTTATCAGCACTCGACCAAGCCACACAAACCTGGGGAACCAAGGTCACTCGCGTCGAAATCAAGGATGTCTTGCCACCCGAAGACATCACGCGCGCCATGGCATTGCAGTTGACGGCCGACCGTGAGAAGCGCGCCAAGATTCTCGAGGCTGAGGGTGTGCGCCAATCAGAGATTCTGCGTGCTGAGGGTATGAAGCAATCAGCAATTCTTGAGGCCGAGGGTAAATTAGCAGCTGCTCGTCTTGAGGCCGAGGCCCGTGAACGCTTAGCCGGTGCCGAAGCAGAATCAACGCGGTTGTTGGTTGATCAAGTTGGCCAGCCAGACGCGGCGTTGCAGTACTTCGTGGCACAACGCTATGTTGATGCATTGCAAAAGATGGGTGAGTCACCAGCCGCACGACTTGTGGTGGTACCCACCGAGATAAGTAATTTGAGTGGCGCGCTTGGTGCACTTACTGAGATTATGAAGCAATCTGACGGAAAGAAGTAGCACATGAACAACGGATTCGTGTGGGCCACAATTGGTCTCATCCTGTTGACGGTTGAGCCATTTGTACCCGGCGTCTATGCGTTGTGGATTGGGATAGCCGCACTGGTGACTGCAGGTTTCGCGTTTGTGTTCCCAGGGATGGGCGTGTGGCTGTTTCTGGTGTTTGCGCTTACGACTGTTGTATCTGCAATTGGTGGATCACGGTTATATGCACGCATGAACAAAGGGCACAGTGAGCTCAACCAAATGCAACAGCAACTCATTGGCAAATCGGGCGTCTGTATCGCCCGTGGCGAGGGTGCGCACATCAGAATCCGTGTTGACGGTGTTGAATGGGCTGCGCTGGCAGACAGTGAGATAGATGTCGACGATCCCATAGTCGTGTTGCAGTTCCACGATGCACGTCCAGTTGTACGACGCGGGTAATTTGTCCCTTACGCGCGTATGACATCTCGAGGAATGTCGCAACGCGCGTAAGGGGAAGATTTTTTACCGTGCATGATGCACATATGTAAATAATTACTATACTAAATTGCTACATTAATGGATTCACATGTAATTTTTATCAATTCACTGTTATAGTATGGTTGACGTAGTATCCACTGGGTGGTACTATGCTGATAACTCGTGAATAATTCACCAATTGAAGTGGTAATTTCTATGAACCAAGAACTCATGACCATTCGGCAATTAGCCGAGCGTGCAGGTGTAACACAGCGAACTATTCGCTATTACACTGACGAGGGGCTGATTGATGCACCAGTCGACCGCGTACGTACCCCGCGCTACACCGAGCGCCACTTGTTGCAGCTGTTGGCAGCAGCCCGTCTCAAAGCGAGCTTTTTGCCGTTGCGCGTCATCCGTGCACGTTTGGCAGGCATGGATGATGCCGAGCTCAACGACGTTATCAAAAGTGCACCACAACCCGTTGAAGAAATCGTCGCCAACGAAGTGGTCAACGAAATGGTCGCTGCACATCACGTCGATCGCGTCATGACAGGCAGTGCGAGTTATGCACCAGCAGCAACGAGCACAACTGACACCGAAGTGCGCTGGCATCGTTATGTGATTGATGACGGCATCGAGATTCACTTCCGTGATGATCGCCGCATAGACACTGGGGAGCTCCGTCGTATTGGTGCGATTCTGCGTCGCAAACCATAACAACCGACGACCAAACCGCCCCACTGTTCAGTACAGTGGGGCGGTTTCTTGTCTCTTTGTGACTACCAGGGTGCATTGTAGTCGGGGTTATCGTTGGTCAATGGCTTCGGGGGACCGGGGTACCAATTGCCGAAGATGTCGTAGTGCCAATCGCCACCTGGGGTTAATCGCAACCCGAACAGCAGGCGTAACTCCTCCTCGTGGAGTGGTTTGTCGGCCCACGCCATATCGGATGTATCGAAGGCTACTGCTGCACGCTCATCGCCGAGGATGATAGACGCTGGCACGTCTGGCGCATCGGATGCGACACCATACATGTCGCGGAGATCCGCATAGAAATCGTCGTCATCGTCGTCGTCGTCATCATCAGTGAATGAGCCATAATACGGCAGATCGTCATCCGCCATGGTTGTATCATCCTCGTCATCCTTAAGGGATGAGCTCAACGACACAATGTCATCATCAAGCATTGTGTAATAGTCAAAGACGCGGGAATACTCAGGTTGCGCCTTTTCGTCGGACTCGAGTCCTTGGTAGCTGTCGAGCGCTTGTTGCATACGGCGTCGTGCATCAACCTGATGCCACACGGCCAGGTGATCGTGGCTCGTTTGGCTCAAGGCCACAGCCTCGTCCAAACGCTCTTGCATGCGGATCAGCTCTGTCACGTTTTGGCCAGCCCCGGACATCACATGAATTGCTTGCAACAGTTGATTGCGCGCACTTGCTAATGAGTTCCGGGCCATTTCAACTTGATTCATCACTTCGGTAACGTTTAATTGCATCGGGGAAGCTCCTTTGTACGTGATGTGTGATACGCTCTGGCCAACAACGAACATGAACCTTGGATTGAGCACCTCCTTGTGGGCGCACAAGAGACGATAGAAAAACGGAACAACAATGTGTTCCGCATTTCGTTATGAAAATAGTATATCACGTAAATTTGACACTGTCAACATGCTCATTTGTGGATTTTAATACAAATTTAATGCGTATTTGTGGATTTTTATATTGACAAATAACATCAATACTGTTACAGTATAACTGTCAATAAATCAAAAGGATATTTTTGACGGATTCGCCTCGGCCAATCTGGCCATTAGAAAAGGACAAATGCCCATGCCCACAATCAAAAGTCAGCTGAGCCGTACAGTCATTCACAACCAACCAGACAGTCAGGGACGGAGTCACGACACTATTGTGCGGATTCAAATTCAGGCACCCGCATCACAGACAACGGCGCAGCAACGTATGCCATTGAACATCGGCGTGGTGATTGACCGGAGCGGGTCAATGGCCGGCCAAAAGTTACGCGACGCCATCGAGGCCACCAAGCGGATTGTAAATCGGCTGAACGCTCAGGATCGATGTGCAATCGTGACATTCGACCACCACGCTGCGCTCCTTGCCGACAGCCTCCCCGTGACGAGTGCCCAACGCCACCTAATTGATGCGGCGCTCTCCAGCGTACGCAGTGGCGGGAGCACCAACATCTCGGATGGATGGCAAATGGCCGTTGATCGACTCCAGAAAAATCACACGAGTGGGACGTATGTCAGTCGCGTTTTGTTGCTCACGGATGGTCAGGCAAACCAAGGGATTCGGGCGGCGGATCAATTGGCGAATCTCGCGACCATATATGCACAACAGGGGATTAGTTTGAGCACCTACGGGCTTGGGCTGCACTACAACGAGGAGTTACTTGACCTGTTGGCGCAACATGGGCTGGGAAATCATCATTTTATGACGCAATCGAGCGACATCGACGGCTACTTTCAGCACGAACTCGCAGAGATGTTTGGCGTCGTCATGCAACGTGCCGAACTAGCGTTCACTGTGCCGAATGGCATGCATGCCGAGGTGGTCGGGCAACCACCCCATCACATTGCAGGTCAACGGATTACGATTCCCCTCGGTGCGTTGGTCAATCAAGAGCAACGCACCGTTTATGTACGGCTCAGCCCGGCAACGAATCATCCAGTGGGCGACTACACGGGGATGGTGTCACTCCAAGGACAACTCGAGAATGGACAATCGACAGAGGTCACATCTACGTATCTGGTACAGGTACGGGCCGAGACACAGGTGCGCGACATACCAGCCGACCGCCAAATCGAGCACGAGGCTGCATTGATTGATTTGGCGTGGGTCCGGGCCGAGGCCTCACGACTAAACGCATCACGCGAGTATCATCAGGCCAGCGATTTTGTGCTGCGCATGCATCAACGGAGCACGATTTATGCGCAATTCGATATTTATGTGAACCTGGCGAATGAGATGGGTCAATGGCGTGATGAGCTCACCCGCAAACGGAGCTTTTACTCCAAAAATCTCTCGAGTCGGTTCTCTACCAAAGACCTCTCGGTATTGCGCGCACAATATGATCGTTTGGTGGCGTCAAATGCACCAGCAAGCGAAATCATGGAGCTCAAGCAGTTAATCGATATGCTCGAAGATTGGTTACGCCGACGTCCGTAATCGATGGTAGCTATCAGGTACACATCATAAAATTAACAGTTAAACGTTAATTTGACAATCAATCAGAATAGGTATAGAATAAACACAGAAACGTTCTAGTGTTAAATAAGGAGAATCAAAAACACTATGCAGTTAAACAGTCAAATCAGTCGTTCGCCAGTTGGTTCAGAGGGAATCGAGTTCATTGCCAAGGTAAGTGTCACAGCACCAAAGGTTGTGCAGAATACGCAGCGATTGCCGCTAAACATCGGCTTGGTGATTGATCGGAGCGGTTCAATGGGTCAGGTTCCGATGGAGCATGCCAAGGCCGCTGCCATTCAAGTGATTGAGAAATTGCAGGCAACCGATTACTGCACCGTGGTCATTTTCGACACGGAGGTCGGTGTTCTGGCCGATGGCATGGCAATGACCACTGCCAACAAGCAGCTGATTACTCAGCGCATTCGCGAGGTCGCATCGCGTGGGGGTACCGATTTGCACGCTGGCTGGAGCGCCTGTGTCGAGCACCAATTGCGCATTCGCCATCAGGAGCTTGTAGGGCGCGTATTTCTTTTGAGTGATGGGCATGCCAATGCCGGAATCACCGATGAAGTGGTGTTAGGTAAGACAGCAGCCGAGTATCACCAACAAGGAATTAGCACCACGACATTTGGCATTGGCAATGGCTACAACGAGATGTTGATGGGGGCACTGGCCAGCAATGGCGAGGGCAACACCTACTACATCTCGGAGACGCGGCACATTGAGGAGTGCTTTAGTCAAGAGTTGGGCCAGCTGTTTACCTCGGCCATGCGCAAGACGCAGATGCACCTTGAGACCCCAGCAGGGTATGCGGTAACCGTGGTTGGCGATCGCCCACACACGCGCACCGGCAACCGCATCACCATCAACTTTGGCGCCTTGATGAGCGAGGAGCAACGCTATATCTACTTGCACATCAAAGGGTTGGCACCACAGGTCTACGGCACGGTCGCGATGCCGATGACGGTCGAGGGGATTGATCAGCACGATCAGCCAATGGCACAATCACATGCCTGCACCTGGGAGATTGTGGCTGATGCGCAGACCCACATCAATGATGCGATTGAGCGTGAGGCGGCTGATATTGATGTGGCGACATTACAACAGAAGGTGATGCATGTCCATCGTCGTCACTACAAAGATGCCCTGGTGTTGGTCCAACAACATGCGCAAGCGCATCCCATCTTCAGTCGGTTTGGCGTCTACGACGAGCTAATGACCGAGCTGAACCGCCCCTGGCAGGAGGACGACTACAAGATGCGCATGGAGTACTCCAACTCAGTGCGCAAGGGGTCAAGCTCGACCGAAGAGACCTTGCGTTATCGATCGCGACGGGCATTTGAAACCGGCAATGAGAAAGAGATGACGTACTTTCGCGATCAGTATGCAAAGTACAGTAGTACCGATACGACCGACCCCGATACGCAAAAGTAAATAGCATAATCGAGACATGAGAACCATTGTGAAAAACTCCAGTTTGAAACCACCGTTGAGAAAGAAAATCGAACAAAACCATCGTTGAGAAAGACACCCCCCGAATGCGCAAGGCACTCGGGGGGCATTCTGGCAAATCAACTAATCGCGATCCCAAGTCATCACGCGCCATTCCTCAAGCATCGCAAGTAGTGCTAATCGCAATCGGGGTGGCAAATCAGCTGCGATACGATGGAGAATATGCTGACCAAACCAACGACGTATCGTGCGCCCTTTGGCAGCAACGAGCGCAGCCCAACAAAAGCGCAGATAATCGGCAATCCACTGTTGCACACCGGCACGTTTGAGCACGCGGAATGCGATACCCACAATTGGCCGGTAGGCGAAGAACATGCCGAGTACCATTTTGTGGTAATCGCTCCAGCGCATCTCGTCGCGGAAAAAGCGCGTCGCAAAATCAGTACCCTCGCGTTGCAAAATCGCCATGAAATGATGTTGAAGCCGATTGACATCGTCATCGGCATCACCCCATGGTTGCATGAAACGACTAAAGACCCAATTGAGCGACACGTTGACTTGATAGGGCGTGACGTGGCGCAATCCGGCTGGATCATCGATACCGAGCGTCAGCGCCTCGTGGAGGAGCATGGTGGTACGCCCGAGGTTGCGCACATGTGAGCCAAAGCCACAAAAAGTCAAGGGTGATTGTTGGGCGGCCGCATCACCAATCGGCACCACACCGCGCAGTAACGGCGCCTCGAGCCGACGAAGTGAATGCCGGGCAGGGATATAGCCGTAGACCGGCTTGTGGTGATGGACAGCGCCGTCACTGCGCTTGTAGCTTTCGAGATGCGCAAAGTAGTCCTCGAATAACTCGATCAACGTGGGCGTCGGACGGGCATTGACCGGTACACCAGGCTTGAGCGTATCGTAGTAGAACAAATAAATGGTCAACTCGTTGCCACGACCCGGGAACCCCTCCCACATGTATTGTTGCGTGCGCTGGGCATCGGCAATAGTCAACAAAATGTCACCGAGCTTGGGGTTGTGTTCGTTGGCGGCATCGCCGATGACAAAGCCCTCAGCGACCGTACCCACTGTCGGGCAGACACCAGCAAACGGGCGACCACCGAAGCGTTGTAGCGACAGCGGCGATATGGTGCCCATGCCATCAATGACGAGTCGGGCAGCGTATGATTCGCTCTGACCAGACGCATCCTGTACCGATACGAGTACCTGTTGTGGGCCGCTGTCGCTACTCAAGACATGTTGAAATCGGCGTTGATCGCGGATCTCGCCGCCGGCGTCGAGGAATTTTTGGCGGGCTAACAGTAAGAGTGCACCAGCGTCGAGGGCCACATTCAGCACCTCAGGGAGATGGAGCGTCACCTCAGCTTCGTCTTCTTTGTGGAAGCGGACAATACCGTCGTCGTACTCGTTCATGATGATGGCATCGAGCTCGGCCCAGGTGCAGAATCCGGTATCGACGAGGGCGTGTAACTCATAGCGCGAGATATTCCATTCGCGGTGGACACAGCCCACATCGTTGCGATCGAACACCAACACGCGCCAACCCTGTCGGGCCATCACTACCGCATGGATGAGCCCCAAACCACCACCCGCATACACGAGATCGCCGTGCCAGGTTGCCTGATTGCTACGCTGCACGAGCTCAGCACGGGGCATTGATTGCCAGGCAGTACGATAGTTAAGTGACGGGGCATCGTTGGCGACAGTGGTGCGGATATCATGCCAAATCTCATCGAGGCGAATAACCCGCTCAAGATGATCAGTGGCATTCATGGCAGTAAAGGCGGCCAGCGTGCGGGGATAGCGTTGGGGATCGATTGACATGACGGATTCCTTTGGGTGCTGGTGATGCCCAATGGCACAACCAGCACCGCGTGTGGTGGCATTAGAGGACAAACTTGCCGTCTTTGTGGATGAGGGCACCATCAGCGAAGACCTCGCCACCCGAGCGCAGGTCACAAATCATATCCCAGTGCAAGGCCGATTGATTGGTACAGCCGGTCTCGGGATAGGCGGCGCCGAGGGCAAGGTGCACGGTCCCACCGATTTTTTCGTCGAACAAGATATTACGGCTAAAGCGTTGAATGCCGTAATTAGTACCAAAGGCGACTTCACCGAGACGACGCGCGCCTTCATCCATGTCAAGCAGGGAGTGGAGCAAGTCCTCACCCTTGTCGGCCGTGGCCTTGACGACTTTACCATCAACAAACTCGAGCCGAATACCTGACACTTCACGGCCCATATAAATTGCTGGGAAGCTGTAGGTAATGAATCCGTTTGTCTTTTGCTCTTCGGGACCAGTGAAGACCTCACCATCAGGGAAGTTGCGATCGCCCGCACAATTTACCCAGGTGCGACCGGCCACGGCGTAGGTCAAATCGGTGCCAGGGCCGACGATGCGAATCTGGTTGGCGACCTTGAGGCGATCGATGATGCGTTCTTGCTCGGCGCGCTGAGCTTGCCAGGCGGCGACGGGGTCGGCGTGGTCGAGTTTGCCGGCAGCAAAAACGAAATCGGCGTAGTCGCTGAGCGACATATCGGCCTCTTGGGCTTGGGCGGCCGTGGGGAAGAGGGTCAAGCACCAGCGAAACGAGCCTTCGGCACTGCGTTCCATCATGCGTTTGGAGATAGGACTCATCGCAGCCCGACGTTTGGCAACGAGTTTAGAGTCAACGCCACTCAAGGCACGGGTATTTTCGTCAGCAAGAATGGAGAGATGTAAATCGACGGTCTCAATCTCGTCACGCGCTAATTGAGGCACATAGGAGAGTTGATCGTCGTTGGCATGTTTAAAAAAAATCTCGTCGAGGCCATCGAGGGTCAGTCGCATCAGTGGATTGGTACCAGCGCGCATCGCCTCACGGTAGACGGCACGCACAAGCGGAGCAGCTGCAGTCGGCGCCACGATACGAAAGAGCTGATTCGGCTGGGCAGCGAGTGAGTAGTTCACGAGGACTTGGGCAAGTCGGTCGATACGAACATCGTGCATGTGGAGACCTCTTTATACAGGATACAGAATACCTAGATGGTGTTTGACTCTTTGATAGCTAGTACGCATGCCATACGCAACTCAGTTTCATTGTGTGTTGTGAGCGCAGCCGTATTGTAGCTCTGGCCATCGGTGAATTCGTTGAGCATATCGCGGAGCACGGGTTGGACGCCAAGGGCGTGGAACACGGCAGCATCGCTTTCTTCGTAGCGGAGTTGCTTGATACCGCGCTTGAGCAGGTAATTGGCGTGAGCAGCGGCGTAGAGGGCAGTATTAACTACCACCCGATTTAGGCCACCACGGCCGATGGTACGCGCCACGCGTGCCACATAATCGGCGAGACGGAATGTATCGGTTTGACCGGGGATTGTCGTAAGTGCGGGGATACACAACACGTGCCCTTTGACCGAGCGCAATGTCTCACTAATGCCGTCAGGGAGCAACACCGGCAAGACGTGCTCGTAGAGCGAACCAGGGGCAATCAACACGACGTCGGCGACTTTGAGGGCATGCAACACTGCTGACGACGCAGGGGCAGGCGGATCAAGAAAGACTTGTTGGACCGCGCCGAGTGGCGATTGTGTGATATGACTAATGCCACGGCGATGTTCGGTCTCGGCGACGCGACAGACCATGTCATGCGGTGTATGACTGACAGGCTGTACCTCAATCTCGCAGGCAACATCATGCCGAAAGCGCTCAAGTGCCTCGGGGAGCGAGCTGTGTGCCGCATGTGCCAGCACGCTCAACACGCCGAACGGCACCTTGGCGTGGGCGCTATCAACCTGCTTGAAGCGATGCTGCATGACGCGCACCACTGATGTGTTGCCACCAAACGTACACATGACCTGAAGCATGTGGGCAAAGGCTGGGTACTGCCCACCACGCCGGATAAGATTATCACTCTCTGTATCGTTACAACTCGGCTCAATCACGGTGATGCGTTGTGCCACTGGTTGAATCGCGCGAATTGTTTGGATGAGGCCACGACCACCACCCATAATCACCACGTGCATGGCATTGCTCCTGCCTGATTACATCGCTTGATTACATGCTATCACGTTCACTCCGCGTCATCTGAAAGGTATGGCGCAAGAGATCTGCTTGGGCATCGCTCAAGGTAACTTTACGCCGTGACATGACTTTGCGCGCCACGGCAATCATGCGTTCAATTTGATACTCACGAAAGCGTTCACCACCCCAGGTAAACGGTGGAATCGTCTTGGGAGCGAAATGTACACCAAAAATATTAGCCCCGGTGCCAACTACAGAACCGCCGTTCAGATGGACCCCGATGCCCAGTTTGACGTGATCAGCCAAAAAGCACCCAAGTTTAAGGCGACCACTATCAACCTGGCCGTAGCCTGCCACGGTGACTTTGATCGAGCCGTAGGTGTTTTTGAGGTCACTGGTGGTGGTCATCGCACCGATGTTGACCCATTCGCCGAGATAGGAATGGCCAAAAAAGCCGTCGTGGTGTTTATTGGAGTAGGCCTGGACGACAGTGGCCTCGATCTCGCCACCAATACGACACACGGGGCCAATGGTCGTGCCGGCGCGCACCCGGGCGCCCGAAATAAGTGCACCATCGTGGATGGCGACGGGGCCTTGGATGAGCGAGAACGGCTCAATGCGGGCAGCGCCGATGACGATCGGGCCCTCGCGCGCGTCGAGCGCCACCGGCGACTCAATCTGGGCATTGGGATGCACGAAGATGCGCTCGGGCGCCTGCATGTGCCACATTGACGCATTCGGATGATGTTGCGCCGGGATAAATGTGGTTGGGTCAAGCAATGGCAAATCGCTGGCGATGAGTTCGGCGTTGGCCTCGACAATATCCCACGGGAAGTTGAGCATGCGCGGGCGGATTGCCACCGTCTGGCCAAACCGTTGGAGTTCATTGAGCACGCGTTGCCCTTGTTGTTGGAGCAAATCAGCAAACACCGCACTTGCCAACGCCGGTGACAAGCGGGCAGCGACGAGCGTGCCACCACCGGCGACGGTGTTGTTATCGTCACTGACGATAATGGTGCCTAGCGGGGCACTGGTCAGCGACTCGAGGCAGGTAATGTCAAGCAGACGGCTATTGACCAACAAAATCGGCACATTACGGCTCAACAGGCGCAACGGCCAACGCCCAGCACCCAGCACATCGGCGAGATACTCGCGGGGCATCATTGCGGGCTGTTGGCCAAAGCGCGCTTGCAGACGCTCACGGAGCGTGAAAATCCCACAACGAATGTCAGCAGCCGTACGGGTATACGTCAACGGCAACAGGGAGCGATAACCTTCGTCTTCAAACAGGAGAATCGTATCATCCATGCCCTATTGTCCCCGGCGCAAAATGTTACGAATGGCGGCTGCTACTTTGTCGGGGTCATGGCGCAACACGCGTACTGTGCGGCTCTTGCCTGGGTCGTCGAGTGAGGCAGTGAGTTGAACGACCGCCGTGGCCAAGTCAGCTTCGACTACCACTGCACCCTCGACCATGACATCACTCCCCGCATCACGATCAATGGCCTGCACGACCGTCTCTTCGTACTCCTCGGGGGCAAGATACACAGGCGTTTGATTGGCGGCGGCATAGATGCGCTGGACATCGGCATCGATACGTTGGGCATTGACCAACACGTAATCGGGGGCAAAACCACCATAGCGCACAATTTGGCGAATGTGATCAGCGACGGTAAAACCAGTGGTCAAGCCGGGCTCCGTCATGATGCTACAGATATAAATCTTTTTGGCACGACTCTGGGCAAGTGCTTGACGAATCTCGGGAATAAGCAGATTAGGGATGATGCTCTCGAAGAGGCTACCAGGCCCCATCACAATCACATCGGCATTCGCAATTGACTCAATGGTCATACGCGTCACGAGTACTTGATCGACGGATGTTTCGCCATCTAGTTGAACGTCGACCACATAGTGTTGTGCATAGGATTCGTTTTGTGGTATGCGATCGCTTGGGCGTACGCGTTGGCCATTATCAAGTACAAACGCCACCTGCATGGGTTGAGGCGTCGGCACCACAAAGACGACTTTTTCGAAGTTAAACAGGCTTGACGCGCGATAATAGTACTCCACAGGGTCTTGGATGGGCGTAATACAGGTCATTGACTCGACCGTGCGCCCGAGGCTGGCCAAGACGAGCATGCCAGGGCCACCCGATAACACGGCCACACGTGGCATGCGATCGACACGGCGATAATCGAGGAGCACCTCGTCATTGCTCCCATCGCTGTTGATGGGGATGACGACCTTATTGCTCAACGACCAAATACCGGCGACGAGCGTGCCAACACCCACAAACAAGAAGAGCACGCCACGCCACATTTGCGGGACGAACTGCAACGTCAGGTAGTAGAAGATGGGTGGCAATGTCAACGTGCGATAGAGGTAGGTCAACAGATAGCCGAGCCCCAAGGCCAAAATGGCACACCCCAAAAAGGCGAGTGCAAGGGGGCGAACGAGATGTGCAAGTGTGGCGAGGCGCCGACGAATTCCTAGCATGACGGTTCCCCTAATGTGTAGCAGTATACTCGCGCAACGCGCCGAGGAGAAGATCACGGATATACGCTGCGCGGGCCTCAGTTTCGGCCTCAAAACGCGTGGTAATCACTGGTTCAGTGTTTGAGGCACGCAGGAGACCCCAGCCATCGCCAAAGTCGATGCGCAAACCGTCGGTCTCGATGATGTTGTAATCCTGGGCGAACTTGGCCCGCACATATTCAACTGCGGCAAATTTACGCGTATCGTCAAGCTCAATGCGCTCCTCGGGGACCTCGGCGCGCACCGGGTATGGCGCCAAAGCCTGCGACAGCGTTTGCTCGCTATTGACGAGGGCCTCAATCAGGCAGACACCAGCAAACGTGCCGTCGTCAAAGCTGTGGCCCGGGCGGTTGTTGAAGATGTGGCCACTGAGTTCACCGGCAACGGGGGCACCGAGTTCGCGCATTTTGGCAGATTGATTGGTATAGCCCGTCTTCCACATGACAGGCGTGCCGCCAAATGCGGTGATAGCATCAGCGAGCACAGTGCTACATTTCACATCAAAGACAATCGGGGCCGGGCCTTTTTTGAGGGCCTCGCGAGCGAGCACAATCATGTAGCGATCGGCAAAGACCATATTGCCTTGGTCGTCGATCACGCCGAGGCGATCGCCATCGCCGTCGAGACCAATACCGAGCTCGGCGCCAGTCTCACGCACGACACGCTTGAGATCCTGCATGTTCTTCTCTTTGAGTGGATCGGGATGGTGATTGGGGAACGTGCCATCAGGCTCAATGAAGAGCGGCACGACCTCGCAGCCGAGGCGCTCAAAGACGCGTACGCCGAGTGGGCCAGCCACACCGTTCCCGCCGTCAACCACCACCTTGAGGCGGCGTGGTAGCGTTACGAGGGCGGCGATGTGCTCCACATAGGCATCCTCAACATTGACCTGGCGGTAACTGCCTTGGCCGCTGGCGAATTGGCCGCTGATGGCGATGCGTCCGACCTCTTGGACCTCGTCGCTGGAGAACGGCACGCCGCCATATTGTGGCTCATAATGGCGCATCTTGAGTCCATTAAACTCAGGGGGATTGTGGCTGGCGGTAATCACGGCGCCACCATCGGCTTTGAGGTGGTCAACCGCAAAGTACATCACTGGCGTGGGCACCATGCCAATATCAATCACGTCGCATCCAACCGCTTGCAGTCCGCGCATATAGGCGGCAGCAAAGGTAGGCGAGGTCAGGCGTGCATCATGACCGACAACAATTGTGTTGCTCTGGCGACGACGAAAAAGCGTACCCGCCGCACGCCCAAGCACTTCGTAGACCGCTTCGCTGAGCTCTTTGCCGACGACGCCACGAATATCATAGGCCCGAAAAATCGTTGGGCTAATTGTTGTCATCACGCTACTCCTTTGGCATCCATTGCCTGCATTATACCAATGCCACCGATGCGAGTGGGCTAAAACATACTAGACTGTTCGATTGTGGGCGACGGGAGCGTCACGGCAGTCGACTCGCTCGGGAGATTGTCACCTACTGCATCGGCGCCGATCATGGTCATCAGGGTGTCGATATTGATGATGGGCACTGACAACTCTGTGGCCTTTTGGATTTTGCTGGCACCCGGATCACTTCCGGCGACGATGTACGAAGTCTTTTTGGAAACGCTACCAGTGACTTTGCCGCCATGACGTGTAATCAACGCCTCGGCCTCCTCGCGCGAGTAGCCCGCGATCGTGCCCGTCACCACATAGACTTGGTTGGCCAACGCTTGGCTGGTGGGAGCCGCACTCCCACCGCCGGCGACATTAACACCACGGGCGGCGAGTTTATCAATCAGGGCGCGGTGTTCAGGATGCGCAAAAAAGTCAACGACACTCTGGGCTTTGGCGGGGCCGATGCCGTCAATGACGCTCATCTCATCGATGGTGGCCTCGGCCAGGCGCGCCAAGCTGCCGAAGTGGTTCATCAGCAGTTGGGAGACCGCAGTCCCCACAAAACGGATGCCGAGGCTCATCAAGACGCGTGCGACAGGTTGTTGTTTGGCGTCGGCGATGGACTGCATCAGGTTGGCGACTTTTTTGTCGCCAAAGCCCTCCATGTCGACAAAGTGGTATGGTTGCAGGTCGAAGATATCGGCCACATCGTGGATGAGCCCTTTCTCGACAAAGAGCTGAGCTTGCTTCTCACCGAGACCGACAATATCGAGCGCCTCGCGCGAGACGGCGTATTCGATACGGCGCACGAGTTGCGCAGGGCAGATACCAAAGTTCGGGCAACGCCAGGCAACCTCGCCGTCGGCTCGTTCGAGGGGTGTATCGCAGGCAGGGCAATGTGTCGGCATTTGCCATGGCACCTCGACGCCAGTCCGTTTTTCTTTGATTGGACCGATGATATAGGGGATGACGTCGCCAGCGCGTTTGAGGACAACCGTATCGCCGATGCGCAAATCGAGCTTCTCGATCAAATCGGCATTATGCAGACTGGCATTGCGTACGGTCACGCCGCTCAACTGCACCGGATCAATCTCGGCAGCGGGAGTAATCACGCCAGTACGCCCAACCGCCACGGTGATAGCGCGCAGGATGCTGGTCGTCTCGCGGGCGGGGAACTTGTAGGCCAGCGCCCAACGCGGATCGCGGCCAGCCACACCGAGTTGCTCTTGTTGCGTAATGCTATCGACCTTAAAGACAATGCCGTCGACCTCGTAGGCTAAGTCATCACGACGGGCCATCCAGGTTTGGGCATAGGCCAGCAGGTCATTGAATGCACTAAAATGACGGGCATCGTTGTTAATCGTAAAGCCGAATGCACGCAGGATTTGCAGAGTTTGCCACTGACTGACAAACGGCGTGCCATCGATGTAGCCGACGGCATAGGCAAAAAAGCGCAGTGGGCGATTCGCCGTAATGCGCGAGTCCTTTTGGCGGAGCGAGCCTGCTGCGGCGTTGCGCGGATTGGCGTGCGGTTTGTCACCGTGCTCGACGAGGCGTTTATTGAGGTCAGCAAACTCGTCGGAGCGCATGTAAACCTCACCACGCACCTCGATGGTCGTGGGCATGGGCCAATCGGCGTGGGGAGTTAGCTGATGTGGGACATCTTGGATGGTACGGACATTGAGGGTGACATCCTCGCCAATCGTGCCGTCGCCACGCGTCGCAGCCCGCACTAAGATGCCGTTTTGGTAGGTAAGGGCAATGGCAAGGCCATCGATTTTGGGCTCGGCCGTCCAGGTCACGTCGGTGGACTCAAGGAGTTTGTAGACCCGATCGCGCCAGGTAATGACGTCGTTCTCATCAAAGGCATTGGCGAGCGATAACATGGGGCGTGGGTGGCTGACTTTTTCGAACTGATTATCAAATCCATCAATAATCCGCACCGTCGGCGAATCAGGTGAGCGCAGAGCGGGGTATTGTTGCTCAAGTGCACGAAGCTCACTTACAAGCGCATCAAATTGCGCATCAGAGAGACTCGGTGCGCTGAGGACATAGTACTCGTATGAGTAGTGTTTGATGAGGGAACGTAACTCGGTTACGCGTTGTTCGGGAGCGCTCACATGACACCTCAACTAGTCAACTTGATGTGTATTATAGACTGCAAATCACTGCCACGACATATAGCAACTTACCAGCAACGACATATCGTCATAATAGTATTGCGGTTCGCATGGGAGTGAACAATATTCACTCATACACCTTCCCACGGTGGTGAATGCATTGATGACGAGCATGCGACACAACCATAAATTTGATTTGACACGCTCATATGCACCTGCTATACTACAAGACGTTGTGAATATTCCTCGATAGCTCAACGGTAGAGCGGCTGACTGTTAATCAGTAGGTTCCTGGTTCGAATCCAGGTCGGGCAGCCAATCAAAGCGCCGTGGCATACGCCACGGCGCGATTGTTTTGTCTCGCCAAGCTCTACTGCATTGCTAGCCACAAATATTCATGTGCGGCCTGTGCACCAGTCACAAAGTGTGTATATGACTGACGATATTCACTCCACGTATGCACACCAACTGTAGGGGGGAGCAACGTGGTCAGGCACATACCTGCAGCATACATAGTAGCAGTTGCGCGTTTCATTGCCACCATCATCGGCAGCAAAATGCTCGTGGTGTGTTGATGAAACAAATACGACACGACGGCACGCTGGACACTCGACAATGCGTTATATGATTCGGCCACAAACTGATCGAGGCTACTATCCCGTTGACTTGACTGCATCGGTAGATGGTAGTTCGCTGACTGCAACCACTCACTCACGCATCGCCATGCCTGCAACTGATAACGCGATTCAGGACCAGGTTGACGCCAGAATAAGGCTTCGTGGTGATGCAAAATGTCGGTAATATAATCGGGAATGCCATCGTTCCCGGGCAGAATGATGTCATGATGGGTACAAAAAAATCCATATAACCCAGATTGTGTGGCATCAAGCTGGCCATGCATACTTGCTTCGATCCGAATAGCATCAATCAGATACGCGCTATGATGCACCACATGGCGACCTTCGGATGTCAACACTGCGTGTGACCCAAGACACAACTCATACCGGCCATCTGACGTTGTCTTCATGGAAAGCAGATTTAATTCATCATCAGTAAATTGTTGAGGTATGGCATGAAGCATGTGCGTGCCTTTCTCTAAAGACCAAAACAGCCTGATTCACAAATATCTTCAGCTGTTGATTGGCAAATTGGGCACAATAAACAATCGCCCATACATGCATTATACCATAGTTACGTCAAATTAAGAGCACACATGATCATGGTATGGGAGTGATAACCATCTGATGCAATAAAAACGACAGATAGCGATAATCCTGATCGGATGCGCGCTCGCGAAACGGCGGGACAAGCGTAATTTGTAGAGCAGACGATGGATTAGTCAGCGTCACAGACTGTGTCGACAGCTCGTGCCCAAAGCGCATTTCGGTCGTGACATCGCCAATCACCACTTGGACTGGTGCTCCTACGCTCCGACCCCATGCAAGTGCCGTAATATCAAGACGGAACTGTGATGGCAGAGGCTCACGGAACACAATCGTCACCCGACGTGCTGATTTGCCATCGTTCCAACGGCCACGCGCCTCAGCATCATACAAGCCACGCACATACCGCACGCTTTGCGGCAACCATGGCCGCCAAAACTCGATTGGCGTAGTAATGGCTGTTTGTTGCCGAATCTGATACTCATCCTGTAAAAAGCCACTCTGCGTCACGATTTGTGCCAGAGTTTGCCCCGGCAATTGAGGACCAGTCGGCGCCACGCGATACAGCGCAAGCGATTGATCGGCGCTGACGACCACGGGATTACCGAGTTGCGCAGTGATATCTTGTTCGAGACGAGGGTTTGCGCTGTAGTAGTTGCGACTAATGATTACGCCATCAAAGCCCAGACGAGCGATAACATCGAGTTGTTGAGACACAGGCGCATTTTGTAACTCACGATAGAATAGGTATCCGTCACGACCAAATACATTACCATGACTACAATACATAGTGCTATACAAAAAACACCGCATTTGACTATATGCAGGCTGTACATCACCCTCGGGAAAGAATAATGCCGGAAGCTGATATACCGCAGAACCAGAACCAAGTGAGCGTTCGGCTTCCACAAAAAAATCACGGTCCGCTTGCCAGTATTTGATGCGTTGTTGCCAACTCGCATTTTGATATGATCCGGCAGACATTGGAGCATCAAACCATATACTCAATACAATGAAAACCCCTATCAAGGAAGATATGAATGGACGCCGCGTACCATACGCACTATACAACTGTTGAATCACATAGATACTTGATACAATACCGGCAAATGCGATAAAGATAAAAATGCGATTCGTAGCACGAATCAGCGATGTTGCGTATAAAGATACTGTCAAGCCTATGCTCCCGGCAGCTGCGTATAACGTAAGTCCGATAGCAATAACGGCCAGGAAACGCAAAAATGCAGGTGTTTCATATCCCAACAAGTACAAGGCAAATGCACCAAATGCAACGATTAGTCCAATAGTACCAAGTAAGGTATTTACATTATGTTCAGCAGGAAATCCCGATTCGTCTAAAAATTGTCGATATGTTTGACCTAAATCGGTATATGTCGGTGCTGGAGTTACAAGTGCGATTGGCCATAATGCGTATTTTTCGCTATCCTCAACTTCACGCACTAAAGGCATATTAGTAGGATTATCTAGTGCAAAACTCAGACTAGGAAAGTAGCTTGCTAGCAACCCACCAATCATGCATGCGATTAGCACAACACTTTGGGCAAATACGCGCCAATCACGCCGTATTGTACTGCCTACCGCACCAGCTGCCACTAACACTGCACTGCTCATCACAGCCCAATAAACATAGAATGTGCCAATAACGCCGAACAACAACAGGTGAACAACAGTTGACCACTTTTTTACGAGCAATAATTCACCCTGCCATAATTTCCATGCATACACATACACAATCGGCACAATAAAATACCAAAAAAAGTACGGATGCGGTATGCGTTCCTGATGGAATGGCATAAAATCAAATGCGAGAGCCCCAATCACCGCCCAAACTGGTTGCACGCGCCAATAACGAAACACAACATATGTTACGAGAAATACGAGAATATAGCTGACACTATAAAACCAATGATACACTTCGATCCAGCTCGGCCAAACTCCTTGCATCAGCTCAATGATGCTCATTTCGGCAAACGTACTGGGAAAGTCATAGAGGGTTGAAACAAATGGATAACCCACACGAATATTTTCGAAATACCACCATCCCTCTAACTGACGCTGCATATATGGAGCAATAAACAATGCATCAGCAGCATGAAGAAGGGGTATGGTCATATTTGGCATCAACCATGATGTCCAATTGCTATAGTAGCCGTTCACAAAAAGATAAATAATGACTGTTACCGGGAGCCATATATACCATTCACGGCGCAACGGGGCATGCCACGCGAGATGTACTTGTGCTGTATCTTTATTGTCCACAACCCCTCCAACACAATATCAAACTATTGGGCAACAACACGAATTGATTGGAGCAGCACGCCGATACGTCGAGTATCGCCAGGTGGCGGTACACTCACTGGTTGAGGGTAAATGCGAATTGTGTCGCCTTGAGCACGTATGAATGATACAAAATATGAATCTACAGCTCCAGTAAGCACCATTGTCTGTTGTTCATCGCCTATTTGTACCACAACCGGGGCGCCAATATTCACACCCACACCGCGCGCACGAATTTCGAGAGTGACTGATTGTGCAATTGGTTCTGCAAGGACAATTTCCACATAATCAGCGCGTGCGGCATCACTCCAACGGCCATAACCTGGCTCAACAGCACCAACACCTGTTATTGACACTACATCACTCGCTTGTGCACGCTGACCAAACCAAATCCCCTGCTGCCAAGAATGTGTGACAGGAACATTCTGTGGTTGCTGAATCATCTGATACATGATATTCGTATGTGGTATATGATCACACAACATCACCACAAACATACCAGCTATCAACCACCACCGTACAAGACGACTATGAAACAACATTACTAGTGCGATAATCCCAATGAATGCAATCCAGAGGTCGACAAACATGCTGGAGATAGAAGGCAAACCAACAAACTGCCCCAAAACAGTTAGTCCACGTTGATTAGCAATGATGACGATAACACCTACTACCAATAACAACCGATGAAATACTGTTGCTGATCCAATACCCGCACTACGCACTAGCGATTGCCAAACCAACATACCTACACCGATTAATGCCATAAAACCAATATACATCGCATCAGTATGCACAAGATCCAAAGCGCGAAAATCGCTCCCCCGTTGAGCGAACAATGCTACTAGATGGTCGGGGTGGGGTACCCACAACGAACTCAGACGAATGCCTGCATCCCCATCAATAGGAGGTATTGGCCATAATTGATGCATCACGTTCAATAAAAACCATGATACACATGTCATGATCAGTGCAAGGACAACGGGACGAACAGTATAATGGGTAATCCCTGCCATTACAGCGCATATCACCAACACAATCGCAGACCACCACCACAATGTATACCCAAACAACGAAAGCAGTAGTATCGACACAACGACAAAAAACCATCCACGACGCTGTAGTTGGTTCAATGCCATATAGTGACCACCCCACCACATAAAAGCCCACCACATCACGACGGGCATTACAACCCACCAGTGATGTGCTAATATCGGTATGGCAAAACGTGCAGGCAACAAGCCAAACAATAACGCTCCAACTGTTGCTAACGGAGCCGATACATCTTGAGAACGGAACAAGGCATAGGCTGCAAATGCACTCATCATAGCTGCAATGCCATACAATGCCATCACAATCCACTTGGGCGTGGTAACTACGTGATGCAATACCCAGACCCCAAACCATGTCATGTGGTTACTCGGTACACGCACAGGGTGTTGATCTATGACTGATTCAACAAAGGATAATGTTGGTATTGCTTGCGGCGTATGCTCCCACACTGCATGAAACTGTGGATTAGCTCCATACATATTAAAGAACAACACGAGACTCACAACGACGGGAATCACAACGACAAATACCGCATCACGCGATAAAAATATCCGCACAAGCGGACGAAGTCGCTCTTGTATGACAACCGTTAAATCAGGCATAAACACATCGCTTACATCGTAAAATATCAGACATCTTCATCTTCGACCACATGCTCCCAAAACTCCTCGAGGGGCACACCAAGACCATCGGCGAGACGATTGACGTAGGCAAAATACCCAGTAACTTGATTGATATCGAGAATAGCGCTATCAGAGAATCCGGCTGCCTGGAGCGCCACGACGTCATATTTGGCCATCTGCCATGGCGTGAGCGTCAACTTCTCGGCGTAGGCCAGCATGGCATGTTCGGCTGGCGTAATCGGGGCACGGCGCCAATCGCGTTTGAGTTGGCGTACGAGCTCAGGATTTTGGGTGAGACGACGGAGACCCCGTCCATGATGGGTCATTCAGTAGACGCAGTGATTGACCGTCGAGACAACCACCGCAATCATCTCGCGTTGGGCTTTGGAGAGCTCGGATTCGCCACGCATCAGGGTGATATATAAGAATGCATGTGCTTTGAGTGATTGCACATTCAAACTATGAATCTTCATGATGTTATCAACACCACCCCACGGCTCAATCGCCTTGGCGTATTCTTTTTGGAGGTCACCGGTGGCATCAGCCTCGGCGATCATGCGAATCCATGCCATTACACACTCCTGCTTGTTCCATGGAATTTGTTGTTATGATACAACAGAAGTGTACATACCTCGGAGCACGCCGTGTCAATTATTGTCATCTTTGATGGAGTATGCAACTTGTGCAATGGGGTCGTCAGATGGATTATCCCGCGAGACCCAGCCCATCGCATCCGATTTGCCGCATTGCAATCAGCGGTAGGTCAACGACTCCTACACAAACACGCGATTGATATTAACACCCTTGACAGCGTGATTGTGATTGATGGGGATACAGTATTTGTTGAAAGTGACGCCGCGCTGCGGATTTGTCACAGCCTACGCTGGCCCTGGCCGATCTTACGTCATCTCCGTATTATTCCGCGCGCATGGCGCGACGCAATCTACCGCTGGGTAGCCCGCAATCGCTATCGCTGGTTCGGCCGACGCGAGCAGTGCATGTTACCATCTCCAACGCAGAAACAACGCTTTATTGACGATTAGGTCGCGGCAAAACGCACATAGATACGTTTGTTTTGTTTGCCCTTGTTCTCTGTTTTATAGATTTCGCACGGGCCAATATCGCTCGTCTGACGCACATGAGTACCACCACAAGCTTGGGCATCAAAACCCGTAATCTCGACCACTCGCACATATCCGTGATGCACGGGTGGTTGGACGTTAATGGTCCGAAGCAAGTCGGGGCGTGTAGCAAACTCGGCAGCCGACATTTGGTATGCATGCACCGCATGATTTGCGGCAATCACGGCATTCATGTTGGTGTGTAAATCAGCAACCATCTCGTCATCAATCTGTGCAATAGCCAGATCAATTCGCCCGTATTCGGTCGTAATTGCTGCCCCAGTCAGCCACGCCTGATAGCGTTGCAATGCGAGCGTATTAAGAATATGCAAGACCGTGTGGTAACGCGATACAACCGTGCGATGTGCAACATCGACAACTAAATTTACCGATTGACCAACTTGTACGGTTGCATTACTGTGATGCCAAATTGTATCGTGTTCATCAACAGCGACTGCAGTAATCGGCACACCGTCAACCACTCCAGAATCAGCCGGCTGACCACCCCCACCCACAAAAAACGGCGAAGCAACTGTAGCAAACATGCCCGGTGCAACGGCGGTCACCACGGTCGTTGTGCGTACACACTGATCATCATGCAGGTAGATGCGTTCGGTTGGCATACGACAAAGCCTTATTAAGTGGTACGACGCCGGCGCCAGAGTGCGCGCACAGCGATAATCATGACAATCACCGCCACAACGACGACCAGGGCCGGCACCAGGAGCGCCAACACGGAGGCAATCGTTGCGCCGAATACCTCGGCAGTGGCCACGAGCGGGTTACCTAATCCAGCCGTAGTGGCAGTCGATGCACCACGCACAAGTGACTTACCCACGTGCAATGACCCGGCGATGCCACCACCAGCAATCAACGCCAATGTCCAACGCAGCCACTCATCCATACCGACAACCATTGAGGCAGTCAACATGGTGCCCGCAACAACCGCTGCCGGACTGCCAATCACATCGAGCGCATGATCGACGACCGGGATGTAATACGCCAATACTTCGGTGACAGTGGCAGCGGCAAATACGGCAAGTGCTGGCCAGCTCGATAGCCACCCAAAATCGTCGGCTACCGTCAAAAGATTGAGTTTGATGGCAATCCCGGTCACCAAGAACGGCAGAAATATACGAAACCCCACTGCAGAGCTCAAGGCGATACCGGTGAGTGCGCCAAATGCAATAACGGCATACTCGGTCATTTAATCCCTCCCATTACGCGCGTCGTGTTATTTTTACGGCCATGTCATAGGCAAAATCAGGCACATCAAGCGCTAACGTATCTGCTACGGCATTGACGACCGTCATAGGTTGCCAGGTTGCACGCTGTGGATCGAACCAGTGCACATCGTACGACCCATCATCAACATCTTTGATTGTAACTGATGGCCATGCCTGGACTGCCAGCGTATACTGCCACTGTGGATCAGTTGTGTTTGCTAGTGCATAGGCGCGCAACGCCTCTTTGGCGGTGTATTTGGCATGCCGCACCCACAGATAAATTATAGTATCGTTGCGCAGACCAAGAGATGTTGCTCCAGGAATCATCAGTGAGAACGAGCGCATCGTGCGCATATCCATGCCCTGTGTAAATGTGCTCACCGACGCAAAGGCCCCCCAGTGATTATTTGGGTCGAGCCACGTATCCCACCACCAATACATGCCACTCCCCGCAGTGCCAAGCATCAAGGGCGCCCAAAGCGCATTATGCAAGTGGATACGTTCGATAGCATCCGCAGTTGTTGCGCCTCCGGCATTGAGGCCGATTTCGCTGACGAGCAATGGTTTTTGGCGCAAAATATGCTTGACCGGAATGCGCGCCGTGTTAATAGTCCGTGCGACATCATCGGCTTCGTAGGTGTGGTGTTGCACAAAATCAAGTGTCGATTCGGCCCACAATTCAGTCAAACGCAGACTCGACCAACTACTCGTAATCGGGTGTTGATACGGGTCAAATTGTTGGATCAATGCACGAGAATCACGCAACCATGGCGCAAGTTGTTCATCTTTGATAGGCGTCCAGTCGATTTCGTTCCACCACTCCCAGCACCACAGTGATGGATAGGCAGCATAGCGGGCAGCGATATAGGCCACACGTTTGTGCCACAGATTGCGGGCAGCCGCATCAGTCATGAACGCTGCCGGATCCACCAGTGGCCCACCATTTGCCTGGTTATACGGGTTGTCCTGCCACTCGGCATTGGTCGTCGTACTAAACGCACCGTGATTAATGAAACACAGCATAATGCGAATGTTGTAGCGTTGCGCCAGCATGAATACACGGTCAAGGAGCCAGGCTTGGCGCATCCGATTGCGATAGTCGCCGAGTGGCGTATCGTTCCACTCAATACCAAATGCCCACGAGGCCATCCAGATGCGCGCTGCATTGCCGCCGTTGGCGGCGAGTTGACGAAACCAGCGCTCGTAATCTGCCAGAATCTCCGCACCTTGGGCGGTTGACCAACCGAGGTTCACGCCGATTGGCACAAACGCGGTATCATCATCAAACGCGAAGCCACGCGGATGCACCCGCACCATGCCATGCGCATCCGTGCGCGCCCCAATTGAGATATCAACGACCGCACTCGTCAGTGCGCCGTAGTTGGCCTGTATCTGCCATGTCCCTCCCTGCGGGAGCGTCAGGCGCGCCCGCCAACCGGTGATGTCGGTTGGCTGGATTGTTTCATCATATTCAGCCAGCCAAAAAATTGGCACGCGCAGGGTTGTTTGCGTGTCGGTGTGTATTGCGCGTAGCCAGAGATCATGATTGCGCGTGTCAAAAACGTCAACCGGATCATCCTGTAATACCACATCACACTCAATCACATCATGGGTGTAGTAGGGTGCGGTTGTGCGCATCACCACCTGCACAGGCACACGCGGCGATGGCGTGACCGGCGCAGGCGTGACCGGCGCAGGCGTATCAACGCCAGTCGGCACCCCACACGCCGTCAACACGGCACTCCCCAGCATTGATAACACGGTACGACGGCGCATAGATGACTCCCATCACCGCAATGCGGTCGTCATGAGCCACTCATGAAAGCGGTCAATCCAGCCGTCACACGGCAAGTTACGGCGCATCATGCCAAACCCGTGACCACCTTGACTATAGGCATGTACTTCAATCGGCAACTTGGCTTGTTGCCAGGCGTCAGTGACGCGTGCCACCGTATTGAGGATGATGGCGCCGAATTCGTCATCGTTGGCCAGCGCCATAAATACCGGTGGTGCATCGGATTGAGGCACGATTGCATCAAACCAGACGGGATAGATGGGCGCAGCAAAGTTCGGTCGACTCTCGGCATCATAGTGCAACATGGCACTTATCGTGACGTGCCCACCCGCCGAAAAGCCCATGACACCGATACGTTGCGGATTGATGTGCCACTCGCCTGCCCGTTGGCGGACCGTGCGGATTGCCTCAAGGACGTCAGCGCGCATCAGCGGATCGTGGGCAAAGGCAAGTTGACGCATTACCTGTGGGTCGGCGAGTTTGGCACTCAACTGAGCGGCATGTTCAGCAGCATCAGTTGGGGTTGGAATAAGCCGATATTTGAGGATGATTGCTGCAATTCCACGCGACACCAGCCAACGTGCCACATCGTGCCCCTCGTGGTCGATCGCCAGAATGTGATACCCACCACCAGGGCAGATAACTACGGCAGTACCAGTCGCAACAGCAGGATCAGGCAGATAGACGGTGAGCGTCGGCACAGTCACGTTGCGCACCTGGCCAAATAGGATACCAGTTTGTGAGAGACCGGTAAAAGACTGTTCGGCCGGGGCATCGGCGGCAACAGTAAGATGTGGCCATAACGGCAGAATAAACGGTTGCATAGCCCACCTTTTTCAAAAAATAGCTGATGGCATGAGTATACATCGTAAATGAGCGACTATCGTCGTTATCATCAGATATAAGTTCTCGTACAATAGAGAAGATACAAATGCCAACTGGAGACACATCATGGACACACCGTTTATTTTGGGCGTAAATTATTGGCCACGACGCAAAGCGATGACGTGGTGGAAGAACTTCGAAGCGGGCGAGGTACACGAAGATTTTGCCCAGATTGCCGACTTGGGCATGTCAGTGGTGCGCATCTTTTTGTTATGGGAGGACTTCCAACCAACCCCAGACAGTGTCGATGCCAAGTGCATGGCCAATCTCGCCACTGTGGCAGATATTGCCGCGCGCAACGGGCTGACGTTGGATGTGACGTTCTTTACGGGACACATGAGCGGGCCAAACTGGTGCCCGGGGTGGTTGTTGGGGGAACCAGAGGATGCCACCAACTTCCACAATCTCCAAGTCGTCAGTCACGGGGCCATCGTCAACAAACCGTATCGTAACCCATACCACGACCCAATAGCCGTGTCAGCCGCCAAGCTGTTACTCAGCACGGTTGTCGGTGCACTCAAAGCTCACCCGGGGATTGGCTGGTGGAACTTGGGCAACGAGCCCGATTTGTTTGCCTGGCCACGCGATGCGGCCCACGGCCAAATCTGGGTACGCGAGATGACGCAACTGATTAAGTCGATTGACCCAGTGCACCCGGTGGGATGTGGATTGCACGCTGATAGTTTGTTCCGCAATAATCATCTGCGCGTGCACGAGGTCTATGCCGAGAGCGATTTGGCCGTGATGCACTCCTACCCGATGTATGTATCGTGGATGAAGAACCCGCTCGACCCAGATTATGTGCCGTTCACCTGCGCCGTCGTCAGCGCACTGTGTGGCAAACCAACGCTGATGGAAGAGTTCGGTGGGTGCACTGCACCGCCAGGAGCACCGTCCCAAGTCTGGACATGGCAGGCGTACGGCAAGCCGCGTAGTCAGTTTATGGCATCCGAAGAGGATTTGGCCGATTACTTCGCCAAGGTGCTCCCAACGTTGGTTGATGTGGGTGCGACTGGGGCGATGCTCTGGTGCTGGGCCGATTACAGCTCCGATTTGTGGTCACAACCACCGTGTGATGAGGCGCGCCACGAGCGCTTCTTTGGCATGGTGCGACCAGACGGTACACTCAAACCGCATGCACATGTCATCAAAGCGTTTGCGGCGACTCAGCCCAAGGTACTACCGGCCAAACGGCCAGTCACATTAGGATGTAGTGTTGATGAGTTCTATCGCGATCCATCTGTACATATGAAACGATTATTTGCTGAATTTGCGGGAGCTGATCGGCTCAAGTAATCAATGCCTGTTGCGCTTAGTCCAGACATGGCGCAACAGGCAACTATCTCACACCTAAATGGGTGTGGTATTATCTGTTCACCGATTTATTCGCCGCTACACCTTGGTAGCATTCATGGAGCGCACTCATGGTTACCCATCGCCTGCTTATTCCTGGACCTGTTGACATCGAGGATGAGGTACTCGCCGCGCTTGCGAGCCCAACCGTACCGCATTATGGGCCTGCGTGGGCCGAGCAATATCATGAGGTTGTTAGAGGTCTCAAACATTTATTTGGCACTGAGGGCGATGTCTACCCCATTGTCGGGTCAGGGAGCACAGGGCTCGACTCGATGATTGCCAGCTTTGTCGCCACCGGCAAGCGCATGGCGATTGTGCGGAACGGCTACTTCGGCGACCGCATGGCCACCATTGCCAACGCATACGGCGTGCATGTTCATGACATCAACGGTGAATGGGGTCGTGCAATCACGGTCGATACCGTCCGTCAGGCGCTGAACGAACACGGCCCATTTGACGTGTTGGGGGTCGTTTATGCAGAGACCTCAACGGGGGCACTCAATCCTCTGCCCGAGTTAGCCGCGCTCGCCAAAGAGTTCGGCATGCCGATTTTGGTCGATGCCATCACCGGTTTTGCCGGTACACCGCTTGAGCTTGATGCCTGGGGCATCGATGTCTGTGTCAGTGCCTCCCAAAAGGCGATGGCTGCCCCAGCCGGTCTGGCGTTTGTGGCAGTCAGCGCCAAGGGGTGGGAGTACATGGATGCCAATCCAGTTGGCCCACGCGGATGGATCCTCGATGTGCGCACATGGCGCAAATATGCCAAGGATGCACCTGGATTCCACCCCCAACCAGCGACCATGCCGACGGGGTTGATGGCGGCGGTAAATGTACGACTCAAGCAGATTCATGCCATTGGCAAAGCCGAGTACGTGGCCAAGCACGTCCGGGCAGCCAACCGGTTCCGCGCTGGGCTCAAAAGTATGGGGCTTACCTACTTGGTACCCGATGCGGAGGCCACCCCACAGGTCACCCCCGTCATCGTACCGGAGGGTCGTGATGCCACCGCGATTATCACCAACTTGCGTGAACGCTATGGGTTTATGGCGACTGGTGGTATGGGTGTACTCGGTGGCAAAATTATCCGCATTGGCCACATGGGTAAGGCCAATAATGATGCGTATATTGATGATGCACTTGAGGCATTCGCCGATATTTGCAGTTAATTTTCGAATTGTTAACACTGCTTTTGCACTCTATGTATGTGTAGAAGCAGTGTTTTTGTATTTAAACGAACATATAAAAAACTCGGTTTATTGACAAATTGTAAATTTGACATCTGTTGGATTTACAATTTAACAGAGAAATAGTCAAATACGCCTTAGATTTACACATGGGAATATTACAATAGTGCTAGAATTCGATGGGTCATAATAGGTTAACATTCAATCGATAGTTACATTGTAAGTTTGTGTGCATATAGTGCAGAATAGGATACGAGCGATGACGTTGACATCACCAGTGAAATATTTGTTGGTCGTCGAAGATCGATTTAATGTACGAATGATGATGTCTGAATATTTGACTCAACAGCAATTCGATGTGACGACGGCTAGTAATGGTGTTGAGGCACTCGAACACTGTGGGCAACGTCAGTTCGACTGCATTTTGTTGGACTTGATGATGCCCACGATGAACGGGATTGATTTTTTGCGTGAATTACGTAAGACAACGACGACACCAGTCATTGTCATTTCGGCGAAGCTCGAGGAATCAGACAAAATTTCGGCGCTTGAGCATGGTGCGGATGAATACATTACGAAGCCAGTCAGCATGCGTGAGTTGACGGCACGCATTAATGCGTTATTGCGACGGATTGCGATTCAATCGAACCAACCAGCCAACAAAGTGCAACTATCAAATAATGGGCGCACGGTGATTTTGCATAATCGTACGGTAGACCTGACGCCAACCGAATTTAAGATTCTTGAGGCGTTGGTATTGCAACCAAACAAAATTCTCAGCCGCAAAGAAATTGCCACGGCCTTGTATGGTAATGAAACCGTCAATATTGACCGATCAATTGATGTGCATATTCGCAATATTCGCAGTAAGATAGAAGTTGACGCAGAGAATCCAGTTTACATCACCACAGTGTACGGGGCAGGGTATCGATTCCAATTATAGAACGATGAAGCCTGCGCCGGCCATCCAAAGGTTTTCCGATGCGCAGTTTACGCGGCAATATCGTCCGAATTTTCATGGTCATGAGTATTGCCAATACCATTATGTTGGTGGTCATCTACTTTTCGTTGCTGACCTATGTGACTTATCAGATTAATGCGCCACTGTCGATGAATCGTTTTTTGCCGACGATTATGCAGCATTACTACAAGGGAGGGACCAATAGTACTCTGCACATCAGTATTAACCAACGCTTACGCTTATATGATTCGTTGTCAGTTAGGCCACCACGTGTTGCGAGTCAAGATTTACGGTTTATCTACCCCCTTGAATTGTATGGCACACAAATAAATGCGCTTGATGAATATCCCATTCAATACCGAATTGAATTACCAAATAATAGTGTGATTTACTTGTTACCCTACGATAATCCGAGTGATTATCCAATTGTAAGCACGTACTACCCGTATTTGTTTGGTGGGATTGGGGTTGGTTTGCTCATATCCACTATTCTATCGGCCATTGCTGGGACGTTTTTTGCGATTCAATCAATTAAACCACTCGAAATTCTCACCGCTCTGAGTACCGCAAGTGTCACAAAAAAACCGTTACAACAAGTATTGACGCCGTATTCCACGCGTGAGATTCACCAACTTGCGAGTGCGATTGACAAGCGCGATAGTGAGATCCAGCATCAAATCATGCTGAGGCGCCAACTAAACGCAGATATTGCCCACGAATTACGCAATCCATTAAATACAATTGGTGGGTATATCGAAGCGATGCGTGATGGGGTACTCACCGTGACACCTGCGCGACTTGACACTATCTACGATGAACTCCAGTCACTTCATCAGTTGGTTGATGATTTGCGCTTGTTAGCACAATCAGATAGCCACGATATGACGTATGTGTTCCAGCCACTATTGGTTGTAGATCTAATCAACAAAACATACGAAATCATGGAGCCATATGCCCAGAAACACCGCATTCAGTTAACCAAAACATCAATCAATGATGATGCATATATCTATGCGGATACGTCGCATATGCTCCGTGTGCTCCGCAACGTTATCGACAATGCAGTACGACATAGTAATCCACAAAGCACGGTAGAACTAAAAACGAATATTACGGATGAACAGATTGTGATTCAAGTCATCGATTATGGGTGTGGTATCCACCCCGATGACCTGCGGCAGCTGTTTAACCGGTACTTCCGGGCGCGCAACACCAAAGGCAACGGATCAGGGTTAGGCCTGCCTATTGCGCAGGCAATTGTGATAGCACATCAGGGTTCAATTACTGCAACATCGGAGTTAAATATCGGTACCACAATTACTATCACATTACCGCGTTACATCGAACATGAACTATTGTAAATGGTGCGTAACTGATTAAATGAGTTTCGATATCGATATCATTCGTCGATTGAATGTTCGCCGTTTACATGATAGAATAGCCATATTCGTTCAGCCGTTCTCGATATAACTCATCAAATCAGTTATATCTGAGAGCATTCACGACGGAGTGAACTGCAATCATGGCAGATCATGTACATGCTTGGAGCGAGAGCATTACGATTCCCACCTACGGTGTGGGGGCACCGCTCAAACAACCTCTGTTTTTGGATCAACGTGTCTACCAAGGGAGTAGCGGCGTTGTATATCCTTATCCAGTTATCGATAGTGTCAGCGACGAGAAAGCACCTAAGCCGTACACGGCTGTTTTTTTAGAGAATCAATACCTCAAAATCATGCTCTTGCCCGAGCTCGGTGGGCGCGTGCAAATGGCACTAGATAAGACGAATGATTACCATTTTGTCTACTACAACCGTGTCATCAAGCCGGCATTGGTCGGACTCACAGGGCCATGGATTTCGGGTGGCATCGAGTTTAACTGGCCGCAGCATCACCGGCCGAGCACATTTGATCCAGTTGACTGGCGGATTGTAACAAATGCCGATGGAAGTGTGACAGTGTGGTGTAGCGAGATTGAGCGCATGTTCTTTACGAAGGGCATGCACGGATTTACGCTCCATCCAGACAAGGCCGTGTTGCAGATTGATGTGCAGTTACACAACCGGACCGATTTGCCACAAACGTTTTTGTGGTGGGCGAACCCGGCGGTGCATGTGAATGACGAATACCAATCGGTGTTCCCACCGGATGTGCATGCCGTGATGGACCACGGCAAGCGCGATGTGAGCGAGTTCCCGATTGCTAAGGGCACTTATTATAAGGTGAATTATGCGCCGGGGACGGATATTTCGCGCTACAAAAACATTCCTGTGCCGACGTCATACATGGCATATCACTCGGATTTCGACTTTGTAGGCAATTACGATCACGGCCGGCAGGCGGGCATGATGCATGTAGCCAATCATCACCTTGTCCCCGGCAAAAAGCAGTGGACGTGGGGCAACAGCGATTTTGGGCTAATGTGGGATCGGCAGTTAACCGACGAGGATGGGCCATACATCGAGTTGATGTGTGGTGCGTTTACGGACAACCAGCCGGATTTCTCGTGGTTGATGCCAGGCGAAGAGAAGCACTTCCAGCAGAACTTTTTGCCGTACAAACAGATTGGCCCGGCTAGCAATGCGAACACAGACGCCGTCGTGCACCTCTCGCTCGAGGAACGCACCATCAACGTCGGCGTGTATGTAACCACTCCCACGAACGTAGCAGTGCAACTCCTGTATCGTGATGCACTGATTTGGCAACGTGAGACAACGCTGTCACCGACCGTAACACTCGTTGAACAGGTGCAGGTACCGATACCAGATCTTAAGCTTCACGAATTGACCTTGGTGGTAACTAATCGGCAGACATCGCAGGTGGTAATGCGCTACACGCCACCGACACCAGCAGAGCACGACATCCCGCCAGCAGCGACTGCAGCGGCTGATCCACGCGCTATTGCTAGTACCGATGAGCTCTTTCTGAACGGATTGCACCTCGAGCAATACCGGCATGCGACCTATCGGCCCGAGGATTACTATCTTGAGGCACTCCGGCGCGATCCGCTTGACAGTCGTTGCAATAATGCGATGGGGTTATTGGTGTTGCGACGTGGTGATGCACAGGCAGCAGTGCACTTCTTTCAGCGTGCCATCAAACGCCAGACGAGTCGCAACCCGAACCCATATGATGGTGAGGCGTACTACAACCTAGGACAATCTTATCGACATCTCGGTAAGGACGACGAGGCGGTTGATGCCTTTTATAAGGCGACCTGGAACGCAGCCTGGCAAGATGCGGCGTTCTTTGAGTTGGCCCGTATCAGCGCCCGTCGGGGCGATCTTCGCGAGGCATTGCAGCTGACACAGCGCGCCTTGCGCCGCAACTGGAGTCACCAACGCGCACGCCACCTCGAAATTATGCTGTACCGCCAACTCAACAATCAGGCGGCAGCGCTGGCAGCATGTGCCGTCGCACTGCAACTTGACCCGATGGAGCCAGGAGCGGCATGGGAGCAGGTCACTCTGGGTGGCGATGCGACGATATGCGATGCAATACACTGGGATATGCACGCCTGCGAGAGTTTGGCACTTGATTACTTGGCAGCTGGTGACACGGCGATGGCGTTGCAGTTATGTGCGCACGCCCCGCAAGAGAATCCGCTGATTCACTATCTGACTGCCGCAGCAGCCATGCAAGCAGGTGCTGCGGCACTGGCTGATACGGCCTGGGAAAAGGCGCGTAGCGCCTCGCCTGATTTGTGCTTCCCCCATCGCATCGAGCATGTCACCATCTTGCGACTGGCACTGCAAGAATACCCCGAGGATGGGCGTGCCGCTTATTATCTAGGCAATTTCTGGTATGCCCATCGCATGTACGACAGTGCGATTGAATACTGGCAACATGCCGTCAAGTATGACCCAACCAATGCGGTGGCCTGGCGTAACTTGGGGCTCGGCTATGTCAATCAATACGAGGATTTATCGCTCGGCCAGCAAGCATACGCCACGGCACGCCAGCATGATCCACACGACGCACGGCTTTTTTATGAGGCAGATCAACTTGCGCGCAAAGCAGGAACACCACCAGCTGAACGACTCGCAACGCTCACTCAATGGCGCACATTGGTGGACCAACGCGATGATTTGACCATCGAGTATGTGACATTGCTCAACCTTGCTGGACGCCATCAAGAGGCATTTAATGTACTGATGGCTCGCACGTTCCACCCATGGGAGGGTGGCGAAGGTCGCGTGGCTACGCAGTATGTATGGGCGTCGATCGGGATCGCGCAACAGGCGATAGCACGCGGTGATTACTCACACGCGATTACGCAGCTGTTACACGCGTTGCAGTATCCCCATAACTTGGGTGAGGGCAAGTTGCCAGGCAGCAACGAGAACCACGTGTACTACACCTTGGGCAACGCCTATGCGGCGCTCGGCGACACGCAATCAGCCATTGTTGCCTGGCAAAAGGCGACCCGTGGAGATAATCAACCAACCAGCGCGTTGTACTACAACGACCAGCCACCCGACATGTTGCTCTACCAAGGATGGGCGTGGCAGGCGCTCAATGAGCCTGCCCAGGCTATGGCAATCTTCAGGCGGTTGATTGATTATGCAGATGTCCATCAACACGACGACATCAAGCCTGATTACTTTGCAGTGTCGTTGCCGACGTTCTTGGTTTTCAACGATGACGCACAGATTCGCAACCAAATCCACTGCCATTACATGCGTGGATTAGGCTTGCTCGGCTTGGGAGACGCGACAGCAGCGCAGGCGGCCTTTGCGCAGGTGCTCAAGCTCGACGCCAACCACCAAGGGGCACATATTCATCGACAGTTGGGCAATTAACGAGACAAACGAGGCATGGTATGCGGGCGATTCAATGGGTTATGGCAATGGTGGTACTCGTATCGTGTGCGAGTGGATCAAATCAGGGTGTCACGCCCACAGATTCGGTAGCAGACACACCGTTAGTTGCCACAGCAACGATCGCACCGGCAACTGCGACCACCGAGCTTGTACCGTCTGCCACAACGCAGATAGTGCCATCGGCGACAACGCAGATTGAGCCGTCCGCAACAACAGTATCGGCGTCAATCACAGAGACAGCAACCACAGCGCCAACTGTAGCGATGACGCCGACACCTGCCGAGCCACTGGTGATTGACACGACACCCCGCCAGCCCATTGCTGGTGGCCCCACACTGCTCGATAATCGGCTCAATCTGCGTCGAGTAGCAACGATGCCAGTCAACAGTATTCGGGTAGTATATGACCAAAAGACCGCTCAACTATTGCTCCTGAATATGACAGAAGGTCTGATAGCGGTCGACCCTCAAACGGGGCAGATGCGCACGATTGCCGAACCGGCAATCATCGCGCCCAACGGCATGCCATCAGGATTAGCGGTGGCAGCCAATGGTACTGTCTTTGTGGTGGCAAATATGCAAGCAAACGGCTATAACACGGCAACCATTCGCCGGGGCACGCCCAATGGTGCAAGTTATACGTGGACAACTCTGGCTACCACTGCACAATATCCACTCAGTGGCACAAATTTCGACCATGTGTTCAATGGGATTGCCGTGACACCCGATCAACAGTACGTGATTGTCAACAGTGGTTCACGGACAGACCATGGTGAAGTCGAGGATAACCAAGGGTTGTTCCCCAACACGCGCGAGATACCACTGACTGCTCGCCTGTTCCGCATCCCGATTAATGCGAGTTACATCACCCTGCCCAACGACGAGGCTGCATTGGCACCGTATATCTATGCACGCGGGTTCCGCAACGCCTATGATCCAGCATTTGCGCCAAACGGTGAGTTGTTTGTGGGCGACAACGGCCCTGATGCCGACTTGCCCGATGAGTTCAATCTTGTGCGCGCGGGTGGCCACTATGGGTTCCCGTGGCGCTTTGGCAATATTGACACGCCACAACGCGACCCCAATTATGACCCGAGTCAGGACCGTTTGCTCAACGAGGAGTTCGTGGCAGTTCAGCTGGGCATATATGCCAATGACCCTGATTACCCAGCTGCACCCGAAAATATGATTGACCCGATTGTCAATCGTGGGCCGGCCGCAACAGTCTATCGCACAGTTGATGGCCAAATTACCGACGCAAGCGCCATGGGCCAGACATTGAGTAGCTTTACACCACATCGATCGCCACTCGGACTCACGTTTGCCACCGCTGCATTCCCTGCGAGTTGGCAAGTGCCTGGTGGATTGAGTGGGTTCATTTTGAGTTGGGGAGCAGCGGGTGGCGACATCCCTGACAAGGGGCAAGATTTGTTGCATCTCCAGTTGACCGCTAATCCAAGTGGGGGATACGATATGCGGGCTGTCCAACTCATCCGCGACCTGCGCAATCCCATTGATGCGACACTCATCGATAACCGCATGTATATCCTGGAGTTCGGCGCAGACGTAGCGCTGTGGGAAATTGAGTTTGTGCCGTAATGGACGTACCGGGCAGAAATGGAGTGGAGCCATGCGTAATCTGACTAGTAAACGCAACTCGCGCGGGGGCAATGGACGCATCTTTGGGTCACTTGTAGGTGAGCTCCAACAACGCCTCAACCGCGGCGAATGGCAACCCGGCGATCATTTACCCAGCATTACGCACTTGGCCCATACATTTGGCGTCAGCACTGGTTCGGTCCGCGAGGCACTGCGCTCACTCCAATCCCAAGGATATGTACGAATCGAACATGGCCGTGGTGTGATTGTGATTAGCAACCACGGCAGTACGGGGAGCGAAACACCACAGTGCATCGATATTCACAATGTCGTTGCCCTTGGTGAGGCACGGCGCCTGATTGAACCCGAACTCGCAGCACTTGCGGCAGAACGTGGCAGTGATAGCGAAATCGCCGAAATCCGCGAACAAGCGATTACGATGGAACAGCAAGCGCTACGCGGCACAGACTTTGTAGGTCCAGATGTGGCATTCCATCGTGCGATTGCCCACGCAGCCCACAATACCGTTTTACAACACATGCTCAACAGTACGCACGAGCTTTTTTTGGCAAGTCGCCATCTGACCAGTCAAGAGATTGGCATGACCGAGCGCGCCATTCGCTATCACCGTTTGATTGCCGATGCGATTTTTGAGCGTAATGCGGGTCAAGCACGGCTGTTGATGCTGGCGCATATGAATGATGCGCTGAGTAGTATCCTCGTGCTTGCTGCGCAACATGATACCCTCACCAACATACATCCTCCCGTACAGACAACAACCACACCCGCATAACGGCGTAGTGATGCCAAAGGAGACACAGATGCGTATTGCAGTGACTGGTGGGAATGGTGATTTGGCCCGCGTTCTAATCCCGATGCTGATTCAGTCGGGGCATAGTGTGGTAAGCATTGATCGTGCGCTCCCCGCGCCAACCCCGGGCAATCCACTGGGATCACGGGCGCTCGTCGTCGATGTGACGGATTTTGGTCAGGTTGTCGCAGCCATGCAGGGCTGCGACGGCGTGATTCACTTGGCGGCACATCGCACCCCGATGAATGCTCCGGCGCCCAAAGTCTTTGCGGATAACACACAAGGCAGCTACAACGTGCTGATGGCGGCAGAGATTCTTGGCATGTCACACATATGTATGGCATCAAGCATCAATGCGATTGGCGGTGTTTTTAGCAAGTCACCACGCTATGACTACTTGCCGCTTGACGAGCAACACCCCTGCTACGCCGAGGATCCCTATAGCCTGTCAAAGTGGGTGCTTGAGGTACAAGGCGACACGTTTGCCCGCCGGCGTAATAACGTGGCCATTAGTAGTATGCGCTTCCACGGGATTGTGCCACGCGAGTTTGCCCTCAAAAACTGGGACAACACCGAACCAGGCATCAAGCACTTGTGGGCCTATGTCCACCCACAGGCTGCGGCACGGGCTTGTATGGCAGCCATGCAAGTTGAATGGCGAGGGCACGAGGTGTTCTACATCGTGGCACCAACTGCGGCAAGCGTCGCCGACAGTGCCGCCTTGGCGACACAATACTACCCCAATGCAGAGCGTCGACCACAGCTGACGGGTAATGCGGGATTTTTTGATTGTAGCAAAGCCGAACGTCTGCTCGGCTGGCGTCATGATGAGGAGTAATCAATGAAGATCACAGACATCAAGTGTTACCCGTTGTGGGTAGGAGTACGCAATCAGCTCGTCATCAAAGTCGAGACCGATGAAGGTATTTATGGGCTCGGCGAGTCGGGCTTGAGCGGTCGCGAGTTGGCCGTGATGGGCGCAGTCAACCACTTCCGCGAGTTTTTGATTGGTCAAAACCCCATGCACATGGGGCGCATCTGGCAAGAGCTCTACCGCAGTCAATATTTCGAGGGTGGGCGCGTCTTGACAGCCGCCCAAAGCGCCATCGACATTGCGCTCTACGACATTGCCGGTAAGGCGTTGGGTGTACCTGTCCATCAACTGCTCGGTGGTCAACAGCGCGATCACATCCCGTGTTTTGTCACGACCTCAGGTGGCACACCTGACGAGATGATTGCCAGTGCCCAGCTCTTGTGGGATCACGGCTGGCGCGTGATTCGCACTGGCATGTTGTCACCACGCAATCATGGTGAGGGGATTTTTGAGCCACGTGAGACGCTGGGGCTTACCGCCAAGACGCTCGTCAAAATTCGTGAGCGCCTCGGCGACGAATTGACGCTCGGGATTGACTACCACCATCGCTTATCGATTGCCGAGACGGCGACGTTTTGTCAGCGCATGCCGATGGGCACAATTGACTTCCTCGAGGAGCCGATTCGCGACGAAACGCCCGAGGCCTATGATGCGTTGCGACGCATGACCGATATTCCGTTTGCTGTCGGCGAGGAGTTCGCCAGCAAGTGGCAGTTTGCGCCGTTCATCGAGCGCCACCTGACCGACTTTGCCCGGCTTGATATTTGTAACGTGGGTGGTTTTACCGAGTCAATGAAAGTTGCCGGCTGGGCCGAGACACACTATATCGACCTGATGCCACACAATCCACTCGGCCCAGTCTGCACTGCGGCAACGATTCACCTGTCAGCAGCAGTGCCCAACTTTGCCTGGCTCGAAGTGCGCGTATCGCCGAGCGAAAACTTATATCGTGGTGAGGGCATCAACGACGTGGATGTCCTCTTCCCCGTCCATCCCAAACTGAACGGCAATGTCTTCGATGTGCCACAGGCTCCTGGTTTGGGTATCGAGTTTGACGAGGAGACCGCCAAAAAGCACACCTGGAAGTTCTGGGAGGCGCCACATTTGCGCCGTCGCGATGGTTCGGTCACCAACTGGTAACCCATCACAAGGAGGATCTCTATGCAACGCATACTTGCGGGCAGTTATGCCAACTCCGATCAACCTGGTGTCTATATCATTGACCACAACAAACACGGCGAGTTCACGATTGTCAGCGTCATGACCGGCGTCGACAACCCGTCATTCTTGGCGCGGCGCGGCGACAGCATCTGGAGCGTCAGTGAGACCAATCGCGGCGCGGGATTGCCTGGTGGCGTCGTGGCCATTACGCGCAACCACCACGATGCTCTCCACCATGGGCCACGCCGCCCGAGTGGCGGCGATTGGCCGTGCCACATCACCATCGACGCCCAGCAACGATTTGCGGTCGTTGCCAACTATGGCACCGGCAACATGGCATTGCTCAAAATCGACGCCGATGGATCCATCGCAGGACTCAACGATTTGCGACAACATCACGGCAGTGGCCCGCATAGTGGTCGCCAAGAGGGGCCGCATGCACACTCAAGCGTCTTCACGCCCGATGGCCGATATGTGATTGCGGCCGATCTCGGCACCGACGAGCTGGTGGTCTATCAAATTAACGAGGAGCTCGTGACGCTCGATCGGATTCACACAGTGAAGGTGCCAGCCAGCAACGGGCCACGGCATACGATCTTCCATCCGAACGGCCAAATATTGTATGTGGCTAATGAGTTGGCGTGTAGTGTATCGGTATTTCGTTATTTTGATGGGCAACTCGAGCACGTGGCAGACCACTCGACGATTAACGGCGTCAATCACGATTACACTGTGGCCGACATCCATATTTCGCCGGATGGCGCACACCTGTATGTCAGCACGCGCACGGACAATACATTGGCGGCCTATCAAATTCGCCCCGATGGCGATTTGACGCGCATCGGTGTGTATGATTGTGGTGGCAAGTGGCCACGTAACTTTGCGATTAGCCCGGACGGGACGTATTTGTTGGTGGCGTGTCAACACGACAACTACATCGCAATTGTGCCACGCAATCCGGCCGATGGTACACTCGACAAGCCCTTGATGGCCACTATCCCAGTAGCGGGTGTATCGTTTGTGGAGTTTTGGCAGTAACACAAAGCGACGAAACCGCCCGAGCATTCCTGCTCGGGCGGTGTTGTGTTTTTATGAGACAAAAAAGCTAGACGCGTGGATCATCAAGATGGCGGTACTCACCGCGCAAGGCCAGCCACCGCACGCGCATAATATCGCGCAGATTACGCATGGCATCCCGGATAGGGTCGACTTTGGTCTCCTCGCCATAGTGCCACAAGACGGGGAGCTCAGCCACGCGATAGCCACGAGCCACCGCAAGATACAAGATTTCGACATCAAAGGCGGTCACAGCCGCCCCCTCGATGACTGGGGCATCTGCGCCGTAGATCTGGGCACGATGAAAGAGATCGTGGGCCACGGCGGTACGAAACGCTTTGAAGCCACACTGTGTGTCATGAAAATTGCCAACCACAATTGAGCGCACCAGCGTATTAAACACGCGCCCCATGATATGTCGATGCACAGGCTCACCCTCACGGCGCGCGCCTTGGCCCTCGCGGGAGCCAATCACCACATCATAGCCTGACTCAAGCAGAGGGAGCATGCGTTGCCACTCCGCAATCGGCACAGCCAAGTCAGCATCGCACAACAGTACATAGCGTCCTTGCGATGCGAGTGCACCAGCACGGACGGCAAACCCCTTGCCACGATGGTCAAGCGCCAACAGACGCAATGCAGGCCATGTCTGGGCATATGCATTAACGACCGCCGCAGTACCATCACGACTACCGTCATCGGCGACTAATACCTCAACAGCAAGTTGTGTATCGGTCACAAATGCATGAATAGCCGCAAGCGTACCCGGCAAACGGCGCTCCTCGTTATATGCAGGTATAACAATTGAAAGAAGAGGTTGCCTCGCAGTACTCACCACACGCTCACTTTTTCACCTGAATACGCCTATTACACACTCCATCAATTTTACCACCGATAGGTCAGCAATAATTGCGATTCATCCACGTTCGCCGGGATATCACGGCGCTTGCGCCAAAATCTACCTAGTTGACGGAGCATGTGCCATTGTCCGCGCAAGCGGGCCCGGGCTGCCTGCCCACGAATATGCCGAAGGCTGTCCAGCATGAGCACAAATTGACGCCACAGCATAACACCAACGTAGCGGCGCAACAGTGCATCAGGCATGTTTTTGAGCCACACCAAGGCAAAATTACGCCCACAATAGTAACTCGCCAACATACCACCACCCGTAGCGCTCAATCGATGGTAGACAATCGCTTTCGGGACAAATACCGTACGCAGACCATGCAATCGCGCCCGCAAATTGAGATCGACGTCCTCACAGTACATCGTGAGGTCAGGATCAAAAAATGCACCGTCCACGGACAACAACGTGATGACACGCCGTCGGTAGGCCGACGCCCCAGCACAGGCCCCAAAGACCTCTTCTTGCTGTTGATACTGCGGTGCATCGTGCTGCCACACACCGCGGTTACCGGGAATTCCATCAACCCGATAAAAATCACCAGCCGAATGAATCACGTCACGGCGATCAAACAGCATCAATTTGCTAGCAGCAATGTCGTACTCTGGGTGACGTTCAAGTGTGCCGATTAACTCGGCTAACCAGGTTGGTACTACCTCGGTATCATTGTTGAGGAGTACGACATAGTCAGCAGTACTCGCTGCAATTGCCGCATTACAACTCGCCACAAAACCGCCGTTTTGTGGCATCACAATGATGTACACCTCGGGATAGTGTGCGCGCACAAACGCCACTGAATCATCAGTTGATGCATCGTCCACCATGACCACGCGCATGTCAGCGTGGCGGGTTTGACGACGCAACGCGTCAAAACAGATAGTCAAGTGCTGGATGCCGTTGTAATTGGGCACAATAACGTCAATCACGCCTGTTCCTTACGACACTCATGGACAAACTCGGTGACGGCCTCCTGCCACGGGCGCAAGCGTAAGCCGATTGCACTGCCAACATAGTTAGCGAGTGGCGTATACGGTGGCACCCGGCTCGGACGCGGGTATTCGGCCAAGGTAATCGGCGTGGTTGTCACATGCGTGAGGTCTGCGGCATCGAGTACAGCCCGTGCCAGCTCATAGCGCGAGCAGGCGCCTTCGTTGACCAAGTGGTAGGTCCCGTACGCGTTGCTGTCGAGCAAATCAGGCAGGAGGTGTGCCACATCACCGGCATGGGTTGGCGAGCCGATCTCGTCGTGAACCACGCGTAACTGCGGTTGGGTCGCTGCGAGACGCAATATGGTGCGTACAAAGTTGCGTGGGCCACCAAACAACCAGGCGACGCGGACAACGTAGAGTCGATCGAGGATCTCGCGGGCAGCTTGTTCACCGGCGTACTTCGAGCGGGCATACGGGTTAATCGGATTGGCCACATCAAATTCACCGTAGGGATATGTGGCTTGCCCATCAAAGACTTCGTTGGTACTAATCAAGACCAACCGTGCATGACTGCGTTTGGCAGCCATAGCAACCCAGCGCGAGCCAAGTGCATTGACACGATAGGCTTGATCGGGGTTCTGGGCACACCCATCCACGTTGGTCATGGCAGCAGCATGAATAATCACGGCAGGCCGTAAGGCGGTCAACTGTGCCACACTCGCGGCATCAGTCAATTCAATATCGGCATGGCCGAGTGGAATCACGTCGTGATGTGCCTGAAAGCGGTTGACCACTGCACGACCCAACTGACCATTTGCGCCGGTTACCACGATTCGCATCTCTACTCCATTCCCCTGCATTAGCATGCAGATTCATGGTAGAGCATCCACCCCACCACGTCAAACGCATGTGCCGTATACAGTGGAACGTCTCCAAACAACATGCTTGTATAATGCCTATACGAAGTGCGTGTATCTCATCATACCTAAAGGGATAAGGCTCATGACTCATCCATCTGTACGGGCACAAGTCGATGCATACATCGATGCCAATCTTGAGCGTTTTGTGGGGATGCTCGGCGAACTCTGTGCCATCCCGAGTGTGGCAGCGCAAGGCCAAGGTATTGAACCATGTGCCAATCGGGTCGCCGAATTACTCGGCGATGTCGGCTTATCTGCCAGTCTGATGCCGACTGCCGGAAATCCAGTGGTTTACGCCGAGGCCAAGGGCAGTAGCGACAAGACAATCCTCTGTTATAACCACTACGACGTTCAGCCTGCCGAGCCATTTGATTTGTGGCATACGCCACCATTCGAAATGCATCGCAAGGATGATTTGTTAATCGCCCGTGGCGTGGCCGACGACAAAGGCGAGCTGATGAGTCGCATTGCGGCGATTGCTGCGGTGCGCCACGTGCTCGGCGAGTTACCAGTGGGCGTCAAGTTTTTGATTGAAGGTGAAGAAGAGATTGCTAGCCCTAACCTCGCGCCGTTCATCATGGCCAATCGTGATCGCCTCAAAGCCGATGCCTGTGTCTGGGAGTTTGGCTCACACAACAGCGATGGGCAGTTGATTAGCTACCTCGGCTTGCGCGGCATTTGTTATCTCGAGTTATCGGTCGAAACAGCCCGCATCGACACCCACTCGGGCATCGCCGGCTCGATTTTGCCCAACGCCGCCTGGCGCTTGGTGTGGGCCTTGAATACGCTCAAGGACCAAGACGAAAAAATCCAGCTGCCGAATTTTTATGCAAATGTCATCGCTCCTACTGCGCGCGATATGGAGCTACTCGCCGCCTTGCCCGATAGTGATGAAGAGATGCAAGAGCTGTTCGGCAATACCCGGTTCCTCAAGGATGCCCGTGGGGTCGAGTTACGCCGGCGCGAGATCTTCGAGCCGACCTGCACGATTTGTGGCATCACCTCGGGGTATCAAGGGGCAGGTCAGAAGACCGTGTTACCGGCCAAGGCCAGCGCCAAAGTCGACTTCCGCCTCGTACCTAATCAAACCCCTGAGGAGGTAGTCACCAAACTCCGCAAGCACCTCGACGAGCACGGTTTCAATGATGTGCAGATTACCGTTATTGGCGCAGGCCGCCCGGCTCGTACCGACCCTGACCACCCACTGGTTGAGATGATGACGGCAGCTGCCAACGATGTCTATGGCAAACCACCGCATATTTGGCCGATGTCGGGTGGATCAGGGCCTAATTACTTATTTGCTCACGAAATCGGTGTGCCGATTATCACGTTGGGCGTAGGATATTCGGGATCGCGTATTCATGCGCCGAATGAGAACATTCGCTTGAGCGACTTCCGCAACGGGATTCGCATGATGGCGGCCACCATGTTACGACTCGGCAACGCACAATAAGGTACATTTGGGGCATCTCCGTCGGATAGGTTCGTGTATCGAGCCCATTTTGGCGGAGATTTTCTTTGGAATCGTAAACAATCTGGTCTGACAGGTTAGTGACGTATTGCATGAACCTTAAAATTTCATGATATAATGATAATGTCAATTGAAACGTAGCGAACTACGACATGCATCGTCGAAGTCCCACCTTCCGCCGCCACCCCTGGTTGCACCTGGCAGGATGCGAGTTGTGTAGTTCATACGCAAGGCGGTCCGGCTGTGGGGCAAGACGTCAGTAATTGGCGAACGGGTATGGCTTAATTGAGGCGAAATGCAACATTTCGCAATGTCCAGTTGGTGGGCAGAGGGAGTGGATCGAATGCGTGTCAAGTTGTTTGTGGGTAATTTGCCGTGGCGTATGACGAGCGAAGATTTGGGCAACACCTTTGCTGATCACGGCGAAGTGTACAGCGCCCGTGTAGTTATTGATCGCGATACTCAGCGCTCACGCGGTTTTGGTTTTGTCGAAATGGAAGTCGACAACGTCGAGCAAGTTATCGAGGCCACCAATGGTCTTGAGGTACAGGGTCGCCAGTTGCGCGTCAACGAGTCAGACGAAAAGCCTGGCTTCGGCGGCAACGGCCCACGCCGCGCTCCACGTGACGACAACCGTTACTAAATCATAGAGCGAATTTCTGACGAGTGGAGGCAAGGGTGCGCCTCCACTCGTTTTTTGTTTTGCAAAAGGAGAAGCGCAGATGCGACACGTACGTCTTGGACACACCGGCCTGCACGTCAGCGAGATTTGTCTCGGCACCATGACATTCGGCAACCAGGCCGACGAGGCCACCTCACATGCCATCCTCGACACCGCCATCAATCACGGCGTCACCTTCATTGACACCGCCGATGTCTACCCCCTCGGCGGCGACCTGACCAGCGTCGGCCGCACCGAGGAGATTATCGGTACTTGGATGCAGGCCCGGCAGAACCGCCACGACATCGTGCTCGCCACCAAATGTCGCGGCGCCATGGGCGTTGGCCCCAATAACGAGGGGCTGTCGCGCCGGCACATCATGGCAGCCTGTGATGCCAGTCTCAAGCGCCTCGGCACCGACTACATTGACCTCTACCAAGTGCATGCGCCCGATCCCGAGACGCCCATCGAGGAGACGCTCGAGGCGCTCACCGATTTGGTGCGGGCCGGCAAAGTACGCTATATCGGCTGTTCAAACTTCGCAGCCTGGCAGATTATGCAGGCCTTGTGGACAAGTGACCAGCGCCGCTTGAGTAGCTTTGTCTCGTTGCAACCGCGGTACAACATGCTCTTCCGCATGATTGAGGACGAGATTCTACCCGTGGCCCGCACATTTGGCCTCGGGGTGATTCCCTACAACCCACTTGCGGGTGGCATGCTGACAGGTCGGTATGTCACGCAACGTGCACTTACGCCGGGCACGCGCTTTCAGCTGAATGGAGCCGGTGAACTCTACCGTAAGCGCTACTGGAACGATGTAGTGCACGAGGTCGTCGCCAATCTCCACGCATACTTTGCACAACGCGGGATTGCCCTGACTCACGCCGCACTAGCCTGGGTGCGCAGTCAGCCCGGTATCACGGCTCCAATTGTTGGTGCGAGTCGCCCTGAGCAATTGGCGGACTCACTGGCCAATCTCAATCTGGTACTCGATGACGAGGCCATGCAAAAGTGTAACGATGCCTGGTTTGAATTGCCGCGTGAACGCGATATCAGCGTCGCCCGCCGGTAACAAACAACAAGGCCCGCCATGCGTATGCATGGCGGGCCTTGTTATACGTGATAGCTAGCGGGTCACCGTCGGCGTACGTGACACGAGTGAGCCCAGTGACGAATCACCGAACGCAACGACATTGGCGTCGCGCATCCCAATCACCGAGTTGACGTAGCCAGCAGCAATCGCTCCAGCAGGACCAATACCAATCGGCACAGTCGCCTGATTGAAGTTATTGCGCCCCCAGCCATAGACTAACCCTGTGTCCGTTAATGCCAATGAATAGCCAACACCGGCGCTTATCGCAACAACATTCTTTAAGCCCTCCGGCACCCGACACTGGTTCTCGTTATTGCGCCCCCAACAGACAATCGTGCCGTCGTTTTTGAGTGCCAATGAGTGATCAAAGCCTGCAGCAACGACCACCACGTTCGTCAGCCCCCGAGGCACCGTTGTTTGGCCCCAGGTATTGCGGCCCCAAGATATGACACTCCCTGATTTGACCACCAGCGAATGTGAGTGCCCGGCAGAAATTGCCGTCACATTTTTGCGGGCAGCAGCAGGGGCTTGGGTCTGCTTGAAGTCATTACGCCCCCAAATCACCAAGTCGCCGTTGGTCTTGATTGCCATCACGTGCCCCAACCCCGCTGAGATGGTGCGCACGCCACTTGAGACCGCAGGTGGAAACGTAAGTTGCCCGAAATCATTCTTGCCCCAACCATAGACGCGGCCATCTCTACCCAGCACGATCGCATAGTTCGAACCTGTCTCGACTTGATCAACCGCACGGCCGTTCATCCAGCGGGGCAAAGAGGCTTGTCCCTCTCGATTAAAGCCCCAAGTGACCAACGAATTATTTCGCAACACGGCCAATGTGAACGAGGCACCAACGGCCACATCGCGGATAGCAAATGGGTGTGGCGTAGGGGTGAACGTGTTGGTTGGCGTAAACGTAAACGTCGGCGTTGCTGTCGGCGTGTTGGTGGCTGTATTCGTCGGTGTCGATGTAAACGTCTTCGTAGGAGTATACGTCTTCGTGGGAGTTGACGTATTCGTCGGCGTCGATGTATTTGTCGGCGTCGATGTCGGTGTAAATGTGGCCGTATTCGTCGGGGTTGCGGTTGGTGTGAATGTATTCGTTGGTGTCAATGTATTTGTCGGCGTCAATGTCGGCGTGTTAGTTGGATTAATATTGGTAATCGTGTACACCACACCATCGATCTTTTCGGAGCCATCACAGGTTGGGTCACCAAGCGCCCAATTTGTGGTTGAGTCACCCGTCCCTGGGGATTCAATGTTGAACATCACATACTCATCACCCTCGGCAACCATGTCATACGAGTAGTTCACCGGTACCCGTAAACCACCCATATTATTACTCGGATTCACGCCACCATCATAGTCACCAGCCGGAATCGTGATCAACCAGGCATCACTGCCAGCAACATGCTCAACTGTAGCATTGCCATAGGCCCCAGCCGAGACCGTTCCAATGCTAAAGTCGCTGTCACTATCAGCACTCCCCTCACTTTTGGTCAGCAATAGTTTGGTACCGGCTGCAATACGACCATTGATACGAATTGAGAGTGATGTCGGGGTAGCTTGCTCATGGGCCGTTGTATCGCGGCTTGCTCCTAAGTCAATAATTGGGTCAAGCCCGAGTGTAATGGCATCGAGCAAATTACCAGCCGTGTTACTTGCACCTTGAATTGCGAAGAATCCCACATTGAAAATACCCGTCCAACCGGTGGCAGGGAGCGTAAATGAACCAGAGTAGATACCCCACTTATTGGTTGAGATTGTCGATGTATTTAGCGTTGTGCCAGTATACTGCGTCGGGTTCACAGCAGTCACGACACCACCAGATTGGGTAGTGGCACCACGCATAATTTGCAGACTATAGCTATCTGCCGTACGTGATCCCGTTTGTAACCCACTCGGAATACCAAAACGAAATTCGACAATATCAACGCGGTCACCCAACGGTCGATGGGCAAAGCGAAAATCAAATGTCTCACCGCTAGCCACACACAGTGGCTGGTAGAGCATCGATGCGTAATCGGCGTTCAGCTCAGCAAATGTACTGCCTTGTTCGGGAGTATATGGCTGCGCGGCACGATACACTTGGAGCTCGATGATACGACCGGTGCGCGTCGGACTATAGGCAACACCATTACATGATGCCGTTCCCGATGGTGCCGATGTCAACCATCCACGGATATCTGCCTCACGCGCGTATTCATACGACGACATGCTACAGCCAGAGTCCTTGAGCTCGAACGACGTATTCGCCATCGTACGCACACCCGGATTGCCATTACCTACAGGATTTGATGTGGTAGGAATCGTACGTGGCTCGCTCCGCTCAGCGAATACCGCGGTGGGGGGCATAGGTTGGACAATTACCGACAAAATAAATAGCACACCAAATACCAGCATTCTCAACATATGTTGCACCATGATATTCACCTACACATTATCAAAAAACACCAATATACACACATCATTCCGGCACATCGTCACCATCATCTTGTATTACTACATTTACTAGAATATGTGATTTATTGTGATTTTGCATGAGAAAATCAATACATAAATGTCATTTCTATAACAATTTTTGATTCAGCACAAAAACGCATCTACATCATCTGTTATTGCATTTTTATATGCAAATATAATTTCATTTCATTTACATTTAATCATCATTTACTAAAATTTTTGTATAGAAATACAAAAAATCGCCTCGCTGTATACACAGCGAGGCGATACCGTACGTACGATTACGGAGTGGCGGTTGGCGTGCGTGAGACCAAGGCACCCAGTGATGAATCACCGAATGCCAGCACATTGGCGTCACGCAGACCGATGACGGAGTTCACATAGCCGGCTGAGATCGTCCCAGCCTTGCTAATTCCGCTCGGTACGTTTGCCTGACCGAAGTCACTGCGGCCCCAGCCGTAGACGACACCGTCACGGGTCAACGCCAACGAGTAGCCGACACCGGCACTAATGGCGATGACGTCCGTCATACCGTTCGGCAAGCGACACTGGTTCTCGTTGTTGCGGCCCCAGCACACGACGGTACCGTTGCTGCGCAACGCGAGTGAATGGTCAAAACCGCCCGATACTGCAATGACATTGGTCAATGTGCTTGGTACGTTGGTTTGGCCCCAGGTATTGCGGCCCCAGGCGATGACACGACCGCCCTTGACGGCCAGTGAGTGTGAGTGACCTGCGCCGACCGCACTCAAGCCCGTGCGGGCAGTCGCTGGCGCCTCACGTTGCTTGAAGTCGTTACGACCCCAGATCACCAGATTGCCGTTGGTCTTGATCGCCATCACGTGCCCCAAACCAGCCGAGATGGTGCGGACGCCTGTGGTGGCAGCCGCCGGAATCGTCAACTGGCCGAAGTCGTTCCTGCCCCAGCCGTAGACACGATTATCTTTGCCGAGCACAACAGCATAGTTCGATCCTGTCTCGACTTGATCAACCGCACGACCGTTCATCCAGCG
>JBKCLM010000104.1:0-2730 GCA_046300655.1 Chloroflexota bacterium | reverse complement strand
GTGATGTGATACGACTGCTGGCCTATGGAAGACCGCGCCCGACAAACCAAGTGCCAGCTGATACCCACCCATTTTCGTTTCCACCCCAGCCTTGATTGACGTAGAATTGCCTGACGTATGTAATATTGTCGCTATCCAGCCACCCTTCATCCCAAGTCTCTGGTCGCGTGTACCAACGATATTTATAGGCAAGAGGGTAATGGGCAAGAAGTCCCGTGCCAATAACTACCGGGCGCCCACGACTAGAAATCTCCATTATCGCCATATCTCTGAGACCATCTTCGTGATACCCCACAGAGTTCCAGTGCGAACTAATGCCTAAACCGGTACGCATCTCAGTCAGATACCCAGACGCATTGGGCATATTCCACGGCGGAGTTGCCCCTGAATCTAAGGCGCAGAATGTGCCGATGCGATTACGGATATTTTTGATGGCGGTTTCAACTCCTGGATTGTTACTTACAGGTGCTGTACCAGCGAGATTACTTGGGTTCCCTGAGGCCACGCCGCCCTCACGGAACGTGTTCCAACGACCGTACACACTGCCGCCAGCAGCAGAGGCACGATAGTCATACCAGCCAAACAGCATCATCCAGGCCACGCTCCCACATCCGACTGCACATCCAAGATACGAAAATTGATTGTACATCCGTTGATGAGCATCTGTGCCTGCTGAGAAGGTATGCCATTGGTAATTTCCATGACTTCGACCAGATCCACTTCTTTCTGATGATGAGATACTTCTCCCACTATCTTTGTCAATTAAGTAGAACGTGATATTCATTTTGACTACACCACCTACCGATACTCTGGCTGTGGCGGTTTTGAGCGTAGTGCCAAGCGAACCAGTGACCAATCGGAGCATCGGGAATTGTTGCGTTCGTGATTGTGTTAACGATGCCGATGTAAAGATTTTATTGTTTGTGTCAATAATAAGTACATCGCTGCTAGTGATGCCTGCAAAAGGAATCGGAAAGAGCGTCGTTGAACTTTCTGGTACTGGCACCTTATATACCCCTTCGCTCGGACTAAGCTTTTCTTCATAGGTCCAATCGATTAAGGTTTGTTTCCGCAAACTATTTAATAGCGGTTGAAAGCCTGTTGCATATTTGGCTGTATAGTCACTAAAACTCGTTGGGCGTATAAATGAGAACAACGAACTGACCTCTGCGCGGTTAGGCCCACTGGTCGTACGCGTAAAAGTCCCTTTGTAATTGGTGTCGTTCGTGCTTCGAGTTGCAGTATCTGTGATTGAGCTATTTTTACTGGCTTGCGCATACGTATTAAATTCGGTTTGTGTTAATCCGGATAGTGGCATCGGCATATTTCCGAGTTGACCAGCAATCAGATTGTTGCGAGTGGCCACATAACTCAGCGTGTCCATCTTCCAAATCAGCACATTTCCTGTGGCCACTTTGGATTTTTGGAGGAGAGTAGTGGTCACTGATTTACCGCGACTATTCCAGTGCGCAATCGGATAGTCAATGCGTTCAATCGCTGATACTTGCGCTTTTGTGGCTGGATTCGTCAGAACGATGTATCCGGCGCTTTTACTCCGGGTCACATCAGAGAATACTTCGATTTCGTAGTAGGCCGGTTTGCTGGTACCAATATCCGGTCGATACATGGGGATTGCGTTTGCACCAAAATAAAACGACGTCCAATCAGGTGATACCATTGTTTGTGATTCTGTAATTTGGCGTAACGCACGTTGGAGCATACTGGTGGGTAAACACTCGAGTGGTGCAACCAAGATCGTATGCCGTTCCTTTGTGATGACTGTTGTAGGGTTACTTGTGGTTACATCACGACAAACTGTGGCTTTGCCGGCCTGTGTGCTTGATGCAGCTGCAATTCCAGTTGATTGCAGTAGAAAAAAACTCACTAGCACGATCCAAATGAGCGACTTGGGTGCGACCATGTGAAACCCCCTTACATAGTAATAGTGATCCCATGAAGCCAGAAACGCCAAATATTTGTTTACATATGGATGCGTGTATTGTAAGTTTATTGTAAATTAAAGTCAATAATATGATTGATACAAATTAATAAATTACAACATTAGTATGAATGGCGTAGGAGTTATTTAATTTGTGATACCACACGATTTAATTCTTCGACCAGTGCTTTGTAGTGGTAGTTGTTTGGTGCCGCCATACATGCGTTGGCCAAAGCCCGATAATACCAGAGCGAGCCCTCTTTTTTACTCTTAAAACGCTCCCGTACCTCATCACCAAGCGCACGATAATTGTGCAAAATCGACTGACTGTTGGAGAGCTTGTCTGAATCTGCCACAGTGTCGGCCAATCGTATACGAATGTCATTGACCTGTTTGTGACCACCACCACGGTCGCGTTATGCAACTTTGTGTCTAGGCCTCGTCCTCGTTGGCGCAGTGCGCAATTGAGCAATACACACACGAGCGGTGCCTATGTCGTATCGTTTATGGTGCATGACACCATGACCTCATGGCTGATGATGGAGACGATTGCGCTGCACGTCAACCCGGTTGACGACTTTGATTACAGGCAGTTCGTAGATTATCCACTCCGCCCACACGTGCTGTATCGCTACGACTCCTCACGCTGAGGGTATGTGCCCTTGTGCCTGCAGGAGCTGGATGACTTGCGGGCAATCATGGCGGAGTGCGACAATCCACGGATCGCTCGCATCACTCAGCTGGGCACTGATGTCGCCGAAGAGCTGCATGCACGATGCGAGCTTGAGCAC
>JBKCLM010000103.1:0-72126 GCA_046300655.1 Chloroflexota bacterium | reverse complement strand
AATGCGCTTCATCCCGGTTTTGTGAATACGGGTTTTGCCAAAGACCAATCCCTTTTCTCTACGTTTTTTGGAGTGCTTCAAAAGTATTTTGCGATTACGCCTGAAAAAGGTGCCCAAACGTCTATTTACTTGGCGACAAATCAAGAGCTTAATGGAGTGACAGGTCGGTATTTCGTCGAGAGTAAGCCGGTGCCATCTTCACGCGCTTCGTATGATTACACGGCTCGTCGTAAACTTTGGGAGTTGAGCACAAAACTGATGAATGATCATCTGCGCATCTAGTATCGTCAAAAAGCACCAGTCGCAATTCGCGACTGGTGCTTTTTGTTGGTTACTCGGATTTTGGTGTGGTGTTGTCGTTCGTGTGCTTGTCTTCAGCGAGCGATGTGGCCATTTTGCGAAGCTCTTCGTTGAGGCTATTTAACCCCTTGACAACCTTGGCATGTGCTTCGGTGACTGCAGGATTCTCAAATGCCTTTTCAACTAGCTGTTTGCCTTTCTCGCTGACTTCAGCAACTGGTTCACTGGTGGTTGCGCTCTGTAGCTTCTGAACCAGTTCATTCACACCTTTTTGCAACTCTTGCTGCATACTGTGTGCACGGTTGCTCTCCAAGAATGCCCGCACTACTGTTTCGAGCTGGCTCCCCAACGTGCGGAGTTCTTGTGCCAAGGACCCACTCTCGGGTGCATGTGCTGATTCAGGTGTTTGGGTGGTCTCTGCTGCCTTTTGTTCTTCTTGAGTCATATCTGCCTCCATATACTTCTTCTACGCTTGTCTGACGAATCCACTTAGTGATAAGTTGCATCACTTGATATTTGAGAAAAAACTTTATATAATAAATGAGTAAATTGAGTATATAACTCAACATTAAGGTGAAGACATGACTATTTACAACAGCATCGTGGATTTAATCGGTAATACGCCGCTTGTACGGATTCGTTCAACTAGTGCGACTGTAGTTGCCAAGTTGGAGTGGTTTAATCCGGGTGGTAGCGTCAAGGATCGTATTGGTTTTGCGATGATTGATGCTGCGGAGAAGGCAGGGTTGATCGAACCTAGCACGACAGTCATCATTGAGCCTACCAGTGGTAACACTGGTATTGGATTGGCCATGGTCGCAGCAGCCCGCGGGTACCGCATGATATTGACGATGCCTGAGTCGATGAGTATCGAGCGACGCAAGCTCTTAAAGGGGTACGGTGCTGAGTTGGTCTTGACTCCAGCAAGTGAGGGTATGCGAGGTGCGATTGCACGTGCAGTAGCCATCGCAGCCGATACGCCTGGGGGTTGGATTCCCCAACAATTCCAGAACCTAGCAAATCCAGAGGTGCATCGCCGTACTACTGCCGAGGAAATTTGGCGCGACACTGCTGGGAACATTGATATTTTTGTGGCTGGAGTAGGGACAGGTGGGACGGTAACCGGTGTTGGTGAAGTATTACGTGGTTTTAACCCAAACATCAAGGTTGTTGCGGTTGAACCAGAGGCTTCGCCTGTGTTGTCTGGTGGCCAACCTGGCCCCCACAAGATTCAAGGGATCGGTGCAGGTTTTGTGCCCGACGTATTGAACACCGGGATTTATGACGAAGTCATCAAAGTCACAAATGATGATGCATTTGTAACTGCCCGTCGGCTTGCCAAAGAAGAAGGCTTGATGGTTGGAATCAGCTCAGGAGCTGCTGCATTTGCGGCGTTACAGTTAGCTGCTCGCCCTGAGAATGCAGGCAAGACCATCGTCTTTATTTCAGCCAGTAATGGTGAGCGTTATTTGAGCACTGCATTATTCCCTGAGGAATAATGTCGCAACTCAAGCGCTGAATCACCCCCACACAAACAGCCAACGATTGTTGGCTGTTTGTGTTTGTATAGATACGTCTGCTGTGCTACGATGGGAGATAATCGTGTTATTCATGAGGTAAATGCGGTGTTTGGTCATTCGGATGATGTCTACGAAAAACTCCAAGCGGCAGCTGATTTGGCAATGCTTGATGTTCAAGTTACAAGTGATTTTACGCGGCCGATTCTCAACCGGTTGCGAGATTTTGTTTCGGTAGCGATTTCATCGCTAAAGTTGTACCCCGATACCATCCATTTACATCATGCAACGATAGATCGCATTGAGGTGCGAGTAGTGGGATTATCGACGGCTATTGTGGTATTTGCACCTGTTGAACAGCTTGTATCTGAGGTGTACCTCAACAAAATGGCTGCCACCAAGCACTTACCATTGCCACATCTTCTGAAGCACGATGTCACATTTACGTCGTTACCTGTGGCTTATGCAGTTTACTCATTCATCGCAGGGGTATCATTATATGCCATTGAAGATGATGTGATGCAACGTGTTGCTGCCAAACAGGTTGGCCGCACAATTCGTAGTCTCCACTTGATTGCGGCACATGGATTGGGTGCACCGCAGGTGTCAGGTAAATGGGCTGCCCGATCTTGGCATGCTGTTATTCAACAATGGTTATCAGACCGCGGTTATTATGAACGACTGCTGGAGTTGCTAGGGCCACGGTTGCTTGGGCAGTTACTTGAATACACGACGAAACATTCGTCGTTACAGCAGTTTGAGGCGAGTGTGATGTTTGGTGGGATTGAGCGTCAGTCGGTGATGGTCATGGTACATGGAAATATCCAAGTTGAAGGGTTGATGCGTTCAGGGCGAATTGTGGCAGGTGACCCGATGTTTGATGTAGCATCAAGTATGCGTGCGTCACTCGGTGCTGGATTTCGCCAAGGATTTATTGACGGATATACCTCGCATGCACCATTGTCTAGTAACGAGGTTGCTCGAGTCAAACGCTATGCGCTGTTGTGGCGTACCCTTGATATGACGATGCAGATTACCACGCAACATCATAAGGATGCGTTAGTGCATAGTGTCACTCATGTGTTAGCCGAAGCGCTGATAGTACCTGACTAACGTACCGATTTGCCTCGGTGGAGTGGAATATCAATAAACGATGCCGGGTCTTCCTTCGGCTCTAAATGCGTGATAACATGCAAATTGGCAACAACTGTATGGAGGGCAGATTCGATCTCTTCAGAGAGCTCGTGACCTCGTTGTACACTCCAATCACCAGGTACGAGTACATGGAGTGAAACAAACCGGCGAATGCCTGATTTGCGCGTACGAATAGCATGAAACGAAATATCGTTTGAGGCAAACTTATCGAGTATACCATGCACTTGGGCGATTTCATCAGTCGTGAATGCAGGGTCGAGCAACCCGTCAAGCGACCGCCGTATGAGTTGCCACCCCATGCGAATAATATTAAGCCCCACTACGAAAGCCATGATTGGATCGAGCCAATGCCATTGCGTAATTCCTACAAGAATGACGCCTGCTACCACAACAATTGAGGTGATGACGTCACTCATTAAATGATGTGCATCAGCTTCAAGAGCAATTGACTCGTGTTTCTTAGCTGCCTGAAAAAGCCATCGGGCTAAGGCAAAGTTAATCACCGATGTGAGCACTGCAAGGCCGATTCCAATTGCATCTACATCAACATCGGATGGATTGATTAGCCGCCAAATTGCACTGCCGCTTATGCCAAATGCGGCAACCATAATGAGTGCACCTTCGAAGCCACTACTGAAGAATTCTGCTTTGTCATGACCATATGCGTGTTCGTCATCTGGTGGTTGCTCCGCAACTGCCAATGCCCACATCGCGGCAGTTGCACCGAGCACATTTACAATAGACTCAAGTGCATCTGAAAGTAAACTGATTGAATTTGTCAGTAAATATGCGCTTACTTTGAGAAAGATAACGCCAACTGCAACAATTAAAGATATCCACGCATACCGCCGTAATTGCATGAGTGCCTCAGAGTAACGAGATTGGATCCACGTCTACTATAGCATGATGTGTTCCTTCAATGGCTGAGAGTACTTGACGGATGTTTCTTGCCAAAATTATCAGTTGCCAACGATATTGACCACGAATGCGTGAAAAAAACGCCGGCGTGGGGCCAATCAGCCGAGCTTCAAGCATTTGTGATTCAATAATTGTTTGAATTGCTGTGCTTTCACTGATTGCACGTTGCTCACACTGCTGTGCATATTGATGTTGCCACATTAACTTGACCATCCGTTGGTAGGGGGGATACCCGAGATGTTCACGATACGCGAGTTCTTGCGTATAAAACTCGGTGCTGTTGTATCGAGCCGCTGCCTGGATTGCATAATTGTCCGGCTGGAAACTTTGTAAAATGACGCGCGCATCACCTTGTCGTCTCCCGGCACGTCCTGCGACTTGTGTGAGCAGTTGAAATGTGCGTTCAGCTGCGCGAAAATCAGGCAGATGTAATGCGATGTCAGTGTTAATCACGCCGACTAGGCGGATATGAGGTAGATCAAGACCTTTGGCGATCATCTGCGTTCCTACAATCACAGATTGAGGCTGTACATGTGCGAGATCCAGTAACTCGCTATGATCGGCAGCGCTGTCGGCTGTATCGCGGTCCCATTGAATAATGGGTGTATTAGGAAATCGGTTTTGCATGATCTCCACGACGCGTTGTGTGCCACTGCCGTATTCGATAAATTCGATCCCGTAACATTCCTGACAATGCGTCTCGGGATATCGTTGTGCGCCACAGGTATGACACATACTAATTTGTAACGACCCCTTGTAATGTATTGCCATTGGTGTGCTACATCTATGGCATCGTGCTGCTGCGCCGCAAGCACGACAAATGCGTGCGCCTGTATTGCCACGTCGATTGAGCAGCAGTAGCACTTGGTAACCTTGAGAGAGCGTTGCATCAATCTGTTCTGCTAGTGTATGCCCAATAAGCCCACTCGAGTCAATACATACTTCGCTGCGCATGTCAACGATCCGTACAGGTGGTCGTGTTATCTGGGTGCCGTTTGTGTCTAATCGTTCAGGGAGATGTAAATGGGTGATTTTGGCCAGCATACCCGCATACACTAGTTCAACTGATGGTGTTGCACTGCCTAAGACTACCGGTACATTTGCAAATTTACCGTACATTATGGCTGCATCTCTGGCATGTATGAATGGAGCAAACTCACTTTTGTATGAAGTGTCGTGCTCCTCGTCCACAATGATTAGTCCGAGGTTTGGTTGTGGAACATACAGTGCGGAACGTGGGCCGATAATAATAGGGAGTTGTTGTTCAAGACTTTGTACCCACTGTAATCGTCTTTGGGTCGGTGTGATTTGGCCATGGATCACTCCCACTCGGCCAGGGAATCGTTTGGCAAAACGGGCAGCGAGTTGTGTTGTTAACGCAATCTCAGGTGCGAGCATTAAGACTTGTTTGCCGTTTGCGAGGCATTGATCGATAAGCGAAAAGTAAATCTCTGTTTTGCCACTGCCTGTTACACCGTCCAATAAGAATGTCTCATGTTGACCAAACGCGGCACTAATTTGCTGTGAAATAGTCTGTTGAGCCGCAGAGAGCTGCACTGCACGTCCTACGGGTGCCAGCGATGGTTGTACTTCAATAATTGTGCAAATTTGTCGTTCAACTAGTTGTTTGATTATCGCTTTGTTGGTAAATTGTGATAGTGGGAGTTGATGTGAAGGGCTTGCGAGCAATGCATCGATGACAGTTTGTTGTTTTGGTGTTCGCTTTCCTATTGAATTAACATAACAAACAATTTTAACTGAAGGTAATTGTACCTGAGGTACATCAACACGATATGTTACTACGATATACCCGCGTGCAACCAGCCACTTCCGCAGAGTGGCAAGTTTACGTTGGTCTACTGTTATTTTTGTCAGGAGCTCTTTCTCGCTGAGGACGTGATATTCGCGCATAAGAAACAGCAGGCCACGCTCATCGGTCGGTAACTCGGTGAGTGACGCATTGAGCCCCGCTTCAGTTAGTTGCCATTGTCGGATGGGCGACGGAACAACCGCATGTGTGACAAACAAGCCAAGCACCGAGGCTACATTGGTGTGATAATGACGTGCTATCCAGTGTGCAAGTTCAATCTGCTGTGGAGTAATGCGAAAAGGTGTAGTGCTAGTAATTACTCGAGTCGAAAATGGTGGTTTTTGTGTATGGGCCAGCATGACCACACCAATTACTGTTTGTGCACCCATTGGCACATAGATAATATCACCTTGGCACAATTGCTGATCAGAATGGTATGTGTATGGTGTGTCGCTTCCTTTTTGCTTTTCTGCGCTAATAATAATGATGTCGACATAGTTCATATCATTATCCTTTGATATACGAGTATCATACCATTACATGTCGTGATAAGAGGGGTGATGGCAACGCAAACGAGTCATTTCATTGATATTGCGCCAACGCAGACGCATGTAGTGCTCCTATCACATTTGCATCTTGTGTTGCAGGCGGAACGTGCGCATACGTTGTCAATTGATGGTGTGCTGTTGCAACGCGTATCTGGTAGTACCACTATGTGGCAATGGCATACACATCGCAGAGTTGGTCACCATGTGATGGTGATTGAGCGAGATGATGACGTGCAGGTTGTTGCAATCGAGTGTGTTGATTCGTCCGCACATGGTGCATTTGTGAGAGCACTGAGTGATGGTTTGTTTGCAATTGATGCACGATTGTGTCTTGGGCATAGTGCATGGCAAACGGTTGGTATTCAACTCTCTCTGTTTGAATCTCTGATCGGCATGACGTGCGAGGCGTTTTTACGTACGATTCTGCGATTGATGCACTCATCAGCGCCACAGGCGTTGCATGAGTGGCAAGGTGAGACTCCTGCGCAATTACGCGTTGATCGTGTTGTTTTGCGTGATTCAACAATTGTGCCATTTACGCACAAATCAGCCGAACCACGGAACAAACATGCATCTATTTCTTTGTTGAGGCAAGTAATTGATGGAATTGCACAATCTGCCGATTATCCGCATTTGGAATTGATTAACATGATTCGGCAACGACTGTTATCGCCGATAACAGTGCATACTGAGCTAACAGAATTGATTGAACGTGCCAATCATGCACTCACACTCTGTCGACGGTCAAATCTGCATGGGGACATGCGCCAAACTGCTGATGTAGCACTCCTATATGAACGCTGGGTATGGATTGTCGTGCTTCGAGCATTGGGGTGCGATGCTACGCAAATTCCGCACCTAATCAATGGTAATCGTGAATATCTCAGCGATGCCGGCATCATGTGTGCCTATCAGCGGCGCTTGGCACCAACCGAGGCCATGACCGGCTGGTCGCGTGATGGTCGGGTTGCAGTTCCTGATGTGATGCTTTGGCAGGTGTGTGATGCGACGCGTTGTCGATCACTGATTATTGATGCAAAGTGTGCTCTTGGGCGTGATGCGCCGGATGCTGTTGCACTCAATGACGTAACTGCGTATATGCGCCGTGTCGGCGTCGGCAGAGAAGATCCAGATGCCGCAGTGTTAGTTCATCCTGGAACTGTGGGGCAGCGCTGGCCAAGCGGGTTGATACTAATTGGGACGAATGGTGCGGAGGCAGACTCGCTGGTTGCATTGGTTCGTAGTTGGGGCGTTGGTGAGATTTAGCCTGTATTTGCATCTGAAGTTGATTCTTTGGTATAATCCTCACTTGGAATTGTTTTTCTTCTGCTCCAACATCGATGTGTCTGCGCAGATACAACGCACTGAGTGGGGCAACTCCAGAGGAGTAATCATGCGCGATCGTAAACGTGACTATGAACTGCTGTTCATCGTATCTCCGATGCGTTCATCGGAAGAAGAGATTAACGCCACCATTGAGCGTGTCTCACAGCAGATTGCTACTGTAGGCGGTGCTGTCAACGCAGTAGCCCAGACCTCGCCATGGGGCCGCCGTAAGTTTGCTTACCCAATGCGTGAGTACGCTGAGGGTGAGTCAAGCCGCCGTGTCTTCACCGAGGGTTTTTATGTGTTGATTACCTGCACATTGCCAACCTTGCAGATTCGTGAGCTTGAGCGCACCTTGAAGCTCAACGACTCAGTATTGCGCTACATGTTGACGCAAGTCGAAGTGCATGCTGCACCAGCCGAAGCTCCCAGCACCGAAGCCTAAGAATAACCTATCAAGAGGAATATCATGACTGAAGATAATCGCAAAGCTGCTGGTCAGCGTCGCAAGTTTGGTGGTCGTCGCAAGGTTTGTATTTTCTGTGCAGATCAAATTCCAACCGTCGATTACAAGGACCTCAAGCGCTTGCAGCGCTTCGTGTCAGAGCGTGGCAAGATTTTGCCACGTCGTCGCACCGGCACCTGTGCCAAGCATCAGCGCTCACTGACGTTGGCCGTGAAGCGTGCCCGTCATATGGCTTTGATGGCCTTCGTTGGCGCAACGGCTCGTAACTAGACTGTGTAGGTATGAGCGGTGCGTCTCTGAACAAGGACGCACCGCTATCATTGTTATTGGGCGTATGACATGCAGAAAGGTCTGGCATGACACAACCACCACACGATGCACGCGAGCAGGCAAGTCGCGTTGCTGCAAATCGTCAAATTACTCGTCGCGATCGTGAAGATCGACGCCGTCGGACAGTGATGTGGACCACACTGTCCGCTGTAGGGATTGCTTTTGTTTCATTGGTAATTGGTGCACTGTACGATTTGGTGTATGTGCCGAATCAACAGGTTGCAAGTGTGGGCGATGTTGCTTTGAGTCGTAATCAATATGTCCAAGAGAAGCGCTTGGCATTGACTTCTGGCATGGCTCAAAATGTATTGCTTGCAACGTTCGGTGGGACCTTTGGTACCAATTATGCCCAACAAAATCCCTTCATCGAAGAAGAAATTAACAAAATTTCGCTGACTGCTCCGGTTGATGACATGGTCGTGCAAGACTGGGTCAATCGTCAGTTGTTGCGTATCGGTGCACAAACCGAGTTTAATGTCTCTCCCGATAAAGGACGTATGGATCAGTTGTTAGTTGCAGATTTTAGCTTTGCATTCCCTGTTGTCGATCCGAATGAGCCAACGGCAACCCCCGCACCAACAGCCTCAGCAGACGAAGATGCAGAGCCAACAGCAGTGCCTCCTACTGCCACCCCAGATGCATCCAAAGCACAAACGTTGGTCCCAAACATCGTTGACCAGTTGTTTGCAAGTTATCAAACGTCTTTGACGCAACAAGGTGTCACGCCAAAGTTGACGCGTGAAGACTTTGTGGCTGCGCTTGATTTGCAATACTCACGCACGATGTTGATTGAGAAGGTCAAAGAGAACCTGATTCCAGCCGATTCATTTACTGCATCAACGACGCCTACCGGATATGAGACTAGCCACATTTTGGTGCGTGTCGATGTCCCCGAAGGGGCAACTGATGCCGATCGTCAGAAATTGTTTGATGAGGCCAAGCCTCGCGCTGAAGCAATCATCAAAAAGCTTGACGGTGGTGCTGACTTTGTTGAGACACTCCAGGCAGACTCTGACGACTTCACTAGTAAGTCACGGGATGGCGCAATGGACAAGTTTGATGCTACCGGCAAGTCAATTGCAGGTACGCAGTATGACACAAACTATGTCGCTGCTGCTCTTGCATTGGCCGAAGGTGAATACACCAGTGAGCCCGTGCAAACGGCGTTCGGTTGGCACGTGATTCGTCTCGATCGCATCGAAGTGCCATCATTCGATGATCAGCTCGCAGAAGCCCGTACAAAGGCGTACGAAGAGTGGTACAATGGCCTTGATGAAAAGTACAGCGTGTCTTATGCTGTTGCTCCAACTGCCACCCTCGAAGCACAGCCGACGGATCAAGCCCCTGTGTTGCCGACTGCACCACTTGCTGGCTATCCAACTGATACGCCTACCGCTATTCCAAACGTTACCATTACAGTAACGCCAACCGCAAAGCCGTAATCGTACATACGTATGTGGCAACAGTGGTACACTGTTGCCACATCTGTTTATTTGTGGAGGGAATAATGCGTCGCTGGAAGCCATTTCCTTCAATTGGGCGCTGGTTGGCATTAGCAATTGCGGTCATATTCAGTGTGGGATTTATTGCCTTCGCATGGCTTATCTCGAGCGCTTTTGTAGGTGAACCGCAGTCGTGGCAAATTGATTTTGGCTTTTTCTTGCAATTTGTTGCAATGCTCGTCATGCTTTTGTTGTCTGGGTTTGCTTGGTTACGGTGGGTTCAATCTGTGACCCTCTGGTACGGACTTGATCGAAATGCAGTATTTATTGCATCATTGGGTAACGTAGAAGCGGTACAACTCGATCAAATCGAGCGCATCGATTTCGGCATGAAAGTCGAAAATCTGCCGCAACCACTCACTCAAGGAATCGGTTGTTATTGGGGTGAAGGTACTGCAGTTGGCCATGACAATGTATTAATTCGTAGTTCACTCCCAGCTAGCCGATGTTTGTTTATTGTGACTGCTCACACGACGTATGCAATCTCACCTGCCGAAATTGAACTGTTCGTTCAAGAAATCGAACAACTCCGTAATTTAGGTGGTACAAAACGTATCATTCCAGATTATGAAGCAGGTCCGTGGTTCAATACTGCATTTTGGCATGATAACAGCAGTAAATTATTGTTGATCATTGCTTGTCTCATCAACATTATTGCAGTTGGGTTGATTGCGTGGTACTATCCTACACTTGCCAACGAGGTTGAAATGCGTTTCGATGCAGTTGGTGGTGTGCTTGAGTTGCGCCCGCGCCATCAAACGCTCTTTTTGCCGTTGACGGCGCTTGCATTAACGTTGGCGAATTTGATTGGCGCGATGCTCTTCTTCCGCTATGAAAAGCTAATTTCGCGTATGCTCCAAGGCGCATCCGTTGTGATCCAGATTTTGTTCTGTGTAGCAGTATTGATGGTAGTGAATTAGCGAGCATACAATCCGCCCACACGCATCGCGTGTGGGCGGTTTTGTATTATTGTTTAGCGCTTGTTTGCAAGTGCTTCGAGGCGGGCAATGCGCTCAGCGGTAGGCGGGTGAGTACTGAACCAGCTCAATAGGCCACCACCGCTGAATGGGTTGATGATGTAGAGCGAGGCAGTGGCCGGGCTGGTGTGGAGCTGTGATACCTGTGCGCCACGCTCGAGCTTACGCAACGCATTGGCCAACGCAAGCGGGTCGCCATGTATCTCGGCACCACCTGCGTCAGCTAAGTACTCACGGGAACGCGAAATGCCCATGTGGATTAACGTAGCGGCGAGTGGTGTAATAATCGAAAGCGCAATCATTGCAATCGGGTTTGGTGCATCCTCATCGTTCCCCCCGAAGATTGTCATCCATCGGAACATGTCGGCAATCATTGAGATTGCGCCAGCCATGGTGGCACTGATGGCGCTAATCAGCGTATCTCGGTTTTTGATGTGGGCTAACTCGTGAGCGATAACGCCTGCAAGCTCATCCTTGGTCAAAATATGGGTAATGCCAGTGGTTACGGCAACTACACCATTCTCAGGGTTGCGCCCGGTCGCAAATGCATTTGGTGTGGCATCTTCAATGACATATACTTTGGGCATCGGCATCTGCGCACGTTGTGCTAGCTGGGCTACCATGTTGCGCAACTCGATGCCCTCGTTGTCGCCTAGCTCGCGCGCACGGGTCATGCGCAGGATTAACTTATCTGAGAACCAATATGCACCGAAATTCATGGCAAATGCAAATATGAATGCCATAAACATACCGCCAGTCCCGCCCAAGACACGCCCAACCATCATCAAGAGAATTGTCAACGCAGCCATCAAAATGGTGGTCCGTAACGAATTCATCCGTATTCCTTTCAAAGCGTCGAAGTGATTTGTCTTAACTCACAGTATTACTATACAAAACATAGTTTATTTGTAGATGAGAAATCTCGCAAATTTGGGTATGCTATAATTGCGCACGAAGTGAAAGAGGATAGTGTGCTCGCAGAATATTTGATAATCATCAATCGCCTTGTTACCAACATCACACTCGTTGTTACATTCTCTTTGTGGGCATATTTGATTATTCGTTCACGTGGTATTGCTGTAGCACGTGCCCTAATGGTGTTGTTGTTTGGTGTTGTAACAACGGTGACTGCAGATGTGCTGGTACGTCAAGCCAAAGATAGCATAATCCTTGAGATTATCCTGCGTGGATCGTGGATTGGAATCATGCTTGTTCCTGCAGGCATGCTTGATATGGCACTTGTGTTGGCGGCACAACTTCGTGTATTGCCGAAGCGTTTGTGGGTGGTTGTAACGAATTATATCGTTGTTGCTATTGTTGCCTTGATAGCAATATCAACCGATTGGCTCATTTCAATGCCGTTGCGTTCGGTATTAGTGCCAGCACTAACACCGGAACCATTGTTTGCCGTGATTGCCGTGTATGCCTTTTCTCTGGGAACGGTTGCATGGATTATTCTTTGGCGTGTACGTGCCGCTGCGCTCACACCAGCGTTACGACGCCGTCTCGGGTACATGATAGCAGGATGGTACGGGGCTATTTTACTCAGCTTCCCTGTGTTATCTTTGTTGCCGTCTGCGTACATGTTGCCTGAGCAAATAGGTTTGGGTCTGGCAACACTGGCTGCACCAATAGCTGCAATCTTCATGTTGATTACTGTCTACAGTGCCATGTTTGTTGGCTCGACACAGCCCGACCGTATCATCAAGCATGATTTTATGCGATGGTGGTTGTATGGGCCATTTGTGGGAGTCAGTATCGTTTTATTCTTACAGACGGTTCCTATATTTGCGCGCATCTCGCGCTTGCCTGAGGAGACATGGGCAGTCTTTGGCATCATGACCATGACCGTACTCATGCCGATTTTGGTCGGACTGATTCGCCCGTACCTTGATATGCTGGTGTATGCAGGCGACGAGGAGGAAATGGCCACATTACGATCATTGCCACGTAATACATTTACACAAAATGATTTGCGCCGCTTACTTGAAAATAGTTTGACCGTGATTTGTGGTGCGGTGCGGAGCGATTCGGCATTTGTGGCAGCGCCAGATGATTTTGGGGGGTACGCCGTCAAAATGTCTGTTGGCCCACGTCGTCGTTTGCGTAAGTTGTTTGAGCAACTCCCGTTAGAACGACTTTTTTATGAACTTGAGGAACACGATCACACGCAGCCAATGTATTACCATGAATATACGTTGTATCACCTTAAAGATCCTGACCAGCGGATCGTTGGGGTGCTCGGTATTCAACATCAGCAAGTTGGGTTGTCCGAAGAAGTTCAACAACTCATTCACACGTTAACTAATCAAATAGAACATGCATTAGTGATGGTGCTGATGCAACAGCGCTTGCTTGATACGCTACGGACAATGGGGCCGGAGATGAGTACACTTCGCCAACTGAGTTCCCGCATCGAACAGGCAACTCCTGAGGGATTACAATTACTCGAGGACGACGTCGCCTTGATGCCGGAGTTTACGCATTTGGTGCGTGACGCACTCAATCACTATTGGGGTGGTCCCAAACTTTCAGAGAGCCCACTCCTCGGATTAAAATCAGTCAAAACGCTGATTGATGCACAAGGTGGTAGCTCGACCAAAGCACTTCAGAGCGTTTTGCGCCAAGCAATTGCTAATTTGCGCCCAGATGATTCGTTGCCGAGTACGGCGAATGAATGGATGCTCTATAACATTCTCGAAATGCGCTTTTTGCAAGGGCGCAAAATTCGTGATACGGCTCACCGACTGGCACTGAGTGAGTCGGATTTGTATCGCAAACAACGTGTGGCAATTGATGAGGTCGCGCGTCAACTGGCCTTGATGGAAGAGTACGTCAATAAGTCGAGCTAACCCTGTGACCAATAAGGTAATCAGTGGTAGAATAAAGCCGGTTATCGAAGCAGAAGGAACTGATGTGAGTGAACAAGTATACGATGTGGTCGTCGTTGGTGCTGGCCCTGGTGGCTATGTGGCAGCGATTCGGGCTGCGCAACTCGGTTTGAAAACTGCAATTATTGAGCGTCAGATGATGGGCGGCGTTTGTTTAAATGTCGGTTGTATTCCCACCAAAGCGTTGTTGCATACTGCCGATCTTCTTGAAGAAATTCATACTAGTGCAAAGTTTGGCGTAAAAGTAAGTGGTGCTGAGCTCGACTGGGGTGCCACCATCGCCAACAAAGATGGTGTCGTCAAGCAGATGACTCAAGGCGTCTCGTTCTTGATGAAGAAGAATAAGGTCGATGTCATCAACGGTACTGGTGGCTTAGCTGGTCGTGGCTCGATCGTCGTGACTGGTAACGACGGTGCCAAGACCACGGTAACGACCAAGAACACCATTCTTGCTACTGGTGCGAAGCCTCGTGAGTTGCCTGCTGTTGGCGTGGTGTTTGATGGTGAGTACATCATGTCGTCATGGCAAGCTCTCAGCATGAAGTCTGTACCACAAACGTTGTTGGTCGTAGGCGCCGGTGCCATCGGCGTTGAATTCGCGTCGATGTTTGCTACCTTCGGCTCAAAAGTTACGTTGATTGAGGCATTACCCCGTATCGTGCCTAATGAGGACGAAGAGATTAGTGCCGAGCTCGCCAAGGCCTTAGCAAAGCGCGGAATCACGATTATGACTGGTGCTAAGCTCAATAACATCAGCAAGACTGGTGCTGGTATCAAAGCAAATATCACCGATGCCACAGGCAAGGAAGTGGTCATCGAGACGGAGCGTGCCGTAGTTGGTGTCGGAATAGTCGCCAACACCAAGGATATCGGCCTCGAGGCTGCGGGTGTGACACTTGATGCACGTGGCTTTGTTACTGTTGATCCAATGATGCGCACAACTGCCGAGGGGGTATATGCAGTAGGTGACTGTGCAGTCACAACGCCGTGGTTAGCGCATAAGTCGTCTGCTGAAGGAATTTTGGCTGCCGAGGCGATTGCCGGGCATCACCCAACACCGATCAACTACGGTATTATTGCTGCATGTACCTACTGTTCACCTGAGATTGCCAGTGTTGGTCTAACTGAGGCCAAGGCTCGTGAGCAGGGGTATGATGTCAAAGTTGGTAAGTTCTCGTTTGCTGGTAACGGAAAAGCGACGATTCTCGGCCAGCGCAGTGGGTTCGTCAAGATTGTATCCGAGAAGAAGTATGACGCAGTGCTTGGCATGCATATTATTGGTCCACGTGTGACCGAATTGATTGCTGAGGGTGGTATCGCGTTATCACACGAAGCAACATCAGAGTCGTTGATGAAGACCATTCATGCGCATCCAACGTTGTACGAGGCCATCGGTGAAGCAGCCCATGCTGCCGCAACAGGTGCGCCAATTCATATGTAGGTTGACTGCCAGGAGTGTGTAGTCATACATCTGCATACCCCAAAGGATATCAAATGCCAGTTACCGTTCGTTTGACAAGTGCCCAACATGGTGGAACAAGCATGTCGTGTGGCACCGGTGACCATAGTAATTGTGGGCCGAATTGTGATTGTGGATGTCCGTATACCGGGATGGACCAACGCGGGTTGGTTGAGGATGTGCAAGCAATCGAGTCACGCTATCCCGATCAATGGTTGGCAATGGTCATTCCTCCAGGCGAGGACGAGTATCACCCCGATCGTGCCATGCTCGTTGCGTACGGCGACGACGAAGACGAAGTGTTTGATGCCGCCCAGCGCGTGACATTTAATCAGGTGCTGCATATCTACTTTAATGGTTCGTTTGATGCGTATATGAATTGGCTCGATGCAAAGTAAGGCAACCCCTCCGAGAGCACTCGCTCTCGGAGGGGTTGTTTAGAGATCGAGTGTGCCTCGGTGTTGTTGATTCATCGCATCCCAAATGCCCTGCGCAACAAACTGGGTGTCGTGTGCGCCACGTGGTAGCTTAAATGGCGCAGACTCCCACAGTGGTGTGTCAATTGCTCCCATACGTACATTGACGACCCGTTTTTGCCGTTCTTCTTTGCTAAGCACGGTCACATATGCTTCGAGACCCGCTTTGGCTACGGCGTATGCGCCAATCCCAGGCAATTGGATTTTTTCGGAATAGGCCGTCAAATAGTACATCGACGCGTTTGGACTTAACAATGCCAATGAACTTGTTGTGATGTGATGTGCTGCCGTTAGATTATCCCCAATTACACGCTGCCAGTCGGCTACAGTAGTGTCAGCGAGTTTACGCCCGAACATTGTGCCAGCGGCATACAAAAGCATATCAATCTCACTCCCGTACTCCTGTGCAATTAGGAGAATAGTGTGGTTGACGGCGTGTGCGTCCACAAAGTCACATTCGTACATACTATGAAATGCACTGTGGTGTGAGCGACCAGGGCGTTGTACACCAACTACTGTCCAGCCGTGTTGTGTGAAAAGCGTCGCAGTCGCGCCGGCAATTGCGCTATGCGCACCCCAGATGAGTAATGTTGGCATGTTAGGACTTCTTGGCTTTACCACGTGGTACACGTGTTGATGGTGTGCCTTTGACTGTCAAGTCGCGATCCATGGTGAACCATAACTCGGGTGGAATCACAAAGTGAAAGAATGACTGGTTGGCCATCGCGTACCAGTACTCCCACTCCTCGACTGTTTCACCTTGATACGTCAATACAATTAACCACTTGCCGACGTACATGGCCCAAACTTTACGCTTGCGTACAACGCCGTTATCATTGAACGTATAGAAGCGTTCGAGCTTGATGAGGTTGCCAATAACCACATCATCACCCTCAACTAGGGTGTAATCAGTAAGCTGTGCGAGACCTTCATCAAATGCTTTGGCAATGTCATCGGCATCACGGGCCTCGGCAGCAAACTCGAGACCTTGGCACCACACGGCAACATAGGTATTTGTGTTGGTTGCTGATGGTGAGAACAGTGCACCTTCAAGCCCGAAGTCCAAATCAAACTTGTGCCAGTCAGATGCATAACGCACCGTGTAACGCCCCTTGACGTCTGCGTAAGTGTCAATGCCAGTAAACTTTGGCGATGGTCGATTGGTCATTTGATCCTCTTTACACGTAAGATGATATTTAGGACGATATCTGACAATATACCATAGTTGGATATGCTTTCGTCTGCTCAGACTATACTGCCTCACCGAGCTTGACCGCCTCACCGATGCGCATGCGTTGAATCACATACAACTCGAGTGCAATAATCAATCCCATTAATACAATCGCTGCAATTGCAATTAGCCCAGTGTCGTAGCCAGCAAACACGACTAAGAATGGCGGTGTCTCGGGGTAGACACCTTGACTGACTTTGAGGAATGGCAAGTAGAGTGCACTGGTAATCACACCAATTGCAAGTCCTAACAGAGTGCTAAATCCGATAGTGATGAGTTGCTCAAGTGCAAGCGTCAGTCTGAGGGATGTCTGACTTATCCCGATTGCGCGTAACACACCAAACTCAACGCTTCGCTTTCGTAGTGTCAACAAGATGTATGCAAGCATCCCAATCATTGACATAATTCCAGTTGCCACAAATCCGATTGATAGCAAACCAAATAATCCTTGCCGTTGTGGCTGCAAGATTTCGGCACTCACAAATGCTGTTGGGGTATATGGCAAGACGCGGAGCGAGTTGCGGAACGCAGCTGATTGAACGGCTTGAAGATTATCACTGCCATCGCTTCGCAGCCATATTTCGTACATGTATCTGCCACCGAGTTCATTGGTGATGTGCTCATAATTCGTTAAAACAAAATATGGCCCCTCGTTGTAAAGTGTGGGCATGTATTCAATGATATTTGCAACCGCAACAGACATGCTACGACGGCTACCTAGGCTATCAACAACCACCTCAAATCGATCGCCGATGGTGATATTAAGTTCATCAGCCAGTCGTTGCGAGATAATTGCATCGTCGACATTGACATTCATGCTATTGATGAGTTCACCTAATGATTGACTTGTATAGTCGTTCCGCCACGTGTCCGCAACTACACTCGCAAATGTGGTTGGATCAATCGCGTACATCACTCCTGATTTGGCTGTTCCGTTGATGGTCATGTCCACTTTACTTGGGGCAACTAATGTGGCCGCCTCGATGCCATTAATCTCGGCAAAATCACTAACAGGGACATATAAGTATTCGAGCGAAACAATTGGTGATTGTTCTCCCGTGGTGCTTGAGAGTTGGGTGCGCCCCGACATGAGGTCGGGATCAGGTAGGTTAGGTACATCGCCCGCGATGTCGACGCTAGTGCCAATCATGGTGCTCGGTAACAAACGATAATCTGCACCACTGCGATAATTGGCGCGGTCAACGCTGTATTGATCGAGTGTGCGCGCCATCGAAGCGGTAAATGTGGCGAGACTGATCGTCAAAATCAACAGCAGGGTTGGTCCACGCAGGCTACCCGGGTTGCGCGCGAGCTGTCGTAGCGCTGAGATGCCGACGATGCCTGATGTGCGTTGCACGATATGAGACACAAGTGTCACAATCCTCGGAAAGAGACGGATCGCAAATAGTGTTGCAGCGCCAATAAATAATGCGGGAGCGAGTAGGAGCAATGGGTTGCGGAACGGATCGTCGAGACCGCCTTCGGTCTCGAGACCTGGAACCGCAATTGATCCACCAACAGATAACTGTTGATAGCCATACCACGCTGGGATAAACAACAAGACGTCGATAAAGTAGCGTTCGATCCACGGAGGTAGGTTTTGTCGTGCCTGTGATTGACGTAACGTTACAATTGTATTTTGTGTCAATCTTAACGCAGGGAACGTGATTGCAGGAATGGCAAATGCTGCGATGAGCCCGCCGTGTAGCCAGCTTTGATTGAGTAGTTGTGGCTCTGGGATGTTCAGTTCACCGAATCGCAAAAATGACTGAGTGAGCCCAATTGCCCGGGCAACGAGCAAGGAGAGCGGGATCCCTGCAAGTAGGGCGAACAGCGCAATCATGCCGCCCTCAACAACGGACATACCCAATAGTTGTAGACGCGTTACGCCACGACTGCGTAGTACGGCAATTTCGAGTTCTTGACGTGCGACGAGCAAGCCGGCAATCTGCCATACAAACGCCAACAACAGGCTAATTAACGGCACGCCAAACAACAAGAGTGTTACCGTGAGTTGACGGACTTCGGTTTGTTGCTGTTGGAGTTGTGTGAGTGGTGAGCGAAAGAGTTCAACTCCCGGTAATAATTGACTCATCTCGCTTGTTACCGTGGTGATTCCATTGGTGATTTGTGGCGTATTACTGCTCTGAACTCCTGATCCATCATATGCAGCATACCACCCTGCTTGTTCTACGAATTCTGCAGGGGGGCGATTGACGAGGAGTTGCCACGTTTGTTCTGGGACAAAAAATACATCGCTATACGCAGCAGCTGGGGTAAACCAATAGAGGTCATTGTCGTTGCGAGGTTGCCAAATACCAACGATTTTGACGTTGGCCTCGAGTGCATACTTGCCACCACGTTTTTGTGCCAAAAAGACATCATCGAGTAGAATAGTATTTTTGTCGGATGTGCTCTGGGCCACGAGCACCTCAATTGGTCCATTCCCATCCCACACTTTGGGCATGTTGCCACTGCTGATACGGATGTGTTGCTCAATATCACTCAAAAAGCCGATACGCGCACGTACCACTGATGGCGTGGTTGGTTTCGAGTCAGGAAATCGTATTTCGAGCTTTTCACTTGCGCCATATCGTACCAACGGTGGCGATGGTAAATCAATGCCGTATGCAGGTAAATTGCGCATCGCATTATCTGCAAATTGCCACTGCTCATAGGTGACTGGACGCGTTGATGCGCCACCAAACTTGTAAATCAGCGCAAACGGTGGTAGCCGTGTACCTGGTTGTTGGTTCTCACTTATTGAATTGATCAACAAGCGATATCCGGCTGATTCGGCATATACAGGGATGCTGACAGTCAATGCGACTGCCATGGTAAAACCGAGCCAGACGACGAATAACAAAAATGGTTGTGCCGAAACCCGGCGTGAAATGGTCTGATACAGTGCGCGTGATTTCCAGGGAGATGATGTTTTCTGTGTCATTTGTGTCCGTACATAATCAATCAGTCGCTGTAATATGCCTATTATAAGCGATGATTGCGTGTTGAATTGCCACAAAGGGCTACAGAGGCGGTTAATTTTTGTCCATAAAACCCACTTGCACACGGTGGTATACTATGCGTGCATCAGCAGATACAACTAGGAGGAATCAGATGCGTTTCGATTTCGACACAGTCGTCGATCGTCGGGGTGGGGACAGTATTAAGTGGAACTTGTACGGAGACAATTTGCTACCAATGTGGGTAGCTGACGCTGACCTGAAATCCCCTCAAGGTGTGATTGACGCGCTGGTCAAGCGTGCCGAACACGGCATCTACGGGTACGCAGGTGCCCCTGCTGAATTAGCCCAGTTGCTTATTGCGCGCATGAAAGACCTTTACGATTGGACGATTACCGCAGATGATTTGGTCTATGTGCCTGGTGTCGTGACGGGATTCAACATTGCCTGTCGTGCCGTAGGCAAACCCGGTGATGGTGTTTTGGTCCAAACACCCAACTACCCACCGATTTTGGGTGCTGCTGCAAACCATGACATGATTACGCAGACGGCTGAACTCAAGATGTCGGTTCACAAAGGTATTATCGATTATCACTTTGATATGGATGCCTTTGCTGGGGCCATGACTGACGCCACCAAAATCTTTATTTTGTGTCATCCACACAACCCAACTGGTCGTTTGCTAGGTCGCGAAGAATTGACCCAAATGGCTCAAGCATGTGTTGATCGTGGTGTGGTGATTTGTTCGGACGAAATCCATTGTGACATCGTGCTTGATGGCCGTACACATATTCCAACTGCGACACTCTCACCTGAGATTGCCCAGCACACGATTACGCTGATGGCTCCAAGCAAGACATTTAACATCCCAGGTCTTGGGTTCAGCTTTGCAATTATTCAAAATCCCGAGCTCCGCGCTAAGTATAAGAAGGTAATGGCTGGACTGGTGCCGCATGCAACTATCTTTGGGTATGTTGGTGCGTTAGCTGCCTATCAACATGGTCAAGAGTGGCTCGATGCGACGTTGGCGTACTATGCTGCGAATCGCGATTTTGCAATTGATTACGTCAAAAAGTACATGCCACAGTTGACAATCACCAACCCTGAGTCAACCTACTTGGCATGGATTGATTGCAGTCAGGCGGGTATCGAAGGTAATCCCAAAGAGTACTTCCAAAAGTTTGGCGTGGCGCTCGGTGATGGACGTAACTTCGGTGCACATACGGCAAATTTTGTGCGTTTGACCATGGCGTGTCCACGCGAATTACTTGAAGAAGGGCTCGATGCGATGCGTCGTGCACTTGAACCATTGAGTTAGTGTAGTTTTGGTGTGGCAGTGTGTGTATTGCACACACTGCCTTTTTGTCTGCAAAATCATGCTACGATATGTCGTAAATTCTGTCCATACCGTAACAAAGGTCATGTATAATTCAGAACAATTGATAGCCAACGAGGTACTCCATGCACGATTTTGATTTTTACCATGAACGGCGAAACACCGATAGTGTCAAATGGAATATCTACGATCGTGATATTGTGCCACTGTGGATTGCCGAAGCAGATTTTGCGCCACCACCTGCGGTGACGGCCGCCTTGGCTGATCGTGTCAACCATGGTTTGTTCGGGTATACCGCGGCTATTCGCCATGCTTCTCATCCAGGTGCAAACTGGGAGTTACCTGAGATTGGCGATATAATTCGCGCGCGGTTAAAGCGTTTGTATGATTGGGATATTGCACCGGATGAGATCGTCTATCTCCCTGGCGTAGTGCAGGGATTTAATTTGGCATGTCGAATTGCTGGCCAACCAGGTGACAAGATATTGATGCATGCGCCATGTTATGGTCCGATTGCCAAGGGACCTATTAATCAACAGCGCGTCGGAGTGTTTGCAAATTTGCGCTATCAGGTGACGCAAGATGGATTTGTGACCTATGTGCACGATGATGCAGCGTTTCGGGCGGCAATTGACGAAAATACACGGTTATTTTTGTTGTGTAATCCGCATAATCCGACTGGGCGTGCCTTTAGTCGCACTGAATTAGCTGAGATGGCACAAGCCTGTGTTGAGCACGATATGTTGATTTGTGCTGATGAGATTCATGCAGAGATTTTATTAGGCGATACCGTGCATACGCCGATTGCTACGCTTTCGCCTGAGGTGGCAGCGCGTACAATAACCTTGTTGAGCCCGAGTAAAACATTTAATATTCCAGGGTTGGGTTTTTGTGTGGCGATAATTCAGAATAAAGCACTGCGCGAACAGTACTACACGGCGATGCAAGGGTTGGTAACGAGCCCACAGATTTTTGGCTATACGGGTGCCAAAGCAGCGTATTTATATGGAGACGAGTGGCTCCGTGATGTGCGTGCGTATTATTTGGCCAATCAGCAACTCGTCAACGATGTATTGCGACGACATGCACCACAACTAAAGGTCAACAAGGCAGAGGCGACATACCTAAGTTGGATTGATTGTCGTGAAGCTGATCTGCCACTCCCGCCGCGCGAGTTTTTCTTTGAGCACGCTCAAGTTGCGCTCGGTGATGGTTCGGCATTTGGGCCTGCAGGGGATGGGTTTGTGCGGTTGACGTTCGCGACGCAACGAGATGTCCTTGAAAAAGCGTTGCATGCGATGATTCGAGCGTTAGCTCCATACAGTTAGCATGTGGATGCGGTATTCTCACTGTAAAAGGATATGAACATTGTTGCAGCAACGAAAGACGAAGCTATACTTATTATTATGAAAATAATTCAAGAGTTGACACATGAAAAAATCCTCGTATACTTTGTATTAAGTTCGAGTTAACACATCGATGCACTGACGCATCTTCTATGTTCGCCCCAGACAAGGTCGACACTGTCGGCCTTTTTTATATTTTGGGGAATGTATCTGCCAACAAAGGTAAGAGGAGTAGCATGAAGCAGCAGATGGACGGAAAGCGCATGACACGAATGGCATTTGTCATGATGGTGACATTGTTGTCATTGATTATCAGTGCCTGTGCAGCCGCACCCAGTGCCCCCGCAGAGAATGCAGTTGAGCCCACCGCCGCCCCAGCCGCTGAGCAACCCGCAGCTGAAGAGACTGCCGACGAAGAGCCGGCAACCGCAGTTGACGAAGGTGCAGCAGCCCCAGCCGAGCAATTTGTATTCGGTATGGTTTTGGTCGGTCCGTACAACGATGGTGGTTGGAGTCAGGCCCACTATGAGGCCGCCAAACACCTCGAGGCGAAAATTCCTGGCGCCAAGTTTGTCTATGTTGACAAAGTAAATCCGGCAGATCGCCCCAATGTTAAAGTTGAGCAAGTTGTTGACGAGTTGGTTGCTCAAGGCGCCACCTTGGTCATCACCAATTCAGACGACTTCAAGGATGGCACACGCGAAGCTGCAAAGGCCCATCCGGATGTAACGTTCATTCATGCGTCAGGTGACGACGTATTGACGGGTAAGGGTCCAGCCAACCTCGGCAACGTCATGGGGCGCATGGAGTACGGCAAGATGATTGCCGGATGTGCAGCTGCGTTGACAAGTGCAGAGGGCAAGATTGCGTTCGTTGGGCCATTAATCAACGACGAAACCCGCCGCTTGACGAACTCAGCATATCTCGGCGCCAAGCACTGCTGGACCAAGGTTCGCGGTGAGGACGCCACCAAGCTGCAGTTCAAGGTGACCTGGATTGGTTTCTGGTTCAACATTCCTGGTGTAACACTCGACCCCACCAAGGTTGTCAATGACTTCTTTGCTGAGGGGTATGACGTGGTGATTTCGGGTATTGACACGCCAGAGGCAATTGTCGAGGCCAGTAAGGCGCGTGCCGCAGGCAAAGACGTCTATGCAGTGCCGTATGACTTCATGACTGCGTGTGACAAGGGTGCAGACGCATGTCTCGGTGTTCCGTTCTTCAACTGGATTCCAGCTTACGGCAAGATTATTGCTGACGTCCAAGCCGGTACATGGAAGCCAGAGTGGGTCTGGTATGCTCCAGATTGGAAGGACATTAACAACCTTGAGACCAGCAGCATCGGTTTCAAGAAGGGTGATGCCTTGAGCGCTGACAATTCAGCTAAGCTTGATGCGTTCATTGCTGAGTTGGCTGGTGGCTTGAATCTATGGACCGGTCCGTTGAACCTCCAAGATGGCACCAATTATTTGGCTGATGGCGTCGTCGCCACCGACGAGCAAATTTGGTATATGCCACAGTTGCTCGAGGGTATTGACGGCCAAAGCGCCGCAGAGTAGTTCGTCACACCAGTGCACCAGGCTCCGAGATATCGGAGCCTGGTTTTTTCATTACGTGAATGCTGTTGTTGATCGTTCTCCATAGACTGATGTGAATCATACTGAGTTGATGGATTTGATACGTATAATTATCAGGTACACTATTTGTATCATGTCACAACAAAAGGAGTCTGGATGCAGGTTCGCATACGCAATTTATGCAAATCGTTTGGCTCGTTGAAGGCGAATAACGAGATAAGCATCGATTTTGCGGCTGGCCAAATCCATGGAATACTTGGTGAGAATGGTGCTGGCAAAAGCACTCTCATGAAAATCCTGTCAGGTGTATACACGGCTGATAGCGGTGTAATCGAGATTGACGGCGTTACAGTGACACTTGGGCGTCCGGCGATTTCTGTTGCATCGGGAATAGGAATGGTTGGGCAAGATCCTCTCGATGTGCCAGTATTCTCTGTAATCGATAATATCGCGTGCGGCTTACACATGCCTACTGGTGTGCAACTGCGCCTGCTTTTTGACCAGTGGTGTGACCAACTTGGCTTTAGCATTAATCCCGACCAGCAAATTCAATCGTTGACTGTTGGTCAGCGTCAACAAGTTGAGATTGTGCGTCTGCTGATTGCTGGTTCACAGTTGTTGATTCTCGACGAACCTACGACGGGTATCACGGCTGATCAAGTGACTGCCTTATTCGCGGCCTTGCGCACGATTGCACAAAATGGTAAGACTGTTTTGTTTGTTACACACAAACTAGATGAACTCATGGCGTTGTGTGATACGGCTACTGTGCTACGAGCCGGTTGTGTAGTGGGCGTACAATATACGTTGCCAATATCCAAAGACGTGATTCTCAATGCAATGTTCGGGGAGTTGAGTCATACAAGTGCAAATCATCAACGTGTGCAGCCATCAGATGCTGATCGTTGGGTTCTGCGAAATGTAGTGATGCGCGATACGTCATTTAGCCTTGGTCCATTTGATAAGTCATTGCCAAAAGGAGCCATTGTTGGTTTGGCAGGTCTTGAGGGGTCTGGTCAGCGCATGTTTTTGTATCACCTCGCAGGGTTGCAAAGCGCCGTGCAAGGTCAGATAACCTGTGATGAGCATGTTTTACACGGGTACCAATCCGATGTGGTGTTTTTGCCTGCTGATCGGTTACATGAGGGTATCGTTGCTGAAATGAATTTGGTTGAGCATGTGCGTCTTTTGCGTGCACAACTGCTTCCGAGCGGCAAGGATGCACGAAGCAAAGCACAAGAACTTATCGCTGAGTACGACATCAAAGCCACTCCTGATACGCCACTTTCATTACTCTCAGGTGGTAATCAACAGCGTGCAATGCTAGCACTCATCCCTGACGAAGTGCGTGGTATTCTCCTTGAACACCCGACACGCGGTCTTGATGCGCGCTCCGCTGTTGCGGTATGGCAACGATTGCAGTTGCGCCGTGATAGCGGGACGTCGGTTGTCTTCTTTTCCGCTGATTTGGAAGAAGTTATGCGCTATAGTGACTATGTCATCGTCTTCTTTGGTGGCCAGATTTCACGTGTGATTCCTCGTTCGGATCTTACTGAACAACGATTAGCCGAATTGATCGGTGGAGTTGGATTTGCTGAGGTGAGTGCATGAAACTGTTGCAATCGTCAATAGTCCCTGTTGCGGCAATATTATGTGCAATTGTGCTGACGTCTATTCTTTTGTTAGCATATCAGGTACCTCCAGTTGATGCTCTTCGCGTGTTGTTTACTGGTGCGTTATCAACGCCAAGTCGGATGAGTGATATGCTCATGCTGGCTGCGCCATTGTTACTGTGCGCAATTGGTTTGACTGTTAGTTTTGCGGCCGGTCAGTATAATCTTGGCATTGAGGGGCAGATGACCATTGGTGGTGTCGCCTCAATGTGGGTGATGCGTGCCTATCAAGTTGGTGATTCAGTAGTTGTGTTTTGGTGTGCAGCCATCGTTGTTGGCGCTATTGCTGGTATGCTTTGGGCGTTTTTTATTGCATTACTTAAGCACTATACCCGTGTAAGTGAGATTTTCGCAGGCCTTGGATTGAACTTTGTTGCACTCGGTACATCTCTATATTTTGTTTTTGGTCCATGGAAACGCCCTGGTGTTGCGTCGATGTCAGGAACTGAACCGCTTGACGAATCAGCCTGGTTGCCCACACTTGAATCAACTCGCTTGGCTTGGCCCACGCCGATAATTGTCTTGTGTATCTTGATACTAATTTGGTGGGTGTTACGGCATACACATTGGGGTTTGCAAGTACGTGCCAGTGGCTTAAGTGCGCTTGCAAGTGCGCGCATGGGAGTGCCTGCAGTCCGTCGTATGTTTGAGGCGATGGCGGTAAGTGGTGGAATTGCCGGTATTGCTGGTGCACTTCAAGTACTTGGTGTGTATCATGCGTTAGTTCCTAACGTGGCGAGTGGTATAGGTTTTCTCGGTTTGTTAGTTGCACTTCTTGCCCGCGCCGACATTCGCTGGGTTGCACCGTTAGCGATCTTTTTTGCGATGGTGACGTCAGGCAGTATTCAATTGCCGTTAGCACTTTCCACAGATAGTAGTATCGCCGGTGTGCTACAAGGAATGCTCGTTTTGGCAATGATTATTGCGCGATCTGTGCAACGGCGAGGTGAGGTATGAACCAAATTTTAATCGATGTTGCGGCAGTCATCGCCATGAGTGCCCCCATGTTGTTGGCGACACTGGGCATCCTGTTGAGTGAACGTGCGGGAGTCATCAACTTGTCGGTAGATGGATCGTTGCTCCTTGCAGGCATGGCAGGGTTCGCCGTGGCGTTTACTACTGAAAGCGTCGTACTTGGATTTGTTGCTGCTGCAAGTGTCGGAGCGATTGTCGCAGCAGTTGTGGCGTACCTCGGTGTGTCGCTTAAATTGTCTCAAACCGCGGTTGGGTTTGTTCTTGCATTACTGTGCACTGATTTATCGTCATTTCTCGGGAATCCGTTTGTGCAAAAGCAAGGACCAGCAGTCAGTGCGTGGCCAATTCCAGGTTTGTCTGAGGTGCCAGTGCTTGGTCCTCTATTTTTTCGCCATGATGTTGTGATTTACTTTAGCTTGTTGTTGGTGCCTGTTATAGCGTATGTGCTCTACAAAACTCGAGCTGGTTTGATTCTACGTGGCGTTGGTGAGCGCCCAGAAGCGCTCTATGCGCGTGGAATTGATGTTGTCAAAGTGCGTTACCTTGCGGTGATTATTGGCGGCGTGTTAATCGGGCTAGCTGGTGCTGCTTATACGCTGGATCTTAAACAGGGATGGACCTATCGGCATGTTGCTGGTACCGGTTGGATTGCACTTGCCATTGTCATTTTTGGTGCATGGCGACCATGGCGCATCGTGATTGGCTGCTATCTATTTGCTGTGCTTCAAACTGCATCAACTCGGCTCCAAGATAACGATTGGGGAGTTCCTACCCAGGTGTTACAAGTTGCTCCATTTGTCGTGATGATTTTGGTGCTAGCGATGGTGAACAGCATCGCATCGCCACGTTTTCAGCGTTGGATTATTGGTTTTCCAACCCCGATTCAGCGTTTCTTTCAGTTTATCTCGAGTCCGGCTCCTGCTGCTCTAGGTAAGTAACATGGTTAACATCCAAAAACGAGGAGGCACAGCTTGCTGTGCCTCCTCGTTTGATATCTTTAATCGACGCAGTTGCCTTTGAAAGTTGCACCTGGAGCGATTGTTAGCTCCACAGTCTGTATGTCACACCAGGCTTTAGCAGTAGGTTCGATGGTGACTTGGTGCCGAGCGAAGATTTTGCCAGTGATAGCACCTGCAATCGTGCATTTGGCTGCCCGGATTTGTGCGCGAACACGACCAAGCGGGGAGACGTTCAACTCTCCTTCCACATTGATATCGCCTTCGACAATGCCATCGATGATCATGTTGCCATTACCCGAAAACGAGCCAACAAACATGCTTGTGCTCCCAATGACTGTCTCACTAATTGCAACTGAACGTGCATTTCGTACTAGTATGGATGCTGCCATCGGTCACCTCTTTAAGTAAACTATGTAGTATTACAATTAATAGTATATTCAAGATATACAATAACACTAGGTACATTGATTACAAATTGATTGCGTATGAACACGTAGGAATCGTAATGTTAATCTTTCCCATGGGATGATCCTTTAAATACTGCGCCTGGTTGTATTTGCAGCGTAGCTGCATCAATTTCTCCCCATATACGTGCCGTAGACTCAACGACAACATCGCTGGATGCGGTGATATTCCCGATCACCGAACCGTTAATTGTACAGGCAGTTACTTGCATTTGTGCTCGAACTCTACCCGAGTTGTTTACAAGTACGTGTAGTGATGATGTCAACTCACCTTCAAATACACCGTCAATTTGTACGTTGCCGTCACTGGTGAGTACACCCACAAACATGCTACCGATGCCTATGGTTGTTTCTGCTGCTCGGAATTGGTTTTTTTGTATTCGTGATGGAGCCATATTTCAGCCTCAATAGTTAAAATTTACAAACATATAATAACACATATCTTACAAAAATGTAAACGTAATATTTGTTTGTGACGCAAAGTATTGTCAAAAGCCCTCCATGCAGTTGAAAGATGCATCGAGGGCGTATTAAGATACAAAAGGTGCAGAGAATATTACACTTCGTGTAAGTCGTCCCAGCGTATGCCAGCTTCTACATCAACGTTAAGGGGCACAGAGAGGTCTGAGAATGCGTGGCTCATTTCGTGACGTAACAACGACGCAACCTCGTGTTGAAGAGCAATAGGAGTCTCTACAATAAGTTCGTCATGCACCTGGAGGAGTAATTTGGTGTCGTTGCCGAATTGTGCAATTGCACGATGTACCCGTAGCATGGCCAACTTCATGATGTCGGCTGCGGTGGCTTGAATTGGGTGATTGATAGCTTCGCGTTCAGCGGCTTGCTGACGTGGACCTTTATTGTGGATATCTGGTGTTGCACGGCGACGGCCAAACAATGACGTGACATAGCCGTCGGTGCGTGCTTGTTGGATAGTGGTGTCAATATAATTGCGAATCCCGGGGAACTGAGCGAACAACCCATCAATCAAGGCTTGAGCTTCAGTCCGACTTAAATTGGTGCGTTGCGACAAACCGAATGCACTAATTCCATAGATTACACCGAATACCGTTGTTTTGGCGAGTCTGCGTTGATGTTTATCAACTTGGTCGATAGGTACACTAAACAGTTGGGCTGCGGTAGCTGCATGGATGTCTTGATCTTCGTGGAAAGCGCGCATCAGGTTGGGGTCTTGGGTGATATGTGCAAGCACTCGGAGTTCGATTTGTGAATAGTCTGCAGCAACCAACACACAACCAGGTGCGGCAACGAATGCACGCCGGACTTCGCGGCCTTCTTCAGTCCGAGTGGGAATGTTTTGTAAGTTCGGGTCGACTGAGCTCATTCGACCCGTGGCAGCGCCTAGTTGGTTATACGAAGTGTGGATACGTTTTGTTTTGGGATTGACCAGGAGAGGTAACGCATCGATATAGGTGGATTTGAGTTTGCTGAGTTGGCGGTGTTGGAGAATGCGCTCAATGATTAATGTTTGGTCGTGTTCACGAAGTCGCTCGAGGGCATCGGCATTGAGTGACCACCGTCCAGTTTTGGTTTTTTCGAGTCCTGCCGTTGGTAGTCCTAATTTTCCAAAAAGGACATCACTTAATTGATCGCCTGATGCAATATTAAACGTCACCGCGGCGATGCCGTAGATTTCCTGTTCAAGCGTTGTAAGGCGTTGACCTGTACGTTGCGATAGCTCAGCCAGATATGGCACATCGATCGTGATACCATGTCGTTCCATCGTGATGAGAACATCTACTAGTGGGAGTTCCAAGTTAGTGAACAGTGATTCGGTTGTAGTTTGTTGTGCTAATGCATGACTTAACCGCTTGGTCAGCTGAAGTGTGTAATCAGCGTCACTGGCAGCATAGTTTGTGACTGCGGTAATGTCTACGTGATTAAGTGATGTTTGATGTTTGCCTTTGCCAATCAACTCATCGATGTTCGTTGGTTCTTCCGTGAGTTGGAGTTCATAAAATGCCAGGTCTTTGAGTCCGCGGCGTTTGTCGAGTAAGCTGGCCACAAGCATAGTGTCGAATGCCAATCCCTGAACAATGACGTCGAGTTGTAATAAGGCCTCGATATCAAATTTGGCATTGTGCGCATATTTTTTGATGGATGCATTGGCGAACAGCGGCGCGATTGTATCTCGAATCGTAGCGCGCGGTAACACATCAACGCCATCATGTGCGACTGGGATATACCATGCTTGATGATTAACACAGGCAATTGAAATGCCGATCAGCTCATCGCGGAATACCGAAGTGCCGGTTGTCTCTGTGTCAAATGCAAATTCACCTGCGCGTATGCATGATTCTACAAGATGTAGGATGTCAGCTTCAGTCAAAACAGTGTGGTAGCCTGCGTTGAGTTTTACCTGAGCGGTTGTGACGGTGACTGGTGTATTATCTCCAAACATGTCAAGTTGTTGATTGGGTGACATAACGTTATTCCGTGGTAATTCTGGTAGAGGCACTGCCACTGTAGTACTCGATTTACTAGGTGGTAGTCGTGAGATAAGCGTTTTGCCGATTTCGAATGTTTGGAAGAAGCGAATCACCTCTTGTTTGTCGTAGCCTGTAATATCACAGTCGTCGAGATTTAACGCAACTGGTGCGTCTGTCACAATCGTCGCTAGTTTTTTGCTAAATAAGGCCGCCTCAAGTTGACCTTCAAGCACCTTCTTGTAGCGGTTTGGCACATTCTCAAAATTAGTGAAGATGTTCTCTACTGTGCCAAAAAGATTGAGTAAGGTGATGGCACCTTTTTCGCCAATTCCTTTGACACCCGGAATATTATCTGAACTGTCACCTTTGAGACCTCGTAAATCGGCAAGTTGATGTGGTTGTAGTCCATCGTATCGTTCAACGACTTTGGCATGATCGTACTCGATTGATGTCATGCGTTGCCCAAATGGGTTAGCAAGCAAGACATGCACGCGATCGTCGACGAGTTGTAGCGTGTCGCTGTCACCAGTCAGAATAAGCGTTTCTACGCCTTGTTGGGTTGCCTGGCGTGCTAGCGTTCCGAGGACGTCATCAGCCTCAAACCCTTGTGATACGTAGACTGGAATACTAAATGCCCGCATCATCTGCTTGATGTGTTCAAGCTGTGGGTGAAACTCAGCGGGTGTCTCGCTCCGCCCTGCTTTGTATTCAGCATAGAGATCATCACGAAAGGTGCGGCCGATGTCGAATGAGACAGCGATATGAGTTGGTTGATGCTCTTTGATGGCGTTGAGCATAATTGAGGCAAAACCGAAGATTGCATAGGTTGGTTCACCGGAAGATGTCCGCAATCCTTGCTCTGCAAGTGCGTAAAATGCACGAAAAGCCAGAGCATGACCATCAATTAACATGATTCGTTGGCGTGTGTTCATCAACTCAGCTCCATCTACCAACTATGATATGCCATCAATAAAATACCAAACAATGATACGTCCAAGTACAGTGAACGCCACGAGTGTCAAGAGATTCGTCAACGATCGGCGCCACAGTGATATATGTGTTGGTCGCTTACGCAACCAACGTCCGGTCATAGTGAGCGCATAAACACACGCAATCATTAACCCCATTGCGGACACGATAATTCCAAGCCGTATAGCACTGACTGGCAGGTAGAAGTCGATTAGCGTAACAAATGTAATGCGCCAAACCAGGAGCAGCGTCAGGATCCATCCGAGGATGAGTACCCATTCGATGATCAAGAACGTGATGCGCTCACTGACACTCTCGATCTCGGTAGATGCATCTTGGTCGTCGACGTATGAATAGGTCTCCATACGCAGTACTCCTAGAAAATGTATCCTTCAACCATTAGCCAAACCAAGCCCCGGCCAATTGCGCCACCACATATTAGCCATGCCATCCCGCGAACCCAACGCACGAATGCGCTTTCACGATAGGCATTACGGCGCAGCCAGTAGCCACTGAGTGCCATCGCACTTACGCTCCCAAGTGCGAGTACAAGAACTACAAAAATAATCGCAAGCCGATGCGTCCGAATCGGTAAGAATCGCTCAATTACTGTGGTGAGTGTGACACGCCAAATGAGCAATAATGACAGAATCCATCCGATTACCAGCGACCACTCCATGACCAAAAAACGCAAGCGGGCACTGATTGATTCGAGTCGATCATTACGATTCTGGGACTGGGTTGACATTACGTGCTCCTTGACTTGTTCCCATCACAGTCTACCACACTCCTTTCGTCAACCACAGCAGCAATGCGAATTAAAAATGGCACTTGACTTTGTTTTGTGTGAGTATATAATAAATTTAGGACAACCTAAATAATTAATTGTGAGGTTTTTGAAATGAATCGTCGACAGGTGCTCAAAACAATCGGACTGATGCCGATCATCAGTGCATGTACGCCTACAGGTAGGACTGGGGCGGGCAATATATTGGCAACAACGAGTCAAATTGGCGACATTGTACAGCAGTTGATTGGTGATACCGCGGCACATTCAACCCTGATTCGTACTGGACTAGACCCACATACCTACAAGGCAACTCAGAGCGATTTGCAACGCTTTAACGATGCGCGCCTTATTCTTTATAACGGGCTCAACCTCGAGGCTTCTCTTGAGCGCGTGCTAACGCAGATGCCGGAATCGATTCGTGTGGCGTCGCTGGCCGATGCCTTTGAACCTTCCGAGTTGTTAACCAGTGAGGACGGGAATGCGATTGATCCGCATATCTGGTTCGATATCGGCCTGTGGCGAAAAGCCGTGGCATTTGTTGCGAATGTTCTCCAAGAGACTGACGCTACGTTGAAGTCAGTGATTAATCAACGTTTACCTATCTACGATGGCGAACTTGTTGCGTTGAAAGATGAACTGACTGCGCAAATCGATCAGATTCCCCCTGCTCGGCGTATTCTGATTACTGCACACGATGCGTTCGGGTATTTTGGGCGTGCATATGGATTTGAAGTGATGGGGATTCAAGGTCTTAGTACTGCAACAGAAGCGGGGATTCAAGATATGAGTCAACTCGCTGATGTGATTGTGATGCGTCAGGTTCCAGCCGTCTTTATTGAGAGCACCGTATCTCCTAAGACTATCGAGGCATTGCAGGCTGCTGTCATTGCGCGTGGCGGGAATGTTGCGCTAGGTGGTGAGTTATATTCGGATTCACTCGGTGATATAAATACTCCAGCTGCCTCATATGTTGGTATGCTACGACATAATGTGCAAACGATTGTTTCGGCATTAAAAGGAGATGCATGATGACAATGGCGTTATCGGTGCGTGATTTGACTGTGGCATATGGCGATACCCCGGTCTTGTGGGATATTGATGCGGATATTCCAATAGGGTGTATGGCGGCAATCATTGGTCCTAATGGTGCTGGCAAGTCGACATTTATCAAAGCCGCACTCGAATTAACCCCAAAGCTAACGGGCGAGGTGCAGTTTTTTGGGCAACCTTTGGCCGCAGTACGCCAACAAATCGCGTATGTGCCACAACGCGCAGCGATTGATTGGGACTTCCCAATTACCGTTGAGGAGGTTGCTGTCATGGGGGCGTACGGTCAGAGAGGTTGGTTTCGACGTCCTCGCAAAGAGGATTATCAGCGTGCGCTTGACTCGCTTGAAATAGTAGGTTTGGGACAGTATCGTACGCGTCCCATTGCGCAGCTCTCGGGCGGGCAGCAACAACGGACATTTTTGGCGCGGGCTTTAGTGCAACAAGCAGATATTTGGATTTTGGATGAGCCTTTTCAAGGTGTTGATGCCGAGACCGAAAGGGCTCTTGTCACCGTTTTACATGGCCTCAAAGCCAAGGGCAAAACCATTATTGCGGTGCATCATGATTTGCAAACACTTCCACGATATTTCGATTATTTGTTTGCCGTCAATGCGCGACGAGTAGCGGAGGGGTATATCAAAGATATTCGCCTCGATGAGGTTATTCCGCAGACGTTCTCTCTGGTTGGGGTACCTGCATGATTGATAGTGTGTTATTTGTCATCGGTATCGCAGCAGTGTTGATTGGTGGCGTTTCGGGTGCATTAGGCACCGTGATGGTGTTACGCAAGCGTAGCTTATTAGGTGATGCAATTGCCCATGCGACGTTGCCAGGCGTTGCCATTGCGTATCTTCTTTTCGGCAAAAATCCGTTAATGTTGGTGATTGGGGCAAGTGTAGCAGGGATCATCGGCGTTGCATTAGTTGTGCTTATCACAAACACGACGCGCTTGCGTACCGATGTTGTGATGGGGATGATGCTTGCTGTATTCTTTGGTGTTGGCATGGTATTGTTGACCTATATCCAAAAGTTGCCAACTACAGGTCAAGCAGGACTGATGTCGTTTGTGTTTGGTCAAGCCGCTGCTGTGGTCTGGGATGATGTGGTATTACTCCTTGTATTTGGGTTGCCCATTATTGGGATTGTGATGCTTGCGTGGCCAGTGGTTCATGCGTTCTGTTTTGATCAGGCATGGTTACAGGCGCGCGGTTTATCAGGGTTTGCTGTCGACATTGTCGTGATGTTTTTAATTAGCGTTATTGTTGCACTCGGTTTGCCAATGGTTGGCGCGCTTTTGATGAGCGCACTTCTGATTGCGCCCGCAGTTGCTGCACGTCAATGGGCTACCAGTATGTCGGGGATGATGTTCCTCGCGGCTATCATCGGTGCAAGTTGTGGTATTGCTGGAGCATATGTGTCTGCAACATTTGAACGTATTCCTACCGGACCAACCATTGTGTTGTTGTGTGTTTTTATAGCACTTTTGTCGCTGGTAATTGCGCCGCGCTGGCGGGCAATGGTCAACCGAGGTGCCGTATGATCCTTTTCGATTTATTTATGACAGGTGTCATAGTATCGCTAGCCTGTGCATTGCCAGGGTTGTGGTTAATGCTCCGTGGCATGTCAATGCTGTCAGATGCATTGACGCATTCGGTATTACTTGGGATTGTGGTGACGTATTTATTCGTGGGCGACGTCGCCTCCCCGTGGATGTTTGTGGGGGCGGTCGTGAGTGGGGTAATAACTGCATTATTCATTGAACGCCTGCAGCACCGCAAAGTGAGTGCAGACGCTGCAGTTGGTCTGGTATTTGCAGGCATGTTTAGTGTGGCGATAATTTTGATTACTCAATTCGCCGGGGATACTCACCTTGATCTCGATGCCGTGTTATTAGGTGAGATCGTGTTTGCGCCATTTGATCGGATGGTTATTGCTGGTGTTGATCTTGGGCCGCGTGCATTATTTATGAATGCATTGGTATTTGTGTTGAGCGCACTCTTTATGTGGGTGTTTTGGAAAGAGTTAGTCTTTACGACATTCGATGCCACGAGTGCCGTGTTAGTTGGTTTTTCACCTGCTATTCTTTCAACTGGGTTGGTAGTCCTCTCTTCGTTAACTGTGGTAACTGCTTTTGATGCAGTTGGAGCGATTTTAGTTGTCGCCTTTATGACTGCTGCACCGGCAAGCGCATTTTTGTTGACGTATCGACTCAAAACGATGGTTTGGCTGACGATGTTCCTAGCAATCACCGCTGCATTGCTAGGAATATGGGGTGCGATGTGGCTCGATGTGTCGGTGTCGGGCGCGATGGCGACTGCTGCCGGTGTGCAATTTGGCATGATTTGGCTTTTCGCTCCAAGTCGTGGTTTGATTGCACATGCTTTTGAGCGTCGTACATTGCGTTACGAAGTACAACTTCTGGCGCACTTGATGCATCATGTAAGCCATAAACATGATGACCATACATCACTTGCGCCTTCGTCAATTGCGTATGTGTCAGAACTTCATCGCCGTGGTTGGCTTGAAAACGGGCAGATCACCATGGCTGGATCTGCTCGTCTCACCGAGGTTGGCGGACGTAACATATCAGAAGCGTAATCACCCCCTTTATCCTCGTTGTGAAATAAATAGATGTGTAGAGTCGATATTGATATGACGGTACATAACCTTCGTTCCTCTGCGCCTCGGCGAGCGATCAATCGAGATGTGTGTATGGTAATGAGATGCATGTGGGCGCCCTTTCGGACGCCCATACAAAATCGCGAAGACAAAAAAGTGAGAAGATAAAGGAGTCGGTAGAGTCGGAACTGGCAGAACGATACAAACGAACTCCGTGACTCTACGCCTCGGCGAGCGATCAATTGAGATGTGTGTATGGTAATGAGCTGCATGTGTGCGCCCATACGAAATCGAAAAGAAAAAAGTAAGTAGATTAAGGAGTCGGTACTTTGCAGAACGATGCAAACGAACTCCGTTCCTCTGCACCTCGGCGAGCGATCAATTGAGCTGTGTGTATGGTAATAAGATGCATGTGGGAGCCCTTTCGGACGCCCATACAAAATCGCGAAGACAAAAAAGTGAGAAGATAAAGGAGTCGGTAGAGTCGGACTGGCAGAACGATGCAAACGAACTCCGTGACTCTGCGCCTTAGCGAACGATCAATTGAGATGTGTGTATGGTAATGAGCTGCATGTGGGCGCCCTTTCGGACGCCCAACGAACTAGTGTGAACAAGTTGTTTTAACTACGAGTGCTCGATCCCGGCAAATTGTCGGTGATGGAGTTCTGCGTATTTACCTCCGCGTGCGATGAGTTCATCGTGTGTCCCAATTTCGGCAATTTGACCGTGGTCCAGTACGACAATTCTATCTGCCCCACGGATGGTTGATAAGCGATGTGCAATGACAAAACTGGTACGACCACTGAGCAATCGTTCGAGAGCTTGTTGAATTAGTGATTCTGTTCGTGTGTCAACACTGCTGGTTGCTTCATCAAGGATGAGGATTCTTGGTTTTGCCAAAATTGCACGAGCGATGCCGATTAATTGGCGTTGACCCTGACTCAATGACACGCCTTGTGGCCCGAGAATCGTGTTGTAGCCGTCGGGGAGTGCCATGATGAACTCGTGGGCATTGGCGTCGTGTGCGGCTTGTTCGATTTCGCTGTCAGTTGCTGTAAACTTGCCATAACGAATGTTTTCACGAACAGATTCCGAAATCAAAAACGTCTCTTGTAACACCATACTCATCTGGTGCCGAAGTTCTGTATGTGCGTAGTTGTCGATATTAACACCGTCAATACGAATCTCGCCTTGTGTTACCTGATACAAGCGAGGTATGAGCGATACCAACGAGGTTTTGCCTGATCCTGTGTGTCCAACTAATGCAATCATCTCACCAGGCTTGATGTCGATGGTGATATTCTTCAACACCCAATCGCCGTCACCTGTTTGGCCTTGACGTGCGCCATAACTGAACCAAACGTTGTCAAATGTGACTGCACCGCGGAACTCGTTGACAGGTACAGGTTGGGCGATATCGCGGATTTCAACAGGCGAATCCATTAAGCCAAAGGTGCGCTCGGCGGCGGCTAACGCTGATTGTGCGGTGGTGTAGAACTGCGAAAGCGCCTGAATTGGCCGAAAGAAGAACTGCGAGTATGTGATAAATGCAATCACCAAACCCGGTGTCGCTTGATCATTGACGACCAAGTACCCTCCATACCCAGCCACGATTGCTAATCCGATGGCAGCGATTACATCAACCAACGGACCGAATGCGCTGGTGATAGCGGTGGCCGTAACATTTGCATCGCGGTTCACTGCGTTACGCTCTGAGAACTTTTGCAGATTGACATCTGTACGGGTAAAGGCTTGGGCAACTTTGACACCGGCAATTTCTTCTTGAATGTCCGAGGAGACATTGCCTATCGCCTCACGCGTTTTGCGGTAGGCGTTACGTGCTGATTTAGCAAAGAGCTGGGTCAATAAAAACAACACTGGAATCATCACGATGCTTGCTAGTGACATGCGGATGTCAAGCACCACCATGGCTATGATGATGCCGATTAGTGTGAATAAATTGCCGATGACGATCGTTAATCCTTGTCCCATCAATTGGGTAATCACGTCGATGTCATTCACAATGCGTGACATCAGGTCACCTGCTGGATTACGATCAAAGAAGCGCATCGAGAGCTTTTGCAAGTGCTCAAAGAGCTCAACACGCATTTTGGCGATTGTTCGTTGACCAAGTATGCCCATCTGTTGGAATTGAAACCGTGCAGTTATTGCGCCAACCACGTACAACATGGCTAGTACCAGCATGTACTGCCACAATAACGTGCCGTTTTTGGTCAAGATCGCATCATCAACGGCACGCCCAATCAGGACAGGGGCTGCTGCTTGTACGCCTGCATTGATCATTGATAAGACCAAAATACCAACTATTGATCGAGAATGGGGAGCAAGATAGCGCCACAACCGTTTCATGGTTGCAGTACTATTCATCGCTTTGCCCTCGGGGAGTTCGGCTACACCTTGTATACCACGCCACATATATCGTGCTCCTTATTCGGCGCGCGCACCATGAATTTGTGCGCCGAATTGTGAATCAATAATCTCGCCATAAATTGGATTCTCGCGGAGCAGGTCTTCGTGCGTACCCTGGCCGACGATTTTACCTTTATCAAGAATCAAAATCGTATCTGCGTCGCGCACTGTACTAATGCGCTGGGCGATTACGAACGAAGTGCGATTACGCATCAACTTGTCAAGTGCTTGCTGAATCTTGTGCTCGGTCTCGGTGTCGACCGCAGACGTGCTATCATCGAGAATCAAAATCTTGGGGTCTAGCAACAACGCACGGGCAATTGCAATGCGTTGTCGTTGACCACCAGACAGCCCCACGCCACGCTCGCCGACGATGGTGGCGTATCCTTGCGGCAACTCCTGAATAAAACTATCTGCCTGCGCTTGATTTGCCGCACGTTCAATGTCTTCATCATTCGCGTCAGGGCGGCCGTAGGCGATGTTATCACGAATAGTGCCACTAAAGAGCGTCGTGTCTTGCAATACGATGCCGATTTGACTGCGCAAACTGTCCAGTGTGACTTTACGAACATCGTGTCCATCAATGATGACTTTGCCATCCGATACATCATAAAAGCGAGGAATTACATTGATGAGCGAACTTTTGCCACTCCCTGTCGTACCGAGAATGGCCACAGTTGTTCCAGCAGGGATACTGAAGCTGACATCATTAAGCACTTTGTTTTCAGCACCAGCATACCGTAGTGAAACATGTTCGAATGTGACTGCACCGGTAATCGGTGGCATTTCAATGGCATCCGGTGCATCATTGATTTCGCTGTTGGTATCGATGAGCTCAAAAATCCGCTCATTACTCACGCTTGCACGAGTGATTTGTGCGGCAATCATGCCAAGCATGAACAACGGTTGGAAGAGTAATGACAAGTAGGTGTTGAACGCCAGAAGCTCACCAATACTGAGCTCGCCACCGATTACTTGTGCTCCACCTGCCCACATGATGGCCCATGTGCCAAGGTTGTTAATCAAAAAGATCAGCGGGAATGAACTTGACATTGCGACCACTGATTTTAGATTCATCTCAAGCAAGGAATCATTCTTCTGGGTAAACCGCTGTTCCTCATAGCTCTCTCGACCAAACGCTTTGACCAACCGTGCACCGCTGATGTTCTCTTGCAGTACCGAATTCAAAGCGCCGAGGCGTTCTTGAATGGTCGAGAACATTGGACGGATGACTTTCATGAAGTAGCCAAGTACCACCATCGCAGGGGGGATGATCAGGATTGCAATAAGCGTTAGACGCCAGTTCATGCTGAATAATGCAAATAAGCTGCCAATCAACATAATCAAGGCGCTGATGAATTGGAGCAGTGCCGAGGCAATAAAACTTCGCACTTGTTCGACATCGCTTGTGAGGCGTGTCATCAGTTGACCTGCTTGCATGCGGTCGTGATAGGCAAAACTCAGAGACTGAATTTTTTCGAAGAGAATATTGCGCAAATCAAATGCAAACGACTGCGACAATTTCTCTGACCAATACGCTTGGGTAAAGCTGAACACCCCACGTATCAGTGCAAGTCCAACTAGAAGTGCAGTACCGTACCACACTTGGTCAAGGTTGAGTTTTGCGATGCCTTCATCAAGAATCACACGTAGGTACATGGGACTGATGAGATTAGCAGCGTTGTTCAACAGAAGACTAATCCACGCTCCTACAAATAGGAACCAGTATGGTTTGATGTAGGTGTACATTCGCCAAAAGAGTTGCATGAAGTCTCCGCTCACGCTATTGAAAAGTATGAGTATTATGCATCAATTACTGACAAATAAGTATCAGTATTTTGTATGAATTTTGAGGCGGTCATTTGAGCCGGAAATCATGTTTTCCCAGATTGTCGGTGAATGAGGCAGAAATGAATTGGTATACCATTGGTCATGTTTACTTTGGCAGGTAAATATCGGCGTGTAACAGCGCGTGGTAAAGATGCGCAAAAATTGGGTGCGACTGATCGTGCGATTTCCAGGATAATCTTCAACAATACCATCGCCATCACGGTCCACGTTGTTGTAATCCACCATAAATTCGCCAAGACGCGGCCATTCGCTGTCGATGATGTAGTACTCCTCGCGAGTTGCGCCTGAGGCATCGATATAGCGATCGCTATATCCGACCAAAACAACAGAGTGCTGTCCGTAGATTCGGGTAAAGCCAAATTGGGCAGCCGTATAAATGTCGATCAAAACAGGTATTTGTATATCAATAAGTTGACGTAACACTAATTCTGCATTAGTAAATCGGAGATTCCCATAATGACTCCCGTAGCCATGTTGTTGGAGTAACCACGATTTGAGGAATGGTGGGGCACCGCCAAGTTTTGCTTGAAAGAGTGGCCCTACTGCACGCTTGAGTTGTGTCGGGTCGTACCGTGTCTGATTATGGAGTGTGTTAAGTGCATTACTTAGCGCAAAAAAGTTGCACTCGTTGAATCCTTGCCCGCAAATTGGCCACGTATCTGTCGGATTACTAAATACACTGTGCACGAATGACGGAAACATAAAAACCCTCGTTACCGATTGACAGCTCGTATCATATCATCTATACTCAGCCTTGCAGCTACGGCTGTGACAAGTACATATGGTAAGGTGACTCGCTAGCCCGGATGCTAGAGCATAAAGGTGGAAGACGGTGAAAGTCCGTCGCTGTGCCGCAACTGTAAACGTCGTAAGACGTAAGCCAGGAATCCTGCCTTACCGAATATGTGGATTCGACCTCTTCGAGCCAAGGAGGTGCCATGGCGACACGACGTCACTGAATATTCGTCTGTCCCTGCGCCCTCGCAAATTGCGAGGGATTTTTGTTACTTGTGATGATCTGGAGGTTGTTGTGAAAAAGTATATTGCCCTACTATTAAGTGGTATTGCATTAATTATGGCTGCATGTGGGTCATCCACAGCGGTACAACCAGCTGAGACGCCAGGGCAGATGGCGACACTAGCTCCTGTAGTTGAACCGACACCTGAACCTAAAAGTGCGCCTACAGTCGCCCCTGGTACTCAAGTGATTGTAACCGATGGTGCTGGTCGATCTATTGAGATTCCGACGCAAGTGAATCGAGTTATATCGCTGGCCCCAAGTACCACCGAGATTGTCTATGCACTAGGTGCTGGTGACCGGATGGTCGCTGTTGACATGTATAGCGACCATCCTCCTGAGGTCGCCGATCTTACCAAAATCACGAATCCTGACATGAGCGTGAATTACGAGCAGATTAGTGCACTGGAGCCTGATGTCGTCTTGGCGGCTGCAATTACTGCGCCGGATGTCATTACGCAACTCGAAACGCTCGGTATTCCAGTGGTAGTCGTTGGCTCATTTAACAGCACGTTTGTTGGTGTACTCGATGACATCAAACTTGTTGGTAAAGTTCTTGGACTCGATGACCAAGCAAATGAACTGACGAGTTCGATGCAAGTTGACTGGGATACTCTGGTTAATAAAGTGGCCGATCTCGAGGAACGCCCTCGTGTGTTCTGGGAGTTGGACGCCACTGATCCAGCCAAGCCATATACAATTGGTGCTGGCACATTTGTCAATGAGCTTTTGATTGCTGCAGGTGGCGTTAATGTGTTTGGCCAGTCTGAAAACCCATATCCACAGGTCAGTCTCGAGCAAATCGTCGTTGAAGCGCCGGAAGTCATCTTGCTTGCCAACTCCATCTGGGGTGTGACACCAGATATGGTGTACGCGCGTGCAGGTTGGGAGGAGATTCCTGCGGTGAAGAACCAAGCCGTTTACCCTATTAACGACAATTTGGTCAGTCGCCCTGGTCCGCGGATTGTTGAGGGGTTGGCTGAGGTGGTGCGCGTCCTTCATCCTAACTTGCCATAACGAGAAATTATGCAACACATTCCCCAGCATACCAAAAACATGCGGCACAGTTTTGGGCTCCCGATTTGGGGGGCAGTGGTTGTCTTGGGTATTGTGATTGTTATTTGTGTGGCAGTGGGTAATGTGGCTATACCCGCTGCCACCGTATTGCGTATTGTGCTTGCGCAACTAGGCATCGGAGATGGCGATGTGGCAGAGAGCACTCGTAGCATCATCATGACTATCCGCCTCCCGCGTGTACTATTGGTGGCATTGACTGGTGCTGCATTGAGCGCTAGCGGTGCTGCATATCAAGGCTTGTTTCGAAATCCACTGGCCGACCCGTACATTGTGGGTGTAGCGTCTGGTGCTGGCCTTGGCGCAATCGCCATGGTCGTCCTTGGCGGGATGGCGTTATTTGGTGCAATTGCGATGCCGCTTGGTGCATTTATTGGGGCATTTGGTGTGGTTGTGCTAGTATATGGGATCGCTGCACAACGTAGTCAATATAGTAATAATGATCTTATTCTGGCTGGGATTGCGATTGGTACGCTCACAAGCGCACTTACAACATATTTAATGATTCGAGCCGGTCGGCAATCAAGTCAACTGCTGGCTTTTTTGTTGGGTAGTTTCTCGTCAGTAGGGTGGAGTGCAGTCTGGATCGTGGCAACGGCCGTCCTTATCGGACTTTCACTACTGATGGTTGTCTCACGCGATCTAAACGTGTTGTTGTTTACCGAGGAACAGGCGCGGTTTCTCGGCATTAATGTACCGATGATTCGCTGGTGTATCATTGTGGGTGCAACGTTGATGACCGCCACAGCCGTTGCGTTCCACGGTTTGATTGGTTTTGTGGGAATTATCGTGCCACACTCGATCCGACTCATTTTTGGTGGCGATCATCGCAAACTAATTCCGTTGTCTGCATTGTACGGTGCGGTATTTTTGGTGTTAGCCGATATGATTGCACGTACGGTTACCGCACCACAGGAATTGCCGTTGGGGATAGTCACTGCGTGCTGTGGCGCGCCCTTCTTTTTGTGGCAGTTGCTGACAAGCAAACGTTCGTTGTGAGGTATATGATGCTTTCGATTCAACAGGTATGTGTACAATATCAACAAAAACGCGTCTTAAATGACATAACTTTGAATTTTAATCCCGGTGAATTCGTTGTAATTATTGGTCCAAATGGTGCTGGTAAAAGCTCATTACTACGTGCGATTGCGGGAATTGTGCCAATTGTGCAAGGAGGTATTACGTGGTGCGGGCGTTCAATCAGTGCATTTTCCGCACAACAGCGTGCTCAACATATAGCAGTCGTGCCCCAAACAGTCGTCATGCCTGCAGGCTTTCGCGTGCGCGAGGTTGTTGGAATGGCGCGTTATGCCTTCCATCCTTGGTATCGATCGCTTACGCACAAAGATAATGAGATTGTAGACTACGCCTTGATGCAGAGTGGCATGCGCGAGTATGCCAATATCCCAGCCGATCAACTGTCGGGAGGCGAACAACAACGTGTTGCATTTGCAAGGGCATTGGCACAGCAACCGCACGTCTTGTTACTTGACGAAACGACGGCGCATCTTGATTTACATCATCAGCAGGCAATTTTGCGCTGTGCGCGCGAACTGACACACTGTGGTGTCCTCGTTATTGCCGCGATGCACGACATAAACTTAGCAGCAAGTATAGCGAATCATGTCGTGTTGCTCCAACATGGGAATGTATTACAAAGTGGGGCACCGAGTACCGTGCTTACGCAAGATATTCTTCAGTCGGTGTACCGCACCGAACTCGCGACAATTGCTCGAGCAGATGCGGATATTCCATTTTTTATGGTACAACCGTAGTCAGCGTTGGTAGACACAGACGCCGTCAAGCCATGTTTCCTGGACTAAGATGCGATCCATGTCACCTGTTTCAAATTGTTTATCCAAAATCACAAAATCAGCTTTCAATCCAGCACGCAAGTCGCCGTAGATGTGTTCACGTCGTAGTGACCATGCTGCAGTAGATGTGTATGCGTCCACTGCACTCCGCCAACTAATCGCTTGCGAGGGATTTATTGTGAGTCCGCGATAATTTCGGCGGGTAACTGCAGCGGCAATCCCTTTGACAGGCGTAAAGTCGGGAACTACGGGGTTGTCACTGCCAAATGCGAGAGGCACCTGGTGCGTCTCTAATTCTTTCCATGCGTGGGTATACGGCAAAAGTTCCTCGGGGACCTGCGCCACATCACTCTCCTCGAACCAAGTGAACATAGGTTGGACGGCTGCAATGACGCCGAGTTGGGCAAAGCGTTGTGCCAACCCTTTGTTGAGTACCTCAACGTGCTCTATACGATGGCGATGATCAGTGCGTGGTGTTGTGTTTAAAGCATGCTGATAAGCATCTAGTACCTGTGCAACGGCTGCGTCACCTATCGCGTGGATGGCAACTTGAAAGTTAGACTGGTGTGCGTGTGTGACAACGTGACATAACATTTTTTGTGAATATAAAGAATACCCGCATGTTGAAGGGTTGTGCCGGTACGGTTGAGATAACCAGGCTGTTTCGCCACCTAGTGTGCCATCGACGAAGAATTTGATGATTGGGGCGTTCTGCCAATCATTCTCTGCAATTCGCTCGTGTCTGTTCATCCATGCATCTGCCACTGCGCCAAACCCCATGTAACTAACACGCAGTGGAAGTCGATTGTTGAGATGTGCATCTTGCATGACATGCAAATCAGCGAGGCCGTTGATGTGTCCGATAGCCGCCTCGCCGATTGATGTAATTCCTCGTTTGTGGTACTCATGCGCAGCTGATGGTATGTGTGCTTGCCAGTCTATTGGCGGCAAGGTGATATGTTTGGTGACTAAAGTGCGAGCGGATTCCTCTAAAATACCATTCAGTTGACCGTGTGCGTCATGCGCGATTCGTCCACCCTCGGGATGCGGTGTATCAGCGGTAATGCCGGCAATTGAGAGTCCAGCGCTATTGGCAATCGCAATGTGATGACAGGCTCGGTGGATGAGGAGTGGATGGTACGGCGCGATTGCATCGAGTTCAGACAATGTGGGATGGCGTCGTTCTGCATACCGGCCTTGGTCATGGCCGTCTGCAATTATCCAGGTACCCGCTGGTAATGTGGCGACTTTGGCTGAAATACGCGCAAAAACCTCGCTGAGTGAGTGGGCATCCCAGAGCGATAATCGTTCAACTCGGCCGCGTATATAACTCAAAAAGTGTTGGTGGCTATCACAAAACGCTGGGAGTAGTAGCGCATCGTCAGGATAGCGCTTGACGGTTGTAGTTGTTGTTGCGAGTGATTCAATTTGGCCTTGATGACCAACGGCAACAATACGATCACGTGAGAGTGCGATGGCCCCATGCGCAATAAACCCTGTTGATTTGGCGTATAGTGGAGCACAGATAATAACGTCAATCATAGTAGTACCTTGAGGTAGATTATGAATCGAATATTGTGGATCGTGTCTGTACTCTGCATTGTATCAGCGATTATTATCGGCTTTATTATACAGCCCTTGTTACCTGCTAAGTTGCCGAGTCACTGGAATAGTGCCGGTGCGGTTGATGGTTGGCAATCATCGCGCACATATGTGTGGTTGTTACCTACGTTGGCGCTCGTGCTATTGGTCGTAATGGGCGGGCTAACACTCCGTATGCCTGATATGCGCGTTCGTCCTCGTATTGCCATGAGCGCGGCACTTTTGACCGTATATATGCTAGGGCTACATCTATTGATTGGTATGCGCGCATATGCTGGCCAAATAATGGCGCTGGCTGAGTTCATGCGGCTTATCGCAGGATTGTTTGTCGGCTTGGCGTATATTATCAAAGACGTACCCCAAAACCATGTCGTTGGTTTCCGTTTGCCATGGACGATGAACGACACTGACACATGGAATCAGACGCACAAAGTAGGCTTTTGGGGCATGCTGGCAGGTGGTGTAGTGTGTTTTGCGATTTCGTTATTGCCGATAAGTATTGAATACGTGTTTGGGCTGGGGATGGGCGCGATACTGCTTGGCACGTTACTCCCCAGCCTATATTCGTATTGGTGGTATACTCGCAAAAAACGGGCGCAGTCGCGCTAACGCAACTACTCTTTGCTATGCCCGAAACGTGCTACGAAGCTGGTGCGCATCAAGCAACGATTTCTTGATTTTACACGCAACGGTGTATGCCGGATCAAATACATTACCGATATCATACTCGATTGCTTGGCTCATCAACACCGCTGCGGTAATCGCATCGGCACCACACTCAACTAACCAACGGTGCATCTCGCTGGTGGCATGTTGGAGCGCTTGATCGAGCGGTCTGGCGTTGCCAACCGTGTACAAATAGGTATCATCTTCGGCACGTGGCCATGTGATGCGTTGCATCGGGGCTTTGGCGAATGCACACGTGACCGCAATTGCAGATTCTACTCCGGTACCGCCAATTTCGCCACAACCCTGAACAAGGTGGCCATCGCCAATATGAAAGAGCGCTCCATCAACGGCTACAGGCAAATATATCGTGCATCCAGTGGTGAAGTGCTTGTAGTCCATGTTGCCCCCATAGCGACCCGAAGTTGCAGTGGATATGGCCTCACCGCGGGCAGGCGCAACGCCAAAGCATCCCACCATCGGTGCATACGGGAGCGTTAGCGAACGCCCATGCGTACCACGACTGATGACGGTGTTGTTGGCACGATCGTAATCCCAGTACTCTTTGGGCAGAGCTGAACCTGGTGCATATGGAACAGCTGTGATGTATTCGGGATCTACTACATTCCCTGCCAGTGTCGGATAGCTCCAGCCATGATTGCGAATAGGTTCAATTGACATAAAAGTAATTGCAATTACATCATCTGGGGTAAGTCCACGCACATGAATAGGGCCACTCATAGGATTGCCAGATGGGGTGATTTGGGCATTATTGCGATCAATTCCATGGGCATCAACGCATTCAACGGTTACGGTATCGTCCACACTTATCACGAGTGCCGCCGGGTGTGTGCCAATGGTGCGATAGTACTGTGTCGGGACAAAATGGTGGTGCATATCAATCTCCTCAATTTAACATCGATTTATTTTGACATACTTTGGTGCCTGTCGGTATACTGCCCATATGAATGATAGTTATCATTTACCAAACATGATATGTCCATAGCCTGCCTGCAGATCGACCACTGATCCGCAGGAGTGCGGTAGGGTGTCTACGAGGAGGGCGGCATGTTGTTCGTGGCGCAATTATTCGGTGTCACTGTGACAGCTCACGATGGGGCAGTCATTGGCAAATTACGCGACATCATGGTCCGCATCGAAGACCGCGAATACCCGGCCATCAACGGGCTCATTCTGCAAGATCGTGGTCGTTTGTTCTTTATACCTGCCCATGTCATCAGTGAAATCACCTACGCACGAATAGAAATAAGTACGACGAAAATCAACTTACAGCAGTTCCGACGGCGTGATGGTGAGGTCATGCTCAGCAAAGACGTAATCGACCACCAAATCATCGACATTAACGGTCGACGTGTGGTACGTGTCAACGACGTGCAAATCGCACGTATCGACAACGAATACTGCGTTATTGGCGTCGATATCAGCCCACAAGCGCTGGTGCGACGTATTGCGCCGAGGGTGCTTGCACCGCATGTCGTTGGCCGACAAATTATCAGCTGGGCTGACGCGCAGTATTTGGCGAGTGCAGCACCGGTTCAACTTAAGGTATCGTACAACCGCTTGAGCGAGATTAATGCCGTAGACTTGGCGCGTATTGTCGATGCGCTCTCGTATAAAGAAAGTGCGGAAATTGTGGCGGCTCTTGACGACGAAACCGCCGCTGAAACGCTCGAAGAGGTCTCCGACGAACGAGTGATTGACCTCCTTGAGGGTATGGATCAAGAACGTGCTGCCGATATTCTTGAGGAAATGACTCCTAGTGCGGCTGCAGACTTACTCGAAGATCTTGGTGACGAAATTGCCGCACAGTTGCTTGACCGCATGGAGCCCGCAGAGGCCGAGGACGTCAAAGAGCTACTTGCGTACGATGGCGATACAGTTGGCCGTAATATGACCACAAATATCGTGGTGTGCTATCCCCATGATCAGGTTGCCTCAGTGATAGCACAACTGAAGCTCCGTGATGAACTACCAGATCCATTTACCGAGATATATGTGGTGTCGCCACCTGATACCGATATCCCAGCTGAAATTGGTTTGCCGTTTATTGGTGTTGTGCGCTTGCCTAGGCTTTTATTAAGTGATGGCGAGGTGAGTATCAACGATCTCATTGACGAGATACCGGTCGTTGCAGCTGATGATCCTGCAGATGAGGCAGCCAAAATTCTTGGTGAATACAATTTAACAGCAGTACCTGTAGTTGATGAACATCAAGTTCTCCTCGGGGCCGTAAGTGTCGATGATGCATTAGCAGTAATTTTGCCCGAGATTTGGACTCGTCGCGGCACGCGCAATTTTGGTTAGAAACGGATATCTACATGACAAATCCGCGTGATTCGCAGTCGATATTATGGACATTCATGCGCGCGTTGAAGCGCCGGTGGTGGCCGTACCTTGCCGCTGTTGGCCCAGGATTGTTGGCCGCAAACGCTGGCAATGATGCAGGTGGTATTGCCACGTATGCATCTGCTGGGGCGCACTACGGCTATGAGCTCTTGTGGGTACTGGTACTCGTTTTCATCGGTGTTGCCGTAGTCCAGGAGATGTCGGCTCGATTAGGTGCAGTAACCGGTAAAGGCTTTGCCGATCTCGTGCGCGAGAATTTTCCAATACGCGTTACAGCGCTCATCATGTTTACGTTGCTAGTAGCGAACACTGGGATTATCATCTCTGAGTTTGTCGGTATTGCGGCGGCCGCCGAACTATTCGGAGTGAGTCGTTACATCGCTGTACCCGTTGCGGCATTTTTAGTGTGGTTTATGATTACCGCGGGGTCGTACAGTCGTGTCGAGAAAATTTTGAGTGCATTAAGCACTGTGTTTTTGGCGTATATTGCCTCAGCAATCCTTGTTGAACCATCAACAGACAGTATTATTACCGGGTTGATACCTCGTACTCCTCAAAACGGTGAGGAAATTATGCTTATTGTTGCGCTCGTGGGTACGACAATTTCGCCGTACATGCAATTGTATGTGCAATCATCGGTAGTGGAGAAAGGTACAACACCGCAAGAACTGCGATACACGCGTGTTGATGTCTATGCTGGCACAATTTTGTCAGGGATTGTGGCTGCGTGTATTTTAATCGCGACGGCAGCGACGTTATTCCCAGCAGGGATAGCCGTCGATTCTGCCGAAGATGCCGCACTTGCACTCGCACCCATTGCGGGCGATTATGCAAAATACCTCTTTGCAATTGGATTACTTGGTGCATCGTTACTTGCTGCCGGGGTGCTCCCTCTGGCCACCACATATATGCTCAGCGAATCACTTGGATTTGAGCGTGGTGTATCGCGCAGTTGGCAAGAAGCACCAGTATTCATGGGGATTTTTACAGTGCTTATTGTGCTTGGAGCTGTTGTATCTTTGATTCCGGGTTTGCCTCTCATTGATGTCTTGGTTGGCGTATATGTCCTGAACGGTTTACTCTTGCCGATTGCACTGATTGCAATCATGTCGCTTATCACGAACCGTGAGTTGATGGGCGACTATGTGAGTTCTCCAGTACAACGAGCCGTTGCCTGGGTCATTGTCGTGATGGTGAGTGCGCTCTCGTTTATTTATATTGGTTGGACGCTGTTTGGGGCATAAAACCCCGTCACTTTGAAAGTGACGGGGTTTTGAGTGCTTGCAATATTAGAGAGAACTTTTGGCGACAAATACTGCGTCGGGCTCTACCTCATCAGCACAGCGAGGCCCAGTGTCCGTCCAATCGGGCATGCTCTCAAGCGTGACATGAGCAGTGACACTCATGTCATGCGTTACTTGAATTTGGCATGCCAAACGATATTGACCAAGCATCTCGCGTTCTTTTAGTTTGGCGTGTTCGGCTGTGGTCATGGTGTCCGGCTCTCCGGCGCTAAATGTCACTCGGCAGGTTGTACAACGTGATTTGCCGCCACACCGGTGGCCAATGTGCACGGCAGCATCTTCAATAACATTAACGAGACGTGCTCCATGTGCTACGTCGATGGTTTGATCGCCGATGGTCACTTTTGGCATTACTTGTCCTTTCGTAGTTGGCGTAAATGAAGGGGCAAATAGATGACAAGTGCAACAAAACCAATAACTAGTGGGATCACGAATGCTGCTTGATACCCAGCTGAGAGATAATGTCCTTGGTCATCGCGTCCAAATGCATGAATGACTAGCCCCATTAACCACTGTACCACAAAGCCTCCCATGAAACCGAAAATGTTCAGCGCTACCGCTGCACGGCCACTCATCTGTGGTGCAAACATGCGCCGTGCCTGTGGCAACATCACAACGTTTGCTGACGCGCCAAACCCAAACAGTGCATAGACAAATCCTAACACCACCGGTGATGGGGAAATTGGTAAAAAGACGAAGTACAACAACATACTTAACATAACAATTTGTGCAAAAGTAATAACGTGTGTTGTTCCCCATTTATCTGCAAGGGGGCCACTGACTGCATATCCAACTACTGTGCCAAGTCCCATGATGAGCAAGGCGAAACCAGTTTGAGTTGGCGTATACTGCGCGACATCATAGGCGAACGGGCCAGCCCACAACGTTTGAACCGCAAGCAGTGTCCCTAGTTGAGAGAAGTAGATGGGTGTCAGGCGTAAAAACTCACCAGTCCGGTAAATTTCGCCGTAACCAGCGAACGGATTACCGGTCGTGCGTGTGGGCGTTACTCCTTCAGGCGTGTCGCGGGTGATTGTCCAAATGAGCATGGCAGTTACCGCGACAAAAATGCTACTCCCTACAAAGATGATACGCCAACCATAAGCTTCATTGATCAACGCCATGGGTGTTGTTGACAGTAGTCCACCAACCGAGCCAATTGCAACCAGCGATGTAGTGGTTGTCGCGAGGCGATTGCTTGGTACCCAATTGCCGAACGTTTTGACTGCTCCCATCAGGCCGCCTGCGGTACCGACACCGATGAACAATCGACCAAGTGCAACATGCCAGAACACCTCGGCATTGGCATAGATCAAAGTGCCAAGAATTGTTGGTATTAGTAAAATTGGAATGACAATCCGCGAGCCATAACGATCAAGGGCGGCACCCATGGGAAGCTGGATTGCCGCAAACGTGATGTAGTACAGGCTTGTCATCAAACCCAGTTGATCGGCCGTGAGGCCAATATCGTTCATCAAATTCGGCGAAATCACTGCATTTGCCGAACGTAAAAAATTAGACGTAATGTAACCACACACAAACGCCAGAAACACCCAGCCAAACGTTGGATAGCGCACAATCATCCTTTCAATAGGGAGTTATGGAACAACGGCCTGACAGCGCACTATCTGCACATTCTGCTCTGACTCACGACTGAGATCCTTGCCACTCGCTGTGATTCCACACCCTATCGTGCCATCACCAAGATTTTCGACCTGAACTTCGAGTTGTCGGCCTTGGCGGGCACGAAACCCAAAGCGCCATGGCGGTTCGCCCTCGCGCGTCGCGTCGAAGGCCATATCGTTCAAGTACTGTATACGGACTAATTTACTTGTACCCGTCACTTGATATTCAACACGTTGACTTGAAGGCTCAGATTGTGGAGTCATTGCCTTATCATCATTTTGAGCACCTATAATGCCAACTGTTACAACTGCAATCATGAGCACAACTGCCATCCATCGGGCACGGCCAATACCACGCTCGTAGTGTTGTTTCTCGTTATTTGGTTCCATGTCACTATATCCCACTAGACGAAAAGGTAGAATGTTGTCACACATGTGTGACATTTGTGTATCATATGAGTATTATGAGTCCACGTCAAAAAGAGCCACTAACTTACGAACATGCCTTACTCGGGTTTCTTATCGAAACGCCGTTACACGCGTATGCGCTCCACCAACAGATGATTCAGACGCCACTTGGACAAGTCTGGCACATCAAGCAGAGTGCTTTATACGCGATGATTACGCGCCTGCATGATGAGCAGTACATCACTGTTTCAGCTGATCGCGATGATGCGCGGGGTAAACGTTATTTGACGATTACTGCAACAGGCAAAAAAACATTTAGTGCGTGGTGTCGTACGCCCGTTAATCATCCACGTGATATCCGCATTGAGTTCTTGGCCAAACTCTACTTCACGATGCGCTGCTTTCCCAAAGATGCTTCGCAACTCCTTGTGCAACAACACGAGACCTGTACAAGTTGGCTCACACAACTTAAGGCACCACAAAGTGACAACCGATATGAGCAGATGGTCTATGCATATCGACGTGGTCAAATCGAAGCGGCAATTCGTTGGGTGGCAGAATGCCAACAGCTCGTCGCTGAATAGCGTACAATACATGTGTCATCACTCATGTTGGAGTACGTATCATGATTTCGGCGAATACCCCGAAGACACTCGATGCCTTGTTTGCACGTCGTGCGTTTGAATTTGATCATCCAAACCCGATTTTGGCTGATCTCCCCAAAGAGACCAACGAGACGATTAGTCTTGCATATGGCGATGCAGATCCACGCCTATTCCCCATCAAGGAGCTTATAGCCACCGTAGGTGGGCTGCTCAATGAAAACACTGATGCAGTTCTGAACTATGCACCATCAGACCGCGCATTAACGGAGCTTGTCGCAAACCGACTCCAGCGACGTGGCGTCAATGTAGATCCGCAAAACATCCTTATTACCTACGGATCAAGCCAAATTCTTGGACTCTTGCCACAAATTATGCTGAATCAAGGCGACGTCGTAATCGTCGAAGGGCCAACGTTCCTAGGCGGTATCGAGTATTTTGTGACACAAGGTGCAATAATCGAGACCGTCCCTGTCCGCGAAGATGGCATGGACATTGATGCGCTCGAGGAGACACTCAAACGACTCGCCGCACACGGCACACAAGCTAAATTCATCTACACGATTCCAACTCACCATAACCCAACCGGTACCATGATGCCACTGGCCAATCGTAAACGGTTACTCGCACTTGCAGCCTCCTACGGTGTCCTCGTACTTGAGGACGATGCTTACGGTGATTTGGACTTTAAGGGGGAGATGGCGGCATCACTTTTGACCTTACCAGGTAGTGAATGGGTGCTTCATATCGGCACCTTTTCAAAGATATTGGCACCAGGGGTACGTATGGCATGGGCATATGGCCCAACAAGTGTGATGCAACGCTTACGCAAGGTCAAAAGTGACCAAGGTACTGGCCCATTCATCACGCGGTTGGTATCGTTTATTGCACAACATGGTTGGCTTGACAATCATATTGGCGTACTCAATGCAGCATATGCACACAAATACGGCATCATGCGCGACGCAATGGCTGCGCATTTTCCTAATGATGTGCGTGTCAGCACACCTGGTGGTGGCTTTTTTGTGTATGGATATCTCCCAAAAGACATGCCGGCACGTGAGCTGATTGATGTCGCAATTGCACACGGTGTGTCATTTTTACCGGGTACGGTTGGGTATGCCAATGGTGGTGGCACGCACGAAATGCGTTTAGCCTTTAGCTTTCAATCAGAAGAGAAGATCGCCGATGGTATACAGCGTTTAGGTGCGGCCATGCGCATGTTTCGAGAGCGAAAGTAGGCATATGAGCGTGGGCGCTACATCTGTTACAATATTCACACAAGTTTCCACCAACATGGTCCATCAACTAGGAGCAGGCAATGAGCAGCACTGAGCAACGTACGCTCGATTCGTTATTTGCGGAACGCGCAAAGAATTATGTGGCTGGTCCAGAATGGGGCGCAGAGCCCGAAGGAACGATTAGTTTAGCGTATGGTTTTGCTGATCCAACACATTTCCCTGTGAATGCGTTGGTCGAAGCCACCGCAGAAGTGCTTGCTGAGGACGTTAATGGTGCGCTTAATTATGGACCTACCTATGCTGGCTTGATTCAATTGGTGGCCAAACGCTTGCAAGCACGTGGTGTAGCCCATGCAAACCCTAGCAACGTCTTGATTTCGTATGGTTCTAGTCAGATTCTGGCGCTTTTGCCACAAATCATGATTGATCCAGGTGATACAGTCATTGTCGAAGCTCCATGCTTCATTGGAGCAGTTCGCTCGTTCCAAGAGGTCGGTGCCAAGATCGAGTCAGTACCTGTGCGCGAGGACGGCATGGATATTGATGCACTTGAGGCGATGTTGGTCGATTTGACGAAAAAGGGAATTCACCCAAAGTTCATCTATGTTACGCCCACTTATCAAAACCCGACTGGTACAATGATGCCACTCGCCAACCGTAAGCGTTTGTTGGCCTTGGCAGAACAATACGGCGTCTTAATTTTCGAAGACGATGCCTACGGTGATTTACGCTTCGAAGGTGACGCTATTCCCCCAATTGTGGCATTCGATACCAAGGGCTGGGTGTTGCATATCGGCACCTTCTCCAAGATTTTGGCGCCTGGTGTGCGTATGGCGTGGGCGTGTGGTCCTACTTCGATTATTCAGCGCCTTGCCAAGTTTAAAGTTGAGGGTAGCAGTGGTCCATTCTTGACCCGACTCGTCGAGCGCTTTGCAGCAGATGGGCGTTTGGAGTCACATATTAGTGAACTCAACCACACATACCGGCGCAAGCGTGACGTCATGGTCGAGGCCATCAAAGCGAATTTTCCTACTGATGTGAAATATCTCGTGCCACAAGGTGGATTCTTTGTGTACTGCTACTTGCCAGCTGATATGCCAACGACGGCAGTTATGGCCAAGGCTCGCGAGCACAAAGTGTCGTTCTTGCCGGGGATGGGCTGTTACGCCAATGGCCAAGGCACGCACGAGATTCGCTTAGCGTTCAGTTACCAGAATGACGATAATATTGTTGAGGGTATTCGCCGTCTCGGTGCGGCCATGAAAGCAGCTCGCTCCTAATGTCATCCTCGTCATCACATAATGTATTTGAAGCAGTGTTGCATCGGGTCGAGCGCGTTATGCTCGGCCCGATGCGTGGTGATTTGCGCTACAACGTATGGGTTGAGACTATCGCGTCGATTTTGTACGGCTTGTTCTGGGCAACCACTGTTGGCTTCTTTCCGGTAATTTTGCGCAACATGGGGGCAAGCGAGGATCAGCTAGCAATCTATGTGGTGTTCATGTCACTCGGGTTGATTTTGACGCCTGTAAGTGTGGCAATCTTTCAGCGTTACCGCATCGTCAAAATTGCGAGTTATATCTGGATGTTCGGACGCGGTACGTTACTACTTGTGCCATTCGTTGGCAATAATGTAACGTTATTCATGGTGTTAATTGGCATTTTCTGGGTATGTGAGCTCGTGCCATCCCCCGGCTATGTGCGCTTACTTGAGCGATTGTATCCAGACAATCTTCGCGGTCGCATCATGAGTTTTGTGCGTATCGGCATGACCATGGCAATCTTGGTGATGACACCATTCGCAGGCTGGCTTCTTGACGTATTCAGTCATACTATTGTGTTGCCAATTGTCTCAGTGTTGGGCATTATCGCATCATTAGTATTTATGAAGCTCAAGGTTGATGATGCGCCAATGCAGGTCGACGCCACTCAGCCCAAGACCAAAGTCGGTGATATCCTGCGCGAAATTAGCCAGAATCGCTCATTCTTGCTCTTTTTGATTCTTAATACGATCTTTGGAATTGGCACGCTTATTGGTGCGCCACTCTATGCTGTGGTACAGGTTAATCGGCTTGGCCTCAGCTATACTGAGGTCGGGTATCTCGGGTTGCTCCAATCAATTACTTGGTTGCTCGGGTATTTCTTTTGGGGGAATCTCGTCGACAAAAAGGGTCCAATTTTTGTCTTGTTAATCAGCATGTTCTGTGGGGCGCTGATGCCACTCGGTTTCATGCTTGCAGACTCGTTCTGGTGGTTAGTCCCTGCGTTTATCGCCCAAGGCTTGCTCCTTGGTGGCTTTGATTTGGGGTTCACGAATACCGCCATGAATTTGGCCAATCGTAGTCGGCTGGAGGCATATTTTGCCTCAATTCACCTCGTGGCTGGAATTCGTGGCATCATCGTGCCATTGACAACACCAGTGTTGGTCTCGATGCAAGTAAGCGAATCATTGATATTTGGTTTGGGTGTCGGCTTTGTATTAATCTCCATGCTCTTGGCGATTGGTATCAAAATAAAGCCTACAACTCTTGAAACAGTGTGAGGTGTATTGTGAGCCTGGTTGATGATGTTCGTGTACGAGAAATGGGTGCAATGCCGACGCCGCGTGAGTTAAAGACAAAGTATCCGTTGAATGCGAGCATGACGACGGCTATCTATGAATCACGTCAAGCGGTACGACGGATTATCCGCGGTGAGGATTCGCGCATGTTAGTGGTAGTGGGACCATGTTCCGTCCATGACATCGCGGCAACCCTGGATTATGCACAGCGCTTGAGCAGTATCGCGGCGCGGATGCGTGATCGATTGCTGATTATCATGCGTGTCTATCTCGAAAAGCCGCGCACAACCGTTGGCTGGCGTGGCCTAATGAACGATCCATTCCTTGATGGTTCATTCGACATGGCAGCAGGACTTGACGTCTCGCGCAAGTTGCTATACGACATCACCTCCATGGGCTTGCCCACCGCAACCGAGATGCTCGACCCTATTAGCGCACAATACACGGCAGACGTAGTGGTTCTTGCCGCAATAGGTGCACGCACGACCGAGTCACAAATGCACCGCGCATTAGCAAGTGGTCTCTCTATGCCTGTTGGGTTTAAAAACGGCACGGACGGAGGTATTGATGTCGCGGTGCACGCCTGTATTTCTGGTGCAGCCCAGCACAGCTTTTTGGGCATTACACAGGATGGTGTCGGGGCAGTCGTCAAAACTGCGGGAAATCCGGATGGGTTTGTCATTTTGCGCGGGAGCCGCCAAGGACCTAACTACGACGAGTCAAGTGTCAACAAGTCTCTTGATTTGATGCGTGCCGCCAAGATTCCCCCTGCCGTCATGATTGACTGCTCGCATGCCAACTCTGGCTCTGACTATCGTCGTCAACGCGCCGTGTGGCGTGAGGGGTTAGCCATGCGCAAAAACGGCAATACCCAAATGATTGGTATGATGGTTGAAAGTAATATTGTTGAGGGTAAACAGGCACTCGTTGCTGATCGTACTGCATTGCAGTATGGGCTCTCGATTACCGATGCGTGTGTCGGATGGGATGAAACGGTTGAGATGTTAGAGGAGGCCTACAATGACGTTTAGCCCCCCAAATGCCAAAGCTGGATTACCTGCAGCTATCGCTGCAGATGCACACGACCCGCTGGCGCCGTACCGCGCGCAATTTGTGATTACCGACCCTGATGTTGTCTACTTCGATGGCAATTCACTTGGACGCATGCCAGCAGTGACCGCCGAACGTATCACTCATGTCGTCCAGCAAGAATGGGCCGACGGCCTGATTCGTGGCTGGGGTCGTGGCTGGTACGAAGCGCCAGCGCGGATTGGTGACAAAATTGGCCAACTTCTCGGCGCTGCTCCTGGTCAAGTTATTGCCTGTGATTCGACGTCTGTCAATCTCTACAAATGTGTGATGGCAGCCCTTAAAGCCCGCCCAGGACGTACAGACATCGTCAGTGACGCACTGAACTTCCCCTCGGATCTCTACATAATGCAAGGGGCGATTGCCCATTTTGGCAATCAGCACACGCTCAAATTGGTCCACTCACGCGATAATGAATTGACCGTCAACACGGCTGATTTATTGGCTTTAATTACTCCGAACACCGCATTCGTTAGTTTGTCACATGTCACATTCAAAAGTGGCTTTATCTACGACATGCAGTTAATTACTGCCAAGGCACATGAGGTTGGGGCTTTGGTGATTTGGGATTTGAGTCACTCGGTTGGCTCAGTGCCAATGCAACTCGATTCGTGGAACGTGGACATGGTGATTGGGTGCGGCTACAAATACCTCAACGGAGGCCCTGGCGCACCGGCATTCTTGTACATCAACAAGTCAATTCAAGACGAACTTGAGTCACCGATTTGGGGCTGGTTTGGCCAAAAGTCACCATTTGCCTTTGATTTGGATTACACACCAGCAAGTGGCATCGGACGATTCCTCGCCGGCACGCCACCGATGATATCGCTATCAGCACTCGAAACATCCGTTGACATGATTATTGGCGTCGGCATGGAGGCAATCCGTGCCAAGTCAGTGCTTATCACCGAGTACATGATCCAACTGTACGATCTGCACTTGGCTGAGCTCGGTTTCACGCTAGGATCCCCCCGCAATGCAGCGATTCGCGGTTCGCACGTGAGTATTCGCCATCCATTGGGGTATCAGATCAACCAGGCTCTGATTGCCGAGCAAAACGTCATTCCTGACTTCCGTGAGCCCGACAATCTGCGGCTCGGCCTTAGCCCATTGACCACTTCCTATGCGGAGATTTGGCATGGCGTTGATCGCATCCGTGAGACGATTGTCCGCGGCCTGCACGTCAAATACCCATCTACGCGTAAAGCGGTAACCTAGCGATACACACACACGGCCTGTGACTCAGGCGAGTCACAGGCCGTGTGTGTGGGTAACTTAGCGCTTTTGTACGACCATCATTTGCGCTTTGCGTCCAAGAATAATCACGGTGTGTTGTTGATCAAGGTACATCCCTGAGGTCCGCTCAAGTGCACGATTGATGGCGCGCATATCATTGGTGAGCAGCGCAGCACGCGCCCCGATTTGCATCACGCGCTTCAATTCTTTCATGACAGCAGGATAGAGACGACGATTCTCCTCAGGCGTGCTTATTTGCACGCCGAATGGTAAGTTGCAGGTAACTGCCGACACTGAGCCCTCATCGAGTGGCAACGCGCGTGCATCCCACTCACGAATGCTAATTGGCTTGTAGCGCGGTCCTACATTCGCCAGTGCGGTGGCAACCGCCTCAGGATTGATATCGCCACCAATGAGTTCTTGGTAGCGACCGAACAGCGCACGCTCAATCAAGGTGGTGCCTGCACCACACATAGGATCGAGGAATACATCCGTCGGTTTGGGCTTGGTGAGCATCACCATTGCGGCAGCGGCTGTGGGGCGGAGCGAGGCTTCAATGTGGTTAATTTTGTAGGTACGATGGCGCATCGTCTCATCGCTGACGCGCAAGCCGATAATGGCCACCTCGTGTGATTGCGTCACCCAAAACTCGAGCCCATCCTCGGCAAGACGCCAGCGAAAATCTTGGCGCATGCCAATACCTTTGCTGACTGCCTCTTGCAAATCGACGCGTCTGTACGGCATTTCGCCTTGTTGGCGCGAGATGACGCGATAGCGGATTTTGCCTTCCCCACCGCGCTTTGGGAACAAGGCCCGCACACTGCGGGTCGCACTCCCAACCGTCGGTGACATCAACAACCGCTCTTTAATGGCTTTAAGTGCAGCATACTTGGGTGGTAAGTCGTTGTAGTAGGCCACCAACACAAAGACATCGTCGACAGTGCGGAGTTTGAGCAGGTCGGCGATATCGCCGTGATATTCAACAATTAACATGCCATTGCGCCCAGCGTGTACAAGTTGCTCCTGGATCACCGCCCGTTCGGGCAAATGCTTGAGCTCCTCGCTGACTATTGCATCAAAGCCGGGCAAGGCATGCAAAATATACATATTCTCCGGATTGCGCATCTCGACCTACTTTCCTCTGCCACACAAACGCCGACGGAATAATCCGCCGGCGCGTTATCTCATTCGACGTTTGATTAGGCTGGCTGTAACGCCTTCTCGATAGCGTCCATTACCTCTGGTATGAGTAATTTTACCACATCAAGCGCCTTCATGTTCTCATGTACCTGTTCAGCACGGCTTGCTCCTGTAATCACGGTGCTGACGTTTGGGTTCGTGAGACACCATGCCAGCGACATTTGGGCTAAGCTAATTCCAAGTTGATTGGCGACCACTTGCAAGCGAGCGACTTTGGCCAAACGCTCACTGTTTGTCACACTATCCTTGAGCCACTCATAGCCCTTGACCGCAGCCCGGCTTTCGTCAGGAATACCCTGCTGATATTTACCGGTGAGCAACCCTGAGGCGAGTGGACTAAAGATGGTGGTACCGAGACCAATGTCACGATACAACAAGGCGTATTCCTTCTCCACACGCTCACGATGAAGCAAATTATACTGTGGTTGCTCCATCAACGGAGGCGTTAAGCCATACTCACGGGCAATTCCGTAGGCAGCGCGGATTTCGTCGGCAGACCACTCAGAGGTGCCCCAATAAAACGCTTTGCCTTGCTTGATGATGATATCCATGGCGCGTACCGTCTCTTCGATGGGCGTGTTCGGATCTGGCCGGTGGCAAAACACCAAATCGACATAATCCATTTGAAACCGCTTAAGCGCATTGTTGACGCCTTCAATAACATGCTTGTGTGATAGCCCGGTATCGTTTGGCCCCTTACCACCCCAGAAGATTTTGGTCGAGACGACTAGATCTTCACGGCGCCAGCCCGCCTTTTTGATGGCGTTGCCCATGACGACTTCGGACTGCCCACCCGCATAACCTTCGGCATTATCAAAAAAATTAACGCCGTGTTCCATGGCAGCAGACATGCACTCGAACGCCACATCATTGGCAATTTGATTGCCAAATGTGACCCATGAACCGAGTGACAACGCGCTCACTTTGAGGCCTGAACGGCCAAGACGTCGATATTCCATTTCGCTACTCCTACACGGCGGACTACAATGGTGTATTGTACCAATATCTCACGATACGTGTTGTGGCTCCGTGCCCTTCTTAAAAATCGGATTGAACACGAACAATAACGCCCCAAACAGGCGTAATCCGCCAAGTGCAATAACGAGTGCCTGTGCCCCAATCAAGTCAATCATCGGTGCAACAATCAGACTGCTCCCCATCAGACCTAAGTTCATAATTGTGACAAACACGCCCATCGCCAATGCGCGCCGCTGTGGTGAGCACACTTGGAGCAGAATATTGAAGTGGCTTACATCTATTCCAGGATTAATCATGCCAATGAGCAACGAAAACACCAAAATCAGTGTGAGATCTGGCACTGCACCAATTGCAAAGAAGTACAAACTACTTAAGAGTGCCGCAGTTGTCATAGTCTTTTGAAATCCGTGTTTTTCCATCATGCGTGGCCAAATCAGATTGCCCAAAATCGCCCCACCATTGGTGATGGCGAACCAAATTCCCAACCATTGATCGGTTGCGCCGAGTTCACGTACAAAATAAATCGGTTGGAGTGCAATTGCCGCCCATGGCGCAATATTGAAAATCAACGTGTTCCATGTAATTGCACTATACGGTTTGCTCTCTGAAAAAAGCGTTAACATGCCTTTGATTGAACGGTCGACTTGGACAGTATGATCAATTGGCGTATCGGGAATATCAAGTTTCATCACATACACGGTACTGAGCATACTCGTAATCAGTGACAACGTAAAAAGCAGTTGATAGTTGAGAGGAAACAGGTCGTGACTGTTTTCGAGCAACAACCCAAATACGTACGTCCCAGCCATCATGGTTGCCCCGAGCGTTACATTCCGCGCCGAAAATAGTCGGGCACGCCGTTGAATAGGTACGATGTCTGCAAACATTGGCAGCCAGCCCGCATTAAATAAGGCGACAGGGAGATTTGCTACCAGCAAAATGACCACAATTGCCTCGGCGCGCCATGCCGGTAAAAAAGGCACAAATATTAAAAATATATGGAGCATGCGAAACGCAATCAGACTGCCAAAAATCCACGGCTTGCGCTTCTCTGTCCGTTCCATCATGGCCGCAAAAGGGATTGTAGTGACCGCATTGACTACGGCTGCCGCTGTGGTGATTAGACTCACGATGAAGTTCGATCCACCAAGCCGGATTACATATGCAGCTGCAAATGAATATCCGGCGCTCGCAATCGCTGCCCAAAATAGTTCAATAATGAGATACCGGACATTCCGTTCAACATTGACGTTGCTGGTCATATGGCCCCTCTTTGCGTTATCACCATACATTAGCATATTTTTGTTACAGTTCGTTTGACAGCACCACACCAACTAAGTATCATGTGACTAATCAGTCACATGTATAGGATGGTCTTCATGCCCAGTGAAACCTGGTGGAATCTTGATGAAAGCAAGCGTCTTGCAATCATTCAAGCGAGCGTTATAGAATTTGCTCAGGCAAATTTTGCCCAGGCATCGCTGTCGCAAATCGTCAAACAAGTCGGTATAGCCAAAGGTAGCATGTACCAGTATTTTGCGGACAAAGAAGATCTCTATCTCTACATTGTGCAACTTGCAAGCGATCACATGATGGCCGAAATCCAGCAACGAATTCCGTTATCGATATTAGCAACAGGTGATGTCTTCAAAATCCTCCGTGAGTACTTTGCGATCACGGTGAATGTTGCACAAGAATATCCATACGAATCATCACTCATCCAGCGTGCGCTTCAAGACAGTGGTGCACAGCTCGCCAAAGTACAAGCGATAGGGATATCCATCCAACGCGCGTTTGTGGTTGATCTAGTCAATACTGCGCTTGCCAATAAATCACTTCGCAGTGACATTGATCCTGAAGTGTTTGTTTACTTCATCCAGACCATCTTAACAACAGCAGGTTCGTATATGGTGAACCTTTTACATGTACATAATGTATCAGTTGAATCAGAGGATTATCGGATTTTTTTCGATCAAATTATCGCAGTCCTTGATCAAGGGATGCGCTATCGAATTAAGCGCTAGTTAGTCAGATTCATGCCAAACACACCAGTCCATGACTTTTTGACAATTGCAAGTGGCATCGTAATTGCGCCTGGTATTTATGGCGCACTCTACGAGGCGAATGTGACCAATCAATCGGCAGTAATCGTAACGTCGCTCATATTTGTGTCACACATCGTCTCCGGGGTGTGGTTTTCCCCAGATCTTGATCTTGATTCACGCATCCACAAGCGCTGGGGATGGTTCTTCTATATCTGGTTGCCGTATAAATGGATTATTCCACACCGACATTTTTGGAGTCACGGATTACTGCTCCCTCCACTCGTACGACTCGGCTATTTTTTTGGCATGGTCATTTTAAGTGTCTATCTTATCGAAAGCATCGCAGCGCTCGCTGGTGTAACACTCCCAATCGTCTATGATTCTCTTGCGTTGAGCATCATGACATGGATTAGCCAAAATCAGCTCGTAAGTATTAGCGTGGCGGTAGGATTTGTGTCAGGTGGCGCAGTGCATTCTATTGCCGACTGGTTACACTCAGGCGGCAAAAAACTCTTACGCACGTTATTTATTCCACGACGAGGCACGGCGCCTGCCCGCAAAGGAATAGATTTTTCGTATGCGAGTATGCGCTGGATGATTGACCCATTTACCGATGAGCATCCCCATCACTATTAATGAAAAGCCCACTGGGAGAATCTCCCAGTGGGCGCTCGTTTAGAGCGATGTTTCATAGATGTGAATTTTGCCACCTGGCTCTTCAAGTTCACAAAATCCGAGGGCATGATTGAGTTGAATAATTGGTTGGTTGCTCAACTCCATCCATGTCCGAAGTTGCCGCGCTCCACGGCGTTCTGCCAATTCGATGGCTGCCAACTTCAGTCGAGTTGCGATATGCTGGCCACGAAATGCCGGCAATACTCCAGTCGCATGTTGCCAGTACACGTTCGCATGATCGTCATCACGCATCAAGATTGACTCACCAACGAGCATGCTATTGCGCACGGCAATCAAATAATCGTCCGGATTGATAGATTCACCAAGTAATCGGCGAAACTTACTGAGCGTAACAATTGGTTCATCGGGCATCGGCACATCAAGTGAGACGGCCGCATGCAGGACACATGCGTGTTCGACGGCATCAGGATGATTGCGCATCAAATCCGCAAGAGTCACGATTTCGAGATTGTCTGCATACGACTTTTGTGCTGGAATTACCTGAGTACCAATTGACAAGCCAAACAACTGCTCAGTGCCAATTCGTTGATATGCATGATTTTCCAAAAATTGCATCGTATGTGCATCTGGATGGCTCATGACGCGCACACGTTGTGCGCCGGCACTTGCAGCCCATTGATGTACAGTACGGAGCAAATCTGTACCGACACCGTGACTGCGATATGCTGGGGCTACGCGTACATGCGCCCAGAACGTGTGGCGTGGCGTATTCCATGTGGCACGGAAACAAAACGCAACAGCCATGGGATTATGGATGTCGCCAACTAACCAACGGCGGAACGGAATGCCCGCATCGGCTAGGTCTGCATCAAAATGGAGGACTTCTTGAGGGGTGTCATATTCGTAATCACAATGGAGTGTTTCAGGGGTAAGTTTGGTCATAATTGCGTGGGAGGTTGCTGCAATTTGGCCACGCACGACCTGGATAGTCGGACTCGACAATGTACTCATACACAAGCCTTTCACTCGAGCAAAACTGTGCAGGCCGCTCCCGTCCGCCGACAACGGATTCCATTACCGTCACGTGCGGGAACCAACATCCATGTTGGGCTCATACACACAGGTTGCTCACGATTCCACTATAATCATACCATGAAGTGTCAATAGAGTGGAAAGAACCCATTGTGGATGCCATTCAACTCGAAGTTTTTCGCCATCGCTGCAATGCTATTGCTGAGGAAATGGGTGCTGCGCTCGAACGAAGTGCATTCTCTGCGAATATTCAAGAACGACGAGATTACTCGTGTGCATTGTTTGATGCACATGGCGATATGATTGCCCAAGCGGCACACATCCCTGTTCACCTTGGCGCGATGCCCCGTTCAGTCGAGGCTGCTATCCGCGAATGTAGTCCACTGAATCCGGGTGATGTCGTCCTGCTCAATGATCCATTTTGTGGGGGTACGCATTTACCTGACTTTACTAGTGTTGCACCCATCTATGTGGCCAACACACTCGTCGCATATAGTGCAACGCGCGCCCACCATGCAGATGTTGGCGGCATGACGCCAGGATCAATGCCACTTAGTCAATCAATTTATCAAGAGGGCATCATTATTCCTCCCATTCGCTTGATTGATCGAGGAGTGCGAAACGAAGCAGTGTTTGCCTTGATTGTGCGTAACTCTCGAACCAGTGATGAGCGTTCTGGTGATTTAGCCGCACAACTTGCGTGTCATTCAATTGCCAATGATCGAGTTATCGAGTTAGTATCAAGTATGTCGACTGCTGCGTTCTTGACGTCTACGCAGGCATTAATTGAATATGGTGAGCGACGGATGCAAAAGTTGATCGCCACCATACCCAATGGTGTGTATCAAGCTGAGGAATTACTTGATAGTGACGGCATTAGTGATCAGCCAATCCGTATTCGCGTACAGCTCACAGTTGCACATGACACCCTTCATATCGATTTTACTGGTACAGATTCTCAATGTCGTGGCCCGCTCAATGCCCCCATGGCTGTAACTGAATCGGCCGTGTTATATGCGCTCCGGCTCCTCGACGGAGATGACTTGCCAGCATCAGCTGGTCTGTATCGTCCACTCAGTTGGACTATTCCATATCGAAGCGTGTTAAATCCTGCACCACCTGCTGCAGTTGCCGGAGGTAATGTTGAGACATCGCAACGTGTTGTTGACGTAATATTACGAGCGTTATCACTCGCGCTCCCAGAACTTATCCCAGCTCAGTCAGCGGGTACAATGAACAACTGGACGATGGGTGGTACCCGCCTTGACGGTACGCAGTTTGCCTATTATGAGACGCTCGGTGGTGGTATGGGCGCACGTGCAACTGCACCTGGCCTAGATGCCGTTCAAACGCATATGACAAATACTCGTAACACGCCTGTTGAGGCATTCGAACGACTCTACCCTGTTCGCGTTGAGTCATTATCAATTCGTGAAGGCAGTGGAGGTCATGGTCGACATCGTGGTGGTGATGGGCTTCGCAAGGCCATACGCTTTTTAGTGCCGGTGACACTCACCGTGCTCACCGAGCGTCGTATCTACGCGCCACAAGGCGCCCAAGGCGGACTGCCAGGCGCGCAAGGAATGAATACTTTAATTGGAGACGAAAATACAATGCTTCTACGCGGTAAAGGAAGTATTGAGGTTTCTGCAGAGTCAATCTTTTTGATAGAAACACCTGCGGGTGGGGGATTCGGACATGATGAATAATGCATGGAATAAATATATATGGCACCATCCAGAACGCTGGAGTCGGCTTATTATGCTGGTATACGCTATGATCTTCCCTGGCACGCTCGTTACTATTTTTGCAGATGCAATCCCCGATAATGCGCGTTGGTTTGGCGGTTTATTGATGACCATTCAAGGTTTATCTGTCGCTGCTTGGTTACTTCACCACCTAGGGCGTAAGGCCTGGATCGCAATTTTGGCCGTTTTAACTGGGTCATTTGCAGTGGAATATATTGGCGCAACCACGGGATTTCCATTTGGGGCGTATTCGTATACCACTGTGTTAGCACCGCGTATTTTGGACACAGTGCCACTAGCGATCCTTTTTGCTTGGCTAATGGTTATTGCTGGGGCATGGTATACCGGAAGACTCGTGTTTGACTCATCAAATCGGATTGTGCGTGCTGCGTTGACGGGCTTGTTTGTAATGATCATCGATATCCAAATTGAGCCAGTGGCCACGCATATTAATAATTATTGGGAGTGGTATGATTCAGGCCCGTACTACGGCGTCCCCACTGTAAATTTCGCTGGATGGTGGGCAGTTGGTTTCATCCTTGGCTATGTATGTGATCCCTATTTTGCGTCAATTCGAGCACCTCAATCGCACATAATACCGCTGACTGCAGTCATGGGGTCATACATCATGTTTGCAGCAATGACCGCTATGCACGGATACTACATCGCCACGGCAGTGGCTATTGTGATGAGTATTATGACTATTGTGCGCCTACGCCATTTTCGGTCTTAGTTGACTAATCAGTCCTGCACTATACGTTGATTGATCAGTAATTGCATCTATCAATGTATACAGATTTTTTGTGGCAGGCTGTGTTGGGTCCCAATACGACGCAACATTGCTTGCAGTAATGCAAATATGACCATGACGATGGCCACGGGCAATGAGTTCGGCATGTCGGCCGTTTTCGCTAATCTCTGATGAGAGATAGAGCGGAAATCGATTAAACAAGCGGTGCGCTGGGTCCGTGGTTACTGGAATATCGATGACTCCATGCGTCTCGACCACCTGTACATCCGCTTCTGGCCAGACCGTGCCAATTTGTGACAGTTGCGCACCAGGGAGACGAATCGAAGTGTGGGTGAAGTTGTGCTTTTGACATAATCGAAAGAAATCAACACTACCTGAGTGCAATCCTGTGCGCAACACCGTTGGTCGATACCCCATATACTCTTGAAAGAGCGTTTTGGCCTGCTCCAGTGCGGCATCTTGTTGGGAAATATCAAGGACACCAACATGTTTTTTGGCGTGAATTAATGGCGACTGTGGTGGAATAAGGAGCAGTCCGATTTGACATCCACGATCAATGAATTCTTCGAACATCGGCGTATGTGCACGCGCTGCCTCTGGCGTTGCAAAAATGGTGACAGGAATGCCCGCACCAAGTACAATATTGACAAATGCATCAATTGATCGACTAGCACTCTCCCAATCAGTTGGTGTTTCTTTGCCTTGACCGACAGTGAGTGCATTGACGGTAAATACGACAGGTGTTGTCATGATGTCCTCTTCATCCTCGTATACAGCAGATGTAGTCATCCTTGGTGGTGGACTCGGTGGCGTCGCAGCTGCGTTGCGCCTAACTGCCCACAACCGATCGGTGATTATCGTGGAACCAACCGCATGGCTTGGTGGCCAAGCCACGAGTCAAGGTGTAAGTGCACTCGATGAACATCGATATATTGAATCATTCGGCGGTACGCCCGATTATATGGATTGGCGCATGCGCATTCGTCACGCCATGGCTACATTGTACGACATCGCACCATCTGAGTGGTCGACATTTAATCCGGGGAATGCTTGGGTGAGTAATTTGTGTTTCCTGCCAAAAATCGCCGCCCAAGTTATTGATGAGATGCTCGCGCCATATTGTGCATCGGGCCACTGTCTTGTTCTCCGCAATACCACACTGCGCTCCGCACACCGCCATGGCGATCGTATCACTCACGCCGAAGTGTTGACGCCCACTGGAATTAAGACTGTGCAAGGTGAGTTGTTCATTGATGCAACAGAATTAGGCGATGTGCTCTCATTGGCCAACTTGACATATGTAACGGGAGCAGAATCACAACATGATACCGGCGAGACCAAAGCGCCGATTGTGGCACGACCCAAAGAAATCCAAGGATTTACATACTGCTTTGCTGTGTCGTATCACCCAGGTGAATATCATATCATTGCCAAGCCGGAGGGGTATGAACAACTACGTGATCAACAGCCATTCACATTGACGCTTACGAGCGATGCTGGTGAGCCACGCCCATTCAGCGTGTTTGGTACGGGAAGTACCGGATTACCACCGTTCTGGACCTATCGCAGATTGTGGGATGGTGGCCATTCGAATCTTGCCAGCGTTGATATCGCTATGATTAACTGGAACAGTAATGACTACCATCATGGTACGATAATTGATGTGCCCGAAACTACCGTCGCTGCGCGTCTCGATGAGGCAAAACGCCTATCTCTGGCGTTTTTGTACTGGATGCAAACTGAAATGCAACGCGACGATGGTGGAATCGGATATCCGGAACTCAGGTTAATTCCGGAGGTGATGGGAACTGCGGATGGGTTATCAATGGCTCCTTACATCCGTGAATCGCGGCGTACACTTGGTCGTAAACGCATCGTTGCGCATGACTTACTGGTTGAATCGCAATCACATGCACGCGCACAGCGCTACGAAGACAGCGTCGGGGTTGGTTGGTACTTCATGGATCTTCATCCAGCTCCTGGGAATCCTAAGAGCATGTTTGCACCCACGCGCCCATTTCAGATACCGCTTGGTGCGCTTTTGCCCCCCGATTGTGCGAATCTAATCATGGGAAACAAGAATATTGCAACGACACACCTGAGTAACGGTTCGTACCGTCTGCATCCGGTCGAATGGATTGTAGGAGCCGTTGCAGGTGAATTGTGCGATGCGGCACTAACTCTTCAATGTGATATGGTCGACATATGGCATCAGGATGCGAATTTGCATGATTTCCAAAAGAGGTTGATTAGCCAAAATCACCCAATTGCATGGAGTGTAGATGTCCCATTTGGCCACGAATGTTTTGCGGTCACCCAGTACCTTATTGTCCGAGGCATCATTCAAGACGGCTCTTGGCGAGCAAATCAGCTCGAAATTGCCTGCAATCAACCACTCACAGACGCCGAATGGCACGCACTGACACAGATTCTCTCGGCCGAAGGGCTATCCATTACGTTGTCGTATCGCAACGCATCATGGCATGATGTATGCATGTTTGTGCATCATTTGATGTTTAACGATATTAGGTAGGCTAGGGGTATCGTTCCAAAGCAACATTAGGGATGTAATGTTGCTTTGAAGTGAAAAATAGGCTGTTTTGAGGTGATTTTCTATTCATGCACAAGAAGAACCGTAATGCAACAAAATAAAAACATTTTTCACGCACGATTCAGACGTACGATACAACGATCATTCAGAATATTGACATTCCTCGTGTGGGTTTTGATTATGTCTGCCTGTATCGCTACCACACATTACACTCACCCACAAGGCGAATTACGTGGATGTGGGCCAACGTTGCGGTTGGACATCGTGGCCACTGAAACGGCACGACAACAGGGTCTCATGGGTGTACCTGAGCTGCCAACCAACTACGGGATGCTGTTCGTGTTTCAAGATACTATACAGCCGGCATTTTGGATGAAGGACACGCTCATACCGCTTGAGGTTGTTTTTATGTCAAAACAAGGTCAAATCAAAGCTATCACCGCGATGCATCCTCAAAGTGAAGAGATACATTCAGCGCCAGAACCACTGCCGTATGCTCTCGAGCTCCCACAAGGCTGGATGACCAAACATGGCATCGTTGTAGGAGATACGTGCACAATCGAACTTCCTCAGGGACTTGTAGTTGAATAATAAGCTGCGCGCGTAATCCCCATGACTTGATGCGAAGTTCCTGCGAGACGAGGAGGTGGCGTGATAGTAGTGAATCCAGCGCCTGTAACCGTAAGTATTGATGCAATATTTTCTGGCAGGATTACCGCATAGACAAGCTCAACTTCAGGTAATGCAAAGCAGATATTGAGTAATTGCGGCAACATCTCACGAGCATAGCCCAGACGCCAGAACTCTTTCCAGATATCGTAGCCTATCTCCACACTCCCCTGGTCACGATTCAGAAAGTGATAGCCGCACGTTCCGACAAACGCACCAGTTAGCGTGGAGAACATGGCAAAGCGCGCAAAATTCGCATGAGGCGATGCGTTCGTGTAATGAGTGATGATGTCTTGTGCCTCAGCGAGCGTACATGCAGGCTCATCATAAAAGCGGCACATATCTGGATCCGCAAATTGTCGATAGATTGACGCTTGATCATGACGCATTGACAATGCACGCCATCTGAGTCGATCAGTGCCATACAACCACACTTCCATATAAAATCCTCGTACAATGAAACGAGAACAGTATATACGAAAGACTTTCACAATGAATAACCAAAGCACGCCAAATAGATTAATCCATGCCAAAAGCCCATATTTGCTCCAACATGCCTACAATCCAGTTGATTGGCATGAATGGGGTGATGATGCGTTGACGTTGGCCAAATCAACGCATCGCCCTATCCTGCTGAGCATTGGCTACTCAGCCTGCCACTGGTGCCATGTCATGGAACACGAGACGTTCAGTGATGCTAGTATGGCAGAATTGATGAATGCGTATTTTGTCTGTATCAAAGTAGACCGCGAGGAGCGTCCCGATCTTGATGCGGTGTATATGACCGCCGTACAGCGCATGACAGGCCAAGGTGGTTGGCCAATGACCTTGTTTTTGACTCCTGAGGGGAATCCATTTTATGGCGGCACCTACTATCCACCCGAGGACCGCGGCCGCATGCCTGGATTCCGCCGTGTCCTACAATCAGTGCAAACAGCGTGGATTGATCGGGAAGTGCAACTGAGACAGGCGGCCGATGATTTGCGCGGTGAGATTATCACGATGCTGGGTGTACCGGCAGCAAGTCAACCAATTGATGCACAATTAATTGACCGTGCATTGCAACAACTCTCTGGAGAATTTGATTCGACCTATGGTGGTTTTGGCGGTGCCCCCAAGTTCCCACCGAGCATGTCGGTTGCTCACTTGATGCGGGCGTATCAACGAACCAATGACAATCAACTATTACAAATGGCCACATTCACGATGGACACGATGGCGAACAGCGGGTTGTATGACCAGATTGGCGGAGGTTTTCATCGCTATTGCGTTGATGGCCAATGGCTTGTACCGCATTTTGAGAAGATGTTATATGACAATGGGTTACTCCTGAGCGCATATGCTGAAGGCTTTCAATTAACGCGAAATCATGAGTATGCTCGAATATGCGGGGAGACCATCGATTGGGCAGTGCGCGAAATGCGCCACGAACAGGGTGGCTTTTACTCTGCGCTCGACGCAGATAGCGAAGGTGTAGAGGGTAAGTTTTATGCGTGGAGCGCAGATGAACTCGATACGTTGCTTGGTGATGATGCTGCCGTGATACGGAGCT
>JBKCLM010000102.1:0-12493 GCA_046300655.1 Chloroflexota bacterium | reverse complement strand
TCGCCGAGCCCATATGTGCGCTATATGCTGTATGTGGGTACATTGCAGCCGCGCAAAAACATCATGCGCATGATTGAGGCCTTTGCCCAGGCAAATCTCCATCCCGACACGCATCTGCTGATTGGTGGCCGCACCGGCTGGTTGAGTCAGCCTTTGCAACAGCGTATCGACGAGTTGGGTATGGCTGATCGCATTCATCTGCTCGGGTTTGTCCCTGATGAGCAACTCTATGGACTTATGGCCGGGGCCCGGGCATTCGTGTTCCCATCACTGTACGAGGGGTTTGGGATGCCCGTGCTCGAGGCGATGGCCAGTGGCACACCCGTGATTACCTCGACGACCTCGGCACTACCTGAGGTGGCCGGCGATGCCGCGTTGTTGGTGGATCCGACCGATGTAACCGCCATCGCCAGCGCCATGCATCGCATCGATACGGATGATGTGGTGTATGAAAGCCTGCGTCAACGTGGTTTGGCGCATGCGGGAACGTTTACCTGGGCGCGCACGGCTGCACAGACGCTCGACGTGTTACGAGGAGCATGCTAATCATGCGACGCTGGTACTACGGCTGGTCGATTTTGGGAGTGTTGGCGGTGACCGAGACGCTGGCCTACGGCATGCTCATTTATGCGTTTAGCGTCTTTGTAGTACCACTCGAGCAGTATTTTGGTTGGTCGCGGGCCACGATTAATGGTGCAGTGTCTGCCTCGCAAATTGTCGCTGGTTTGCTGGCTTGGCCCGTCGGTGTCGTGCTCGATCGCCATGGCGCCCGTTGGTTGATGACGTTTGGGGCGATCTGGGGCGCGGTGTGGTTTGGTGTGTGGGGGTTTGTCACCGAGCCGTGGCAACACATTGTGGTCTGGGTCATGCTGGGCATCTCGATGGCGACCGTGCTATATGAGCCGGCGTTCGTGGTGGTGGCCAACTGGTTCCACCACAAACGTAGTCATGCCTTGACCGTGCTGACGTTTGTGGCCGGGTTCGCCATTATCATTGCGACACCCACGACGGAGTGGTTGATTCGTCAGTATGGTTGGCAAGTGACGACGTGGGTCTTCGCCGCAGTCATGCTGCTCGTGCTTGCGCCTATTTTGGCCATTTGGGTGCGCCATAAGCCGAGTGATGTCGGGGCGTTTGTCGACGGTGCGGCTAGTGAGTCGTCGAGGCCGCAAGTCGCTGTGGCGGCCGCCAAGGTGACCGAGATTGTGCGCGACCAGGGGTTTTGGGTCTTGACCATCGCCTTTTTGTTTGCCACAGCCTCACTCGTCGTCATTTTGCAGACATTTGTGCCCTACTTGATTGATCGTGGCTACTCGGCAGCTCAGGCGGCACAGTTTGCTGCCATTATGGGGGTGTTAGCGTTGCCGAGTCGATTGGTGTTCACACCACTCGGAGCCATCATTTCGCGCTATACCATTGCCACCATTTTGTGTGTGATGCAGAGTATTGCGCTCGTTGCGTTGATTATCATCCCCGGCGAATGGGGTGTATGGGCATGTGTCGTCTTGTTTGGCCTGAGTTTTGGGGCGATCACGCCGGCACGAGCTGCGCTCTTTGCCGATCGATATGGTGTGTTGGTCTACGGGGCGATTAGTGGGGTGCTGGCGCTGGTACTGACGATGGCCCGGGCTGTGGTACCGATTGGGGTCGAGATTGCCCGACCGGTCTTTGGCGATTATGCGCCGATTTATTTGGTGATGGGGATTGTGACCACGCTTGGGTCGCTATTGATTGTGGTCGTGCCACGGCTTGGGCACAACAAAACGGGCACCACGCATGCGTGATGCCCGTTGGTGTGATTGGATTAGGCCAGGCTGCGCAACACGGCAATCAAGCGATCAACCTCGGCGGTGGTGTTGTAGTGCACAAGGCCGATACGGACCATGCCACCCTTGTCTTCGACGCCGAGGCGCTCGGTCAAGTTGATGGCGTAGTAGTTGCCGTTCCACACAAAGATGCCCTCGTTGGCTAGGGCAATTGCCACTGCCTCGGGGGTGTGTTTGGCCATACGAATGGCCACGGTAGGTGTGCGGCTGCCGAACTTGTCGCTGTCGGTGATGCCGTAGAACGTCAAGCCGGGGATGGCTAACAACTGGCTAATCAGGTACTCGCTTAGCTCGCGCTCGTAGGCCTGAATGGCGTGCATGGCGTAGTCAACCGCCTCGCGACGCGTGGCAAATGATTTGCCAGCGGTGCGATTGCCTAACTCGGCCAAGTAGTCGATGGCGCCGGTGACGCCGGCCATGACCTCGTGGTTTTTGGTGCCCGTCTCCCAACGCTCGGTCGTCTCCTCGCCAGCTGGGCGTACCTTATAGGGGGCAAGTCGCTCGAGGTGATGTTTTTTGCCATAAATTGTGCCGCTGTGTGGAGCGAAGAATTTGTACGGCGAGCAGGCCAAGAAGTCGACGTCGAGCTCTTTGACGTCAATCGGCCCATGTGGCGCATAGTGCACTGCGTCGACAAACACCATGGCGCCGACGGCACGGGCCATTTTGACCACAGCCTTGACGTCGTTGATGGTGCCGACGGCGTTTGAGGCAAACCCGACCGCTACGAGCTTGGTCTTGGGCGTGATTTTGCTGGCAAAATCCGCCATGTCGAGGGTGCAGTCCTCAACGTCCACGTCGACTTCTTTGATGACGACGCCCAATTCTTTGAGGGCATGCCATGGAGCAACGTTGGCGTCGTGGTCAAGTCGGGTGGTGACGATTTCGTCGCCTGCTTTGAGTGTGCGCCCAATCGAGCGGCTCAAGGCAAAGGTCAACGACGTCATGTTAGCGCCGAACATGATCTCGTCGGGCGCACACCCCAAAAAGTCCGCCATCGCCTGGCGTGACTCGTTAATGACGGCATCGGTGCGCTGACTGGTCAAGAATGCACCGTGCGTGTTGGCGTTTGAGTGGCGTAAGTAATTACTAATGTTGTCGATGACGCGCTCAGGGACTTGGGTGCCGCCAGGGCCATCAAAAAAGACTGCCGGCTTGCCATTGACCTGCTCGGCCAAGGCGGGGAATTGACTGCGAATCCAGGCAATATCGAGTGTCGTCATACCGCTCTCGCTCCTTGTACGTTTTCGAGTGACTGCATTGTAGCACAGACCCGTTACTGGCTTGTGACTACTACGTGACTCAGGGCTACGCCCAAATGTCGCTCACCCACCTGCTGTGTATGTGGCACCACAATCGATAATTCATCGTAGTGGAGTGCGGTTTTGGCTTGCCACGCCTGGCGCTGTATCTGCCAATCGCGGGCTAATTTGGTGTGGGCTCTGATATGCCAATGCCCGTCACGCAAAGCCCGGTTGGTAATCGCCAGCGCCTGCCCGTTGATGGTCACCGTCAATCCATTCAGCACCTGTTCGTCGATGACGTAGCGCAACACAATATCGACCGTCACCGACCGCGTGGTGGGGTGGATGATACTCGACATGGCGATGGTCGACATCGTTTGTGGCCCACTCCAACGCCAATAGCCGTACTCGTCGTGCTCGTGTGCGTACCAGCCGGTGCCTGCCATCGGCGCTGCGGCCTCATACCGAAAGTGGCGTTGTGCCGGATTGTACTGCTGACTCACCACCTGATAGTGATGGGTGGTGAGCAATTGTTGGAGCATCTCGTGATACTCTTTTTGAAAGCGTTTGAGGCCGTGGGCGTACAACTCAATATCCGCACGATTTACCTCGTGCAACACTGAGAGTGTCTCGGCATCGAGTGCCACCGATTTGCTTGGGGCCTGATTCAGATGAATCTGACTCGGAGGTGGCGTCCAACCGAAGCGATAACTCAACAGGTGTAACGACTCGGCGAAGTGCTCAGTGAAGCCAACCACTGCACATTCATCGAGGCGTGCTTTGGCCAGCGCGAGATCCATGGCCTGCCAATCCTCACCCATCTGCATCAAATCGCGCGGGTGGCGTGGTATGCCACGTAATCCACCGCCGAAGACACGGGTCTGTAGGTTGTTGGTCAGGCGACTCGTGGTTGCGTCGCGCACAAAATCGCGCAACGCCAGCTGGTTGGCCTCTGCGGCATGAATGGCCCCCTCAACGCGTTGCTGCTGGGCATACCCCGAGATGGTGCGTTCAACCGGATCGCGCAACATGGTGATGTAGTGCGGGTTGGTGACAAAGGGTGCAATTTGCGCATAGAAGTAGTGGCCCGTAATCAGGCTATATGGACGCAAATCGACATCGAGATTGGCCTGTTCGGCGGCGCTCCAGTGGTTGCGTGGCGTCCAAAAACAAAACGGACTAATCTGGTTGGGTGCGAATTGACTGTGTAAATAGTCAAGCAATGATGTGCCGGCCGTTTTGAAAATATGGATAAAACAGAGTTGTTGTTGGGGAGATGGGCGTAAAGGGAGGGCACTCATGCACGTAATCATCCTGAATCGTCTATCTGCCCTGCATTGTACACGAATCCCCCCACTATCATGTATGACAGTGGGGGGATTGGATAGGGATGCGTTAGTTGCGCGTCAACAACATGACTTTGGGGGCGCGGTCAATCATCCAAAAACTAATCGGCAAGCCGATGATGGTGGTGCTACATGCCCACGCAATTGCCAACCAAATAGCACTCAGCCATGATCCAACCAAAATGAACCAGAAGATGCGAATAATCAATGGATATTGACTGGTGTAGTTGATGACGACGCGACCATTTGCGTCAACATATGTGTTGTTTTGGCGCGCACGCAAGGTGGTGATTTGGGGCAAGGCATTGAGCATGGCCATACCAATCGGCAAGCCGATGATCGTCAACGAAATAACCCATGCCGCAATTGTCCAAATACCACTTAACCATAGCCCAATCGCAAGAAACCAAATAATCCGGATGATGATATTGGGCGATTGTGAAACCTCGATACGTTGCATCGTTTTCTCCTTTTTGTTTTCACTGATACATCAACGAAGAAAACACGCGATTTGTTGCAATCAGTACCGTGTGAAGCATCAACTTGAATCGGGTATAATGCCTGCATCACCAATCCAACAAAAAGTGTCTGCAAGCATGTGCTTTCTAGTAGTGACTAGGTGCTCATCACGATGTAGTGTAAGGAGTATAGTTCGATGACGAAAATCAGCATTATTCTGAATCCATGGGCAGGGCGCGGCAAAGCCGGCAAACGACGCCCAGCACTAGAACAAGCGCTCAAAGAGGCAGGATTGCAGTACGAATTGCTCGTCACGAACGCCCGTGGCCATGCGATTGAACTGGCTCGGGATGCCGTGGTACGTGGCAGCGATGTCGTCGTCGCCATCGGTGGTGATGGGACGCTGAATGAGACTGTCAATGGGTTGATGCAGGGCAATCAAGCGACCGGCCGTCGTGCGGCATTTGCGGTGATCCCACTCGGTACTGGCAGCGATTTCATCAAAGTACTTGAGACGGTCGAAGCAGATGATATCCCGGGTGGGATTGCGCGTTTGCAGCGCATGCAACGTCGACCAATTGACCTCGGTTTGGTCGAGGTCAAAGGCCAAGTATCGCGCTATTTGCTGAATGCCGTCGGCGTCGGCTTTGATGCCCAAGCGGCCGCCGAGGCCCTCAAAATCACTTGGGCGAAGGGCTGGATTGTGTATTACTTGGCGATTATTCGAGCGCTGATTTACTATAAGGCATTCCCCATGCAGATTCGCTTCCGCGATGAGATGGTCGAGCGCCGCATGATGTTTACTACCGTCGCTAACGGGCGCTGTCAGGGTGCCGGGTTTTGGTTGACGCCGGATGCGCACATCGACGACGGGCAACTTGATGTCTGTATGGTGGACATGCTTAGTATCCCCAAGGTTGCACAGTATATCCCGATTATCCAAAAGGGTGCTCATACCAATCTCAAAGAGGTGCGCATGGAGCGCATCCCGCAGATTACCTTAACCTGTGATAACGATTTGCCCGTGGCCATTGATGGTGAGGTGATTAGTACGACTGCGCGCGAAATCGTGGTCACCTCGGTGCCAGCTGCCATCGATTTATTAGTCTAGAACTGCTCGATATCCCATGATTAATCAACAGCGTTTGTGGAATAACCTCGCAGAACTTGCTCAGATCCGTGAGGCCGATGTACCACCTATTGGCACCACACGCCGCGCCTTCACCCCTGCGTATATTACAGGCCGCCAATGGCTGGCTACCCGTTTTGCAGCGGTGGGCCTGCAGGTGTTCATCGATGCCGGCGGCAACCTGATTGGCCGACTGCCCGGCAGTGATGACGCATTGCCACCCATCATGATTGGGTCGCACAGTGATACGGTGATGGGAGGAGGGAGTTACGACGGCGCACTCGGTGTGCTTGGTGCCCTCGAGGTTGCGCAGACGCTGATTGACCACGGTATATCGCTCCGCCATCCACTTGAGGTGGTTGATTTTATGGCCGAGGAGTCAACGCCACTCGGCTCGTTGTTGGGCAGTACCGCAATGGCGGCCGGCCTCGATCATGATGTGCTGATGCGTGATGTGCCTGGTTGGGGCACATTGGCTGATGCGTTGCGGCGCGTCGGTGGCAATCCTGATGCTGTGGCACAGCCGTTGCGTCGCCCGGGCGAGATTGCCGCCTATGTCGAGATTCATATCGAACAAGGGCCACGGCTTGAGCGAGCTGACATTGTGCTTGGTGCAGTGACGGGGATTGTCGGTATTCGCCGGGCAGATATCACCTGCTATGGGCAACCTGATCATGCAGGGACGGCCAGCATGGATGTGCGGCGTGATGCGTTGGCGGCCGTGGCACAGTTGATTGTGGCTGCAGAGCAGGCTGCTAATCGCCGCACCGGCGCGGTGGCCACTGTCGGTGCCCTCGAGGTACTGCCCAATCAATCGAATGTTATTCCCGGCCAGGTGCGCTTTACGGTTGAGATGCGGAGCCTCGATATGGTCGAGGTTGAGTCAATGTGGCACGAAATACACGATACCTTCGTTGCCGCATGTGCCGCCCGTGGGGTGACATTTGCGATTCATGCCCTGCATGATTCACAACCAGTGGTATTTGGCGAGTCGATGATATCGACCATTGAATCAGCATGTAACGCCGCTGTTGGAACGAGTATGCGTCTGCCGAGTGGTGCCGGCCATGATGGCAGCATGATTGGCCTGATTGCACCGGCCGGCATGATTTTTGTGCGCACAAAGAACGGCCGTAGTCATTGCCCCGAGGAGTTCAGCGCCCCTGACGATAATGCCGCGAGTGTGCGCGCCCTGCTTGATACCGTGCGCGCTCTTGATACCATGGTAGATTGAGGTACCAGTTATGGCAGCCCCCGTTGCCCGAACGGAATCATCCAAACGACGCTTGCGTCGCCTGCGTGAGGAGCAACGCGATGTGGCGCTCCGCGATATTCCGTTGCTGGCGGATTTGCCAGTAAACGAAATTCGTTGGATTGGGCGGCACGCCGTGTTACGCCTGTTTGCTGATCGGGCCACGATTGTGACCGAGCGCATGTCAAACGACTTCTTGTATGTGGTGCTACAAGGCATGGTCACCGGTGATCTGCACGATCGACTCGGTCGCGAGGTGTCGTTGGGGGTGTTGCCGGTGGGGGCATTGTTCGGCGAGGGTAGTCTATTCGGCGATCGCTTTGCCGGTGCCAACGTGATTGCGCAGTCGGCATGCCAAATCTTGCAATTATCGTTGGAGCAGATTCGTGCGAATCGCCATCAAATTCCGATGCTGTATGAACTGCTCAAGCAGATTTATCGGCAGCGCCTGATTGATTACACCTTGATGCGGATCCCGATTTTGACGACACTTGATGCTGACGAACGCCAACAGTTTGTGAAGCACTTGATTGTCCGTGAGGTGCCACGTGGCGAGACGGTCGTGCGCGCTGGTGACCGTCCCAATGGCCTGCATTTGGTCGAGAACGGCCAATTTGTCATTGAGAATCAAGGCAAAGCGGTTGGTCATCTCGATGAAGGCGATTTTTTTGGGGCGCGTGCGTTGATTCAACGTTCGCCGGCGACCGATAACGTGCGGGCAGTAACCCCGTGTCTTATTCTGACGTTGCCGAGCATGACCTTTTATGAGCTCCTTGATCGCCATCCCGAGATTCAGCAACTGATTCAACAGGTCCTCGATGACCGACGTGCCTATAATCAGCAGAACAAATCTGTGCTCGATGCCCTAGTGACCCATGGAGTGCGTCGTGGCGACAAATTGTTGTTACGCGATGCCACCAAGTGTCCACCGGGGTGCGACCTGTGTGTACGTGGTTGTACGACGCGCCATGGTGCACCTCGGCTCCGACTCGATGGTGTTCAAACCGATGCTGCAGTCATCGCAGATAGTTGTCGTCAATGTCGGATTGGCGCCCAGTGTGTAGAAGCGTGCAGACACGAGGCAATCACGTGGCATAAACAAGCATTGGTGGTTGATCCTATGCGGTGTACCGGGTGTGGCGATTGTGTTACTGCCTGTGAGTATGATGCGATGACGTTGCAACCGCGAGACCAGAGTTTGCTTGGCACGCTCAAGCGACGTATGTACTCGCATCCGTTGCATCAGCATCAGCCGTTGATTCCGCTGACTCCAACCAAACCACTCTACTATGCTGATAAATGCGATTTTTGTGCTGGGCATGATGACCATGCCTGCGTCAGTGCCTGCCCGATTGGTGCGTTGCGTGTAGTGAATGTGGTAGATTTGTTTCCCTACTAATCGGGTATTGCATGTACCGATTTGACCTCCTGTGACGGTGTATGTCACAGGAGGTATTGTATGTGGGAGCGTATTTTACAAGCAGTATTCCCTGATGCATGTGTCGGGTGCCAGCAATTGGGTGGGTTCTTGTGCGATCGATGTATGGCTACATGCCCATTATATGAGGGGGATGTGCCAGAGATGCATGGTGTGCCGTGTGTCGTGCAGTTTGTCTATACAGGAATGATTCGTCGTGCGATTTTGCTCCTAAAGTATGCCGGGCGCCGACGCATGGCAGATGCGTTAGCGGCACATCTGCCAGCGTTGTGTGGTGGGCAACGCGTATGTTATGTGCCTATTCCGGCAGCTCCTGCGCGAGTGGCCCAGCGTGGGTACGATCAAGCAGTACTCTTGGCCAACGCACTTGCGCTCCGGCATCATGGCTATGTCTCATGTCAATTGGTGCGTGTACGGAATACGCCGACGCAGGCCAAATTAAATCGCCAGCAGCGTCACACAAATGTCCAAAGTGCATTTGCCTGGTACGGGCCGGCAATTCGTGATCCTATTGTGCTTGTGGATGATGTGTGTACAACCGGTGCGACATTGTCTGCGGCAATTGCTGTGCTCCATGAGCTAGGCATGCGTCGACTGATGGTTCAGGTCGTTGCGCGCGGTATTTTGACATAAAAGCGCCACCGCACACATCTAATGTGTGCGGTGGCGCTTGGTGATTTATTCGTCTTCGGTGTCGCGGTCGGTATTTTTGCGGGTCTCGTCGCGCTGTACTTCGTCGAGACTCATCATCGAGCTGGCGCTTGCGCGGCCACTGGCCTTGCCCTTTTTGGGGGTAAAATCATCGACCTCGTCATCGGCATCAGCACTGTCATCTCCGCCATCGAAGCTGTCATCGTCGTCGTCATAGGATGACAAGCGAGTCGTTGCCTCTTCTTCCATGTCGAGTGCATAGGGCTCGTCGACGTTGGCGTCGTCGATGTCCTCGTCGACGGGATCCATCAACGCTGACTTCTCTTCGTCGTTCAACTTGCCGGGGAACGAGACGCTACCGGTCAAATCGGGATCGCGATATGACTCACGAATGACCAGGTCAATCATGTGGTAGTGCTCGCTGACGCGCCATACAACGGCCATGTACTTGTTGCCTTTGCGCATAAAGTCAATAATGCGCTGAGCTAGGCGTGGCTCGAGTCGGCCAAGCAGGGTGTTGCCGGCATCGTAGATGTCGATGGCATGACACTCCTCGGCAATCGTTGTGTGTTTGGGATTATGGCCCACAATGCGCATCTCGACAATCTCACCGGGGACCAATGCAATGGCCACAGCTTGGTCGATGTGCATAGTAGTAATCGTTGACTTGCCTGTCTCAACCACAAACGTGCGCATGTCAGCGAACTGGCGCTCTTTGCTGGCACGGGTTTCGGTATGGTCGAGCAACGAAATCATGCGCTTGGCAATCGGATTGTTCTCGTTGACGCTCAACACGCGCTGATAGATTTGGCGAGCGAACTCCACATTGCCAAGCTCATACTGGGCTTTCGCAAGGCGATTGAGTGTCTCGACATCAGTGCTCTTGGCAACCAAATCGCCGATGGTCGTCTCAGCTTCCGACTCCGATTCAGGGTCTTTGGTAAACTCAATATCTTCGACACTGAGCCCGTCATACAGCATGGTAGTGTTTGCTTCGGCGGCGTTCGCCCAATCACCTTGATTGGCATAGGCAATGGCTTCGCTTTGCTTGCGACGGCGCAAGAGCGCCACATCATCACGTTTACTCACGGTCGATTCCTTTCCCTCACGACTCGCCGGCGACTGCACATCCCAGCTCAGGGTTGTTAAGACAAATCATTAGAACAGATATAGCGAGGGCGTTATTGGCGGCATGTGCGAACACTGCCGGCCAAATACTCCCACTTGCCAAGCGTAACCAGGCGAGGATCACGCCCATCACCAAGGTCTGCGTCACCAACACCCCTGCACCCTCAGTGGCTGACCAGCTATGGGCTACCGCAAACAGGAGCGAACTAGCGACGATTGCAATCGTACTGCCCCACCACCCTTGGAGTCGCTGCAGCCAATACCCGCGGAACACGATTTCTTCGCCGAGTGGTGCAATGACGGCCGCAGCGAAGCCGAACAGCAGTTGCCCCGTCACGTCTCCTGCCTGGAGTGGATAGCTGGCGACTTGGTTTTGACGCAGGTCCAGAATCGCAAATACCGCTCCGATGATGACATTGACTGCAAACAAGAGCGGCACGCCGACCAGCGTATATACCACGGCTAACCGATCAAAGCGCCACCCTACCACGATATCCGTTCGCCCGCGCCACCAGACAAACCCGATGAGTGCCACATTTTGGATGAGTACGATGAGTGCTACGACCCAAGTGTCGACATCGCTTGTGTTGAGATCTGTTGGCCATTCGCCAAAGCGTTGCCATGCCCAAATCCCCGCAATCCCAGTTGTAATCCCAAATACAAGCGCAACTATCACCACCACGTCGACCAGGTGATGGACGAACCGATTAGTCCACTGGCTGGTCATCAACTACCGTACCCTGGAGTGACCATGGGCTCGTATTCGTCACGTGCACTTTGGCCAACTTGCCGCGCCAATCGTGTGGGCTAGCAAAGAAGACCAACAAGTTGCCGGGCGTACGCCCACGCCACTTGCCTTTGCTCTCACCCTCGACCAAGACCTCGACCGTCTGGCCGAGCAAGCGCGCACTGCGCTCGGTGGCAATTGCCTCTTGGGTGCGTTCGAGCTCGATACGGCGCAGTTGCTTGATACCCTCGGGCACCGCCATGGCAGGATCCTCCTCCATGACAGCAGCACGGGTACCGGGGCGCGCCGAATACGCGGCGATGTGGACTTTGTCGAAGCGAATCTCTTGGATGAGACTCTTGGTGCCCTCGAACTCCTCGTCGTTCTCACCCGGGTGCCCAACGATGATGTCAGTGGTCAACGAGATGTCGGGCATGGTTGCACGAATCTTGCCAATCAAATCGCGATAGCGCTGGACGGTGTATCCGCGACGCATGCGCTTGAGCATCGTGTCGTGACCTGCTTGGACCGGCAAGTTAATCTCGCGCGGGCACTTGGGTAGTTGCGCCATCGTCTCAATCAGCTTGTCTGTCATCCAGGCGGGATGTGATGTCAAGAAGCGCAAGCGCACCAAACCGGGCACCTCGTGCACTGCCTTGAGCAAATCGGCCAAGTCAGGGCGCCCCGGCAAATCGTGACCCCATGAGTCAACAATCTGGCCGAGCAAGGTAATCTCTTTGGCACCACGGGCCACGATGCGCGTCACCTCCTCGACGATTTCGTCGAGTGGGCGACTACGCTCTTTGCCACGACGCAACGGAATCACACAAAAGGCGCATGACATGTTACAGCCGTACTGGATTGGCACATGCACCGATACCGGTGGCGTCGACCAATCTGATACGGGTAAGGCGGGCTCGTCCATTTGGTAGACCGGATTCGGTGCCAGTGCGACAACCTCGTCGACGGCTGATGGCGACACGAAGTGATCGACCATCGGCAAGCGCTCTTTGAAGATTGATTGGTTCTGTGGGCCAACCATGCACCCCCACAACACGACTTTGGTGTCGGGTTGGTTCTTTTTGGTGCGCACGAGATCGCCCAGCTTGCCCAAAATGCGCTCCTCGGCTGAGGCACGCACACTGCACGAGTTCAGCACCACAAAGCTGGCATCGTTGGGGTCGTTGGCGGGTGCGTATCCGACGCTCTGTAAGGCGCTTTCGAGTCGCTCAGAGTCCGAAATATTCATCTGGCAACCGACGGTCCAGACATAGTAACGTCGCTCACGTGGCG
>JBKCLM010000101.1:0-31807 GCA_046300655.1 Chloroflexota bacterium | reverse complement strand
ATGTGTCCGGAGTACATCGAGGTCGGCAGGGCCCATTTGTTGGGGCGTGCGCGTCAGCTTATCCGCATATTCGCACAAGGCGCGATCAAAGGCTGACAGCCCGGCTTGACGCCAGTCGCTACAAATGTGGTGGACAAACAGGTCGGCCTGGGTCTCATCAGTAATGCCAAAATCTTTGACCTCAGCACGGAGGTCGTGCGCATGCGAACGCCTTCAGTAGAGGCAGTGGTTAATCGACGATGTCACAGTCGCGAGCATTTCGCGTTGGCCACGACTCAGGGGCGATTGACCAAACATGATGACCCCGTACATATCCATTGAGGCCTTCATGGTGCGCGGATTTTGGCTCATGATGCCGACAATGTTCCAAATGCGGCCGGCGCGTTTGATGGCCGCATCATACTGCTCTTTGAGAAAGCCCGTCGCCTCCTCAAGCGTAAAAACTTTGATCCACGGCATAGTGGCTCCTTGTGTCATCCGTCTCCAGAATTGGTAGAGTAATTATAAAGCAAATTAAATGAACCATTCGCATCGGCTGAGTATTTCTGCGGAATCACAACCATTTTATCTATGACAACGTGCTGAGATACTGTATAGTATGTAGTAGAAAACGTTATCAAGGAATCACTATGACACGGATTGTTACGGTCGCCAACCTCAAGGGTGGCATCGGCAAAACCACGACAGTTATTAATATTGGTGCCGGATTGGCGCTCCGTGGTGTCAAAGTGCTTATGATTGATACGGACCCTCAAGGGAATCTGTCATCGTCACTCGGTGTCACCGCCAAACACACCCTCTACGAACTGATGATCGAGGGGATGGATGCGGCGCGCTGTATTGTGGCTGCCCGGCATAATCTCGATCTTATCGTCGCTGATACCACACTCCTTACTGCCCAAACCATGATGTCGCGCGGTGCCGAGTGGGGGCGCACTATTGAGCGGGCCCTTGAGCCCATCTCTGGCTATTACGACATGATTCTGCTCGACTCAAGCGGCTCTCTCAATCCACTCAATGCCAACGCACTCGTAGCCGCACACGATATCATTGCGCCAACCACGGTCGAGCCGTTTTCGGTACGCGGGCTTGAGTTGCTTCACCAGCAAATGCGTACGATGCGCGGCGACGCTAACTCGATCAAACTGATTGTGCCCACCATGTACGATCCGCGCTCACGCCAGGCGCTTGAACTGCTCGAGAGTTTGCGCCAAACCTACGGGAGCAAAATCACCCAACCGATTCGTACCAACGTACGCCTGTCTGAGTCGCCCATGTACGGCAAGTCAATTTTTGAGTACGACCCCGAAAGCCGTGGCGCCGAGGATTATCGCGTGCTGGTTGATCGCATCATGGAGTCACTCGAGATTGTCCCAACTGGCAATGCACGCCCCAGCATCCACCAGCGCAACAACCCTACCAGTGTCGCTGAAAGTAGCTCCCAAGGCATCCAAAGCAGTTCGTCCTATGCACCACGCTCAGGACCTGCGTATGACCTGCAGGTGTGTCCACGCTGTGGCCGTGATGTACGCTACACCAATGCGGCTGGCTACCGCATCATGATCTGCAATTCGTGCAACTACACCAAACAGATTTTGATTCGTAACGTACGGTAAAATCTATGAAGAATCAAAAGTGAAGAATGAGCAATAAGGGGAACATCCTACGGATTGACGGCAGTGCCGGTCTCATCGCTGGTATTGTCATGTGGCTCCTCAGTGACGTGTTGATTGCGCTCTACCAGATCCCCCCATGGCTTATCACCGTCAACGTTCTCGCAAACATCATCTACGGCATCGGCGCATCACTCCTCGCGTCGTGGCAGCGCCGTCCTGTCAGTGCGGTAAAGATATTGAGTGTGGCCAATCTGCTGTGGGCGGTGTTTTGTCTGGTCACAGTCATACTAATTGCCCCAACTGCGAGTCTCTATGGCGTTGGACATTTTGTGCTAGAAGGAATATTTGTTGGCACACTCGGGGTACTTGAGTGGCGTTGGCGCCATGCACTTCAGCATGCAGTATAAAAAATCCCTCCATAAATGTTGAACTTTTTGTGTGGACAGACGTCTTGATAGCATGCTACTCACACAATTATGAGTCTCACCATGCGCACAATTACCCACCTCAGCCACATAATCCTGTTCGCGCTGTTGCTCATCAGTTGCACAACTACGACAGTGGTACAACCGACCCCCACTGTCGTGACTTCACCGACCGCGACGCCGACGAATGATATATCACCAGATGTTGCCGCCGACATTGCGGCCAATTACACGCGCTGGAAAAACGCCAATATTCAGCACTACCGCTTTCAACTCATGGTCGGCTGCTTTTGCCCGATGAGTAGCATTATGCCTATCACCGTTGAGGTGCACGACGGCCAAGTGACATCTATGACTGACGTGAATGGCACGCTGATATCGCCAAAAGACCCAAGCGCAGATTTTTTTGCACAATACACCACCATCACACGCATCTATGACGAACTCACCTCATCACGATTCCGTGATGCCGACAAAATCGCCATCAGCTATGACCCGACCTATGGTTTCCCCAGCGAGATTAGCGTAGATTTCATCAAATTAGCCGTGGATGACGAGTTATACCTGAACGTATCTACATTTACACTACTGCAGTAGATGTGTGATTGATACGGACTATTCAGTTTTGAAGCGTATGATATAAAGTAGGGAGGTTCACTGTAATGCCTAACAAACGCATGATTATCATTGGCATACTTGCACAGATCCTCTTTATTTTGAATGGATGTACAGGCGTGTCACCAAACGACCCCACTCCTAGTGTTTGGTTTGGCGGTGTGCCACCCAAAAATGCGGCTGCAGTCATCAGCGACAACCGCGCACGCTGGCAGGCGGCGCAGATCACCGACTACCGTTACCAACTCACTATCAACTGCTTCTGTTTTCCAACACGAAATATTCTCCCGCTTACCATTGACGTACGCGCTGGCCAGTTGGCAGGTATCACTACTAACAACGGTACAGCATACCCAGCCAGCGATCCTATGTATGCATTTGTGCAGGACTATGCGACGATTGATGCTATGTTTGCCACGCTGATGCGTGATGAAATGCAACAGGCAGACGTGCTCGACATCAATTACGACCAGACATACGGCTTCCCAGTAGATATAGCCGTCACGTATGAGCAAGGGCGGTTGGATGATGGCATGACGGTGTCAGTACGTGAATTTACGCCACTTCCGTGACGTTTCGTCGTATACCGTTGTGTACCAGAAATGTGTGAAGGGGCCAAAACGATGATGTGCGTTTACCTTCTACCCCAGCACATCCCCATCCTACCATACCCATATTTATCCCATCCCCAAACGCACCTCAACCACATCCCGTGCCACCACCCCAAGTCCACCTACACAAATAGCCGTAGTGGCATTGGCAAAGTGTGCCGCATAGCCAAGCTTTTGCCCTACGCACGCACATAGACAAAACTCCCCCCAACCGTATCGCCCGCCCCCGTCACATCGACTACATCCACCACAAAACCAAGGACATGCTGACTCTGCTGCTGATCGGCCTCCTTACGTGCTACAAACGCGCCTCAACCATCTCTCGCGCGACCGCCCCAGCCCGTGCACCAAGCCCACCCACACAGATGGCAGCCGTCGCATTGGCAAAACGAGCGGCATCGTACACATTTTTGCCCTGCGCACGCGCATAGACAAAACTCCCCCCAAACGTGTCACCCGCCCCTGTTACATCGACCACATCCACCCCAAAACCAGGGACATGCTGGGTCTGATCATGCGTATAGACCATGCACCCTTGAGCGGCCTGCGTCACTACCACCACCGATATACCGTATGAAAGCAAGCGATCTGCGGCTACCTGCATAGACAACTCACCACGGTAGCTATCGAAGCCCACCTCATTGAAAAACACCACGTCCAGGTGCTGATAGCGCGTTTCGTCGCTGTCTTTGAAGTAATCGACGTCTAGATCAAACACCAACTGCGCCCCGTGTGCACGACAATAGGCGCGGATAGCCATGCTATCCATATCACCACAGCGCAACACATCAAACTCAATAGGTGTCGAGTAAATCACATCAGCGTGTGCTAGCACATCCAACTGCGCCGGCGTAAGCTCAATGTGCGTGATGCCCATCGTCGGGATGATGGCGGTATGCTCGTCACCCACCAAAAAAATCATGCACTTGGCGTCGGGGACCGTCTCATCAAAAATGACCAACGAGGTGTCAATGCCACGTTGTTGCAAATCAGCCAACAACAACTGGGTGATGGCACCGCTGTTGAGCATCGCCAAAAACTTGACTTCCATACCGAGCGCGGCAGCCACGCATGCCGCATTGGCAATCATCCCGCCGGGCACAGCAGGGAGCGTTCGGACAATGGTTTTGTCCTTAATATTTGGCCAATAATTCGCCCGATAATATTCATCGAGGGCCACATCGCCCACAAATACACTATATTTCTCAGCCATACACGCCACTCCATTCCTAAAATACCAGTTGCTTACGCTGTATCATATGCCAAAAGTGCCTATTCGAGTTGACGGCAGCGCCGAACTTTGCCAAGATAAGATACACACAATCTGACAAGGATGTAACCCGTGACCTATCTTATCGCCGGGTGTACTCACATCAATGACCTGGTCTACGCCGATGGGCGTACTATCACTGCGCAGCTGGGTGGCTCAATCTATGCCGTCAACGGCATCAAAACCTATTATGATGATTTGCTCTTTGTGACGACTGCTGGGTCCGACTTTGACGCATACTTTGGCGACTACTACCGCACCAACCAACTCTCAACCAGTGGTGTACATCAGGTATTGCCGCATACACAGTACAACATGCTCGCCTATCAACCCGATGGACGCTGGCGCGAGCACTCGAAGTACGGAGCCGAATTTGAAGCGCAGTGGGCTGCAACCACGCTCATCCAAGCAACACACATCCTGCCATTTATTAATTCCACTACACAAGGCATTTACCTTGAATCGAGTGTGACTGAACCAATTTGGGCCGATCTCGATGCAATTTATGCAACCACACCACATGCCACCGTAATGTGGGAGGTGGCCACGTCCGATGTCGAGACGCCAGCGCGGCATGCGGCACTTACAGCCTGTCTATCGCAAGTTGACATTTACTCTATTAATCTCCCCGAGGCACTAGCCTACTTTGGCGTGGCAAGTGAGGCCGATGCGCTTGCAGCGATTATTGCACAAGGCACGACGTGCCTCTTCCGCGTGGGCACCAAAGGTGCCTACATGGTGACTGACGGCCACGCCTGGTTTGCCCCGTCATACGACCTCGAATACAGCGTCGACCCGACCGGGTGTGGCAATTGTGCCACCGGGGCGGCGTTGTATGGCATGGCCGAGGGCTTACATCCGCTCCACACGGTAATATTGGCCAATCTCGCCGCAGCCCTCAATGCCCGACAGTACGGCCCATATCCTGCGTATACGACAACGATTCGTGCCGCACAGTTGCATCGCGCCGAGGGGGAATTTGTGCGTTTGCGACAGGAGCAATCCGATGTTGCGTAATCTTTTTGCCCAGCCTAAGCCGATTTTGGCCATGCTCCACCTCAACGGCGACACGCGCGATGACAAACTGACCCGTGCCTTGCGCGAAGCTGACATCTATGCCGAGTGCGGCGTTGATGCAGTCATTGTCGAGGACTACTTCGGCGACGTCACTGACGTCGAGAACGCACTTGCGCTACTGCGGCGCGAACGACCACAGTACGTGGTAGGCGTCAACGTGCTCGACGATTTCACTCGTAGCTACGAACTAGCTGCCCAGTACGGCGCCTCATTCATGCAAGTCGACTCAATTTGTGGGCATTTGACGCCGGCCAACGAGCACCACTACTTCGACATGATAGAACGCTACCGGGCCGACGGCCGTGTAGCCGTGATTGGCGGAGTGCGCTTCAAGTATCAGGAGTATTTATCGGGGCGCAGTCTGGCTGAGGATTTGGCTATCGGCAGGCGCCATTGTGATGCGATAGCCGTGACGGGGTCGGGCACAGGGGTTGACACCGACAGCGACAAAATCCGCGAGTTCCGCCTGCACCTCGGTGCATTCCCACTCGTTGTTGGAGCAGGCATGACAATGGCCCACGTCAAAGAAAAACTTGCGCTGGCGGATGCAGCCATCGTCGGTAGCACCTTCAAAGATACACGCAAAGACTCCGGCGAGGTCAGCCTGACCCACGTGATGGAGTTCATGGACGCAGTACGACGGGAGTTTCGCTGAAAGACGGTACCGACGCATGCAGATGGGGGCACAGCTGTGCCCCCATCTGCATGCGTTCACTCACACCATAAGCATCACTACACAGTTTTTGATCTCGTCACCCTAACTTGATGGACACGTGTTACGAGGCGCGTCAATACGTGTGGAAACCACACGCTCATAATGCACAGCGTAATCCCTAAGACCCACACCACGTAAGGAATCCACATCCAATGTACCCATGGTGTAAAGTCGAAACGGATTTTCGTGGCACCTTCGGGTACCACTGCAGCTTGATAAATGCCGTTCATGGCGAACGTGTTGACTTTTTGCCATGAATCACCAACCAACGCATATGCATCCCAGTCCACGTGATATATTTGGCTTATCACAACAATTGATGCATGTGTATGTGCAAGGGGCATCTCAAAATAATCCTCAAAACGCACATCTTTTTGCAACACGGTTGATTTGCCCCGCGGATCAATATATGTGGCTTCTAATTGTGTAGGCGAGGTATTGTCAAGTTGAATATCGTCCAAGTTCATTTGTAGACAACACCCTTTTGCATCTGAATCATACACATACCAACCATCAATCATTTTGAGGAATGTCAGACTCGGATGTTGTTGCTCTACCCTAGATACGACGACACCGATGTTCATCATCCAGTAATCGAGGCTATCATACTCTGGAGTGATTGAGAAATATCGTTTGTAATATTTGCGTTTATCAGTTGTTGGATAGCCGAAATCCTCCATAACTTGCTGGTAACGATTCATTGGTATTACTGCGTTTTGCCCAACAGACGGTATGTCATGCGTTGCATAATTATTGCCCAGAAACAAACAACATTTCCAGCCCATGGTATCCGTATTTTTGTCTGATACGGTGACCATGTATTCATCTGTCTTTAGCTCTGATTTGACATACGAAATCTCTTCACCCACAACTGAAGTATATTCTAGGGGCATGCGAGGCATAGCTAAAAATGTGGCTGAAATAGTAGCCCAGGTGAATGCGCCCACAAATAGCCATGCACGAAATTGCAAAGGCAATCTATCAAATGTGGTTACATATGTCGAAATCAGTACCAGAACCATAGCAATCAGCGTGACCCAACGAGGTTGCCACTCTGATTCCATTCCTTGACGTACAAAGATATCAAGCATTACGCCGACTAATACAATTGCTATGCCTATTTCAAAACGTGAATTACGTTGTGACAACCACGATTCTATGAAATGGTGAAAACCATATGTACTGATAATGACTAATAACAATGGACCAAAGAAAAGGAACATGGTTGCCCATGGTGAAACACCTACCGTGAGATATTTATTATAAAAACTCCCTATCGTTGGTTCAAATGAAATCAGCCCCATAATGAATAACCCAGAAATGAGTGGGACCAACTTTCGAGCTGACGAAATAAATCCATACAATGAGAATAATGTAATGATTAAAGTGAGATAGTAACCGAATATGTAGATGGATTCTGTGTTCAGTAACGGGACCAGTGAGAACACTTCGGGGAAAAAATAGGATAAAACAACACGAGGTTCTTCTATGGGAAAAGGAGGTAAACTCCCAACTCTAGGAGATCGCAACACCTCAGATGCAATATTATAAAAATCTAACCAAACCGGAACGGTTAATAGTACTCCACATACTGTTGCACTACCAACAATCATTAAATACTTCATTCGCACATCATTTGAATTCGCAATACGTAACAGAAGATAAACGACAAATATTGACAGCACGGTTGCAAGTAAAATGAGCCCTTGGGGATATGTCGTCAGCAACGCGCTGTGGATGGAGAGTACCAAGAGGATAATTACCCACAATTGTTGATCAGTGAGAAGACGGTGCAAAAGATACATCAGTACAATAAACCACACTGCATGCAAATAAAACGGGGTTTGCGTTGCCCAAAACGTAAAGATTGGCAACGTTGCATATGTAATTCCTCCCAATAAGCTGGCGAGCGGATGCAATCGGAGCAATTTCATATACGCCACAAACACAAAACCTGCCACGAAGACATATGCCATGTGTATCCAAGTGAAAAACACATAGGCATTATCAGTCAGTAGCGATAGAATGAACGTTGGAAAATAGTTGGCACTTGCTCCACGTGATAAGTGCATCATCATCCCTAAACCAATTTCTGAAATCCATGTAGGAATCCAGTGATAGTAATCACTATTTAGCATCTGATGTGCTTCAGGAATGTATACCATTCTATAGTCGGAATGTTCAACGCAATTCGGTGTGTTTCGTGAAATATAGAGTATTTCGTTCTTATATAAATTTTCAATGACATCTTTATTCACAGTAAATTCTATACAGGGTGCAATAACTTGACCACCGATGATAAATGGCCAAAACCAAATACATATAAATATTGTATACAGCACGAAAGCCTGATTATAGGTGATTTTTGGGAATATTTTTATGAGATTTGTAACATATGAAATGACTCTCATGCCTATTACCTTTGCTATATGAACATGGCAGAATATTCCGTCTGATTATACAATAGCAAACTTTAATAAACAAAAGGCAAGCATGATTAGTATAGGTACACACAAGTTTTCATATGATTCCTCCATCACCAGAGTGAAGTCATGCTGAAGCACGACGATCACAGATACTCCCATGATTGGCGAATGCGTGGGGGTGTGTTTCGTGTATTTCAATCAATGCCTGCACGGAATCAGTTACTGGTTATTTCATGGGCGAGTGCACCAATTAAATCAGTTTGGCGCAAAGGCGAGTTGATGTCCTGTCACCCCATAGACGTAGGAGTGATGGTGTCGTGTTACTGCGTCCTACAGATTCAGTCGTAGCAGAGGGAGTAATGTTATCGAATATACACAGATACAGATGAATGGGAGTGGCTTTTCCGAATATGGTGCTTATTCTGCTTCCATACATACCAACTGCTGAGTTGTTTACTGATATGCGCAATACACTGCATACCTTTTACGTACTTAGCATGATGATTACGTGCGTTTTTGTGCCACCATAAAACGCGATCCCCCGATCGGGAAACGAATGCCCATCCGTAACATCCACAACTCAAACTGCATGATTGTCTTCAATATCGTGTTAAGTGTGGGCGATATATCAAATTCTGCGTCTGGGTTGTATGAATCAGCAGTGACACGTATACGCACCAACAACATCAGCGGAACCAAAAGTGACACAAACGATGTGCTATATACAACATGTAATCCAGCACACTGCAACTTCTGGTGCAGATCTTTTTCCGTATAACGACGGGCATGCGCAGCATACACGTCAGCATGGGACCAGAGCCACATATGTTGTGGCACCGAAATGAACATCATTCCGTTTGGTGTGAGTGCTCGAGCACAGTTCTGTAAGACGAGCTGATCATCTGGAATATGTTCGAGCACATCAAAAGCACCGATTACATCATACTTTTGTGTATCACTCATTGTTTGGGCGTCGAGTTGCATTAAATGCACATTGGGGAGGCGCTGTTTTGCATATGCTAATCCTTCTGCAAAATAGTCAGTACCTGTCAGTGTTGCATGTGGATGTTGCGCATGGATAGCTTGTAAGACGAACCCGGTACCACAACCAATCTCGAGCAAAGAGTCAAATGTTGGCATAAAACGTTGCAGTGCCCACAAAATCAGCTGATTCCGCTGTATAAACCACCAGTTTGTTGATTCACGGTGAAAAAGACTCTCAAATGCAGCCGGTGGATATGGATGTGATGAATGTGTCATTGTGTGTCCTGAAATACAAAAATCTTCAACGTAATAAACAAATACACTGCAACCACACCAATCGCTATGAATTGGACAAGCTGGTGTGAATAGCCGTAGTAATCATGCAAAACCGCTAACAATGCAATATTAATTGCGTAACCGATGAGTTGCGCAATGATATACCGTGCGCGTGTTGACCACACAGATGTATTTGATGTGAATGTTAATGACTTATTTCCATAATAGGCTAACGTGGCACTTGTAATATATATAGCAGTTACTGCATGTGCAGGTAAGACACCAAACGCCGTGACGACGAGATACAACCCATACCCAATTGCATTCGATGTTACCCCAATGATTGCAAATCGTACAAATTGTGTGACGGTACTACGATATGTATCGATGGTTTTAGCAACGCGCAATCTCGCCATAGTCATTCTTTCTTTACCCATAACAGTAATTATAACATTAGGTGTGCACATAACACTCACTCGAGCTGATACACACATCTCCTTGTAGGATAGTCGATATGATACAATGAATCCATGCACTGCTAGTGAACAAAGGGTATTACCTGTGATGATGTCTGTAGTCGCTACACTCTATCGTTCGTCACCATACATCAATGAATTTTACCAACGCGTATGTGCCGTCATGGCTCAAATGCAATATTCAGATTTTGAGATTGTCTTTGTCAATGATGGTTCTCCAGATGACTCATTAGCTGTTGCAACGGTGCTTGCGAAAGCAGATTCCCGCGTAACTATTGTCGATTTATCACGTAATTTCGGTCATCATAAGGCAATCATGACCGGTTTATCCTATGCACAGGGAGATTTGATCTATCTCCTTGACAGTGATCTCGAAGAGGAACCAGAGTGGTTGCCTGATTTTTTGCGTATCCTGAAGGAACAAAACGCCGATGTGGTATACGGTGTGCAACAAACGCGCAAAGGGGGGTTCTCTGAGCGGTTGTTCGGTTCACTATTTTATAAACTGATGGATGTTGTTAGCCGTTCTGATTATCCACGCGATGTGGTGACAGCGCGACTTATGACGCGCCGGTACGTAGATGCATTACTACTACATTCCGAACGGGAATTATTCCTCGTGAACATCTTCCATATTACTGGTTTTGTACAAATTGCTCAGCACGTCAAAAAACATTCCACGAGCCCGACTTCATATACCCTTCAAAAAAAGCTTACCCATGTGCTGAATGCGGTTACTTCGTACGAGACACCGTTGGTAGGAATTTTTTATGGTGGCTTATTCGTGCTGTTTTTGGCATTTCTGTACATCATGTATCTTTTAACAATATACGTACTGTTTGGCAACATCATCATAGGCTGGACATCGCTGGTGGTATCGATATGGTGTGTTGGTGGTGCGATCATTACCATTCTCGGTTTGATTGGCATGTATTTGTCACGCATCTACGTAGAGATTAAGCAACGACCGAGAACAGTGATTCGTAGTGTAATCCGCTATTAAGTGTGACGCTATGCAGATGGGGGCACAGCTGTACCCCCATCTGCATGAACAACATCTCCGCCCTCCAAGTTCTCACCTCACCCGCACAACTCACATCCCTAACCCCTCCGCATCCCCGAAGGCCCACACATCGAGATCATCAAGATTAAGCGCCGTCACGCCATTGGCGATGAGCGCCCCGGCAATCTGCGCTCGATGCTCAGTCGCATGGTGGATCGCTTGGGCGAGGATGGTAGATCGCAGTAAAACCGATTGATCAGGGCGCACCACCACGCCGTGCGGCGTATGAGCGCTACGATGCAAGCGTGCGTCGGCAGTAGCACAGGCAGCTGCCACCACTGAGAAATCAGCACTGGTGGTCGGCCGCTCAATCCACGCAGGTTGATAGGTTTCGTCAAGCAATCGGGCGTATGCGGTTGCCGACCCTGCCATGTGTTGTGCAATCATGGCCACATTCCATGTATTCCCTGGCTCGCAATAGGCTAGAATATGGTCCGGCAACGTTTGGAGTGGGGCGAAGAGTCGCGCATTGGCCCAGGCCATATGGCGGAACAAGCGGTCGCTGATTGGATCCATATTACGCCCCCAGACCTTCGGCATCACCAAACGCCCACACATCCAAGTCATCAAGATTGAGCGCCGTCACACCATTGGCGATGAGCGCCCCAGCAATTTGGGCTCGATGCTCAGTCGCATGGTGGATTGCTTGGGCAAGGACGGTAGCCCGTGCCCGCGTCAGCGTCGGATTATCACGGCGCACGATGACGCCATGTGGCATGTGGGCCGCATGATGCAGCCGTGTATCTGCACCAGCACAGGCTGCGGCGGCAATCGCCAACTCATCATGTGTGGCCACCACATCAAACGGCAGGTCAGCGTAGGGCTGATCATCCAGCCGAGTCGCATAGAATGCCGCCGACTCAACCAGATGCAACACCATCATACCAACGGTCCAATCGTTACCCGGTTCACGGTAGGTCAACGCAGTCTCCGGTATATTGCGGAGCACGGCAAACAGTCGCGCATTGGCCCAGGCCATATGGCGGAACAGGCGGTCGCTGGTCGGGTCAATTGTTGGTTTCATGGGGCTCCTTGTTGGGTTGGTCATTGTCGGTCACAAGTCGTTTTTCGGCGTCATCACTGCGTTGCGGTGCCATGAGGCCAAGTATCCCACCCGTAATAGATACAGCAGACGGTAATGGCGAGGGAATCGCCGTCAAACACCCAATCAGCAGGCTTTTGCCAATGGCCAGACCCCAGTCATCCTTAAACCCGTAGCGTTGAATGAACACGCTGGCGATGGCAAACACCACAGACACCGGCACCGAGATAATCCAGCTCGCCCCAAGCGTCGTCCCCTCAGCACCAAATAACATCCAATCGATCAAAAACATGCCAAACCCCACCAACGGATGGAGCCCCATCGTCTGACAAAATGCCTGAAACTTGCTCATGCGACAGTCCTTCTCTACGGACATATGACAGTCTGCCCAATACCAGTGGGAATTCAATGAATAGCGAGTGGTCGTGGTATCAGTATAACGTCCAACATCGTGGACAACAATCGTGTGTAGCAACAACGTTTCATCTCGCGTTGCAGAGACAAACAGCGAGACTACTACATTGTACTGCCGTGTGCAGTTCTCACATGTGCACCATCGTCAGACATGTTGAACATGCACCACGCCCATGTACAATAAATGCATCATTCTCAATCATCCATTCAAAAGGACCCACCATGCCCCTCCACTTCCACCTATATCATCCAGGCGGCCCGAGCCTCCCTGGTGATCCTAACGCCGCCTTTTGGGTGGATGGCGTCTACCACCTGCACTACATTCTGGCGCACCCGTGGCGTGGCCAAGAATCGTTTTCCTTTGTACACATCACCAGCCCCGACCTACTCCATTGGACATGGCATCCCACCACCTTACAACCGGCCTTTACCGGGCACGGCATGTTCAGCGGTACCGGATTTGTCACACACGACGGCCAACCCGCCATCATCTACCACGGCCAAGGCTCGGGGCGCAACCAGATCGTACTGGCCACCGACCGGCAGCTGACCGGCTGGCACCCACCCTACCCGGTCGATGTGCGTCAGCCTGACGGGAGCGTGGCCGATATCACCCACTGGGATCCTGATTGTTTTGTGATTGACGGCACTTACTACGCGATTTCGGGTGGCGAAAGCCCACCGCTGCTCACATCACACGACCTGCGCACCTGGACCCATGTGGGGCCGTTTTTGGCTCATGACCTGCCCGATGTGGCCTATGGCGAAGATATTTCGTGCCCCAACTTTTTTCGTATCGGCGACAAATGGATGCTCCTCTGCATCAGCCACCACATCGGATGCCGCTATTACATCGGCGATTGGGACGCCGCCAACAAACAATTTGTGCCCCAACAGCATGGCCGGCTTAACTGGCGCCGCGACGAGCAGAGTCTGTTTGGCATGCAACAGTGGCGTGTCGACTTTTTTGCCCCCGAAAGCGTCCTCACTCCCGACGGCCGGCGCATCATGTGGGCCTGGCTAGCCACCCTCGGCCGTCACGACGGCACCATGGACACCCGCACCATCCAGTCACTCCCGCGTGAACTCTGGTTGGCCGACGACCACACCCTGCACATGGCGCCCCTACGCGAGCTGGCCACGTTGCGCCATAACCAGATCACCCACAACGACGTCGACATGGGGGCGCCACAAACCAATCTCGCGCGCACCCCAGTCGGCACTCAGCATCTTGTCGATTATGCAAGTGAGGCCGTCGAAATTCGCATCTGCGTGGCGCACCAACAGGCACTCCGCAAACTCTTTGGCTTTGTGGTGTGTGCTGACGCTCATGGACAAGGCCTGCCGCTGATCTTCCGCCCCGAGACCAGCACCATCCGCCTCGGCAGTGCCGAAGCACCCTTTGCCGTGGCCCAGCTCCCCATTGACGAGGACATCGAGATTCGCATCTTTGTGGATGCGTTTTTGGTGGAGGTGTTTGTCAACAATCGCCAACACCTGGTCGCCGAATACCCCGCATACGCCGGCCATACCGCACTCTACGGCATCACGGTCGGCGCACCTACGCGAATCACAAGCCTTGATGTCTGGCAAATGTCGGCGACCACACAAGGGCACGATGTGGCCCAACACACGCCGGTGTGGCAACCACGAGTCGATTAAGTATATCCACCATGCGTTTCGGTGCTTTTCGACAAAAGGTACAATACACGTACGACCGTACCCCTCGATTATTCGCACTGCATCAAAGGAGTAGGCCATGTTCCGCTACTTCATCAAGTATAGCGACGATACCCCGGTGGCACTGATTCGCCTGTCAATTGACAACGCCACCCAGACCATCATCGATCAGTACTGGAATGCGAAATTGACCCAGTGGAAAGACGGCCATTACGGCATGGATGTGCTCATCAAGGGCAGCACCAATACGGACGAAACCACCGAACAAGAGGCACGACGCCTCTTCCCTAACGCACCATGGGAATAACGCGCCCAACGACATCAGCCTAACAGGATTGTCATGATTATCACCACCACCGACCGGCTCATCATCCGCCACCTAGACAGCGACGATGTCGCCGCCTTGTGTCAGCTCTTCGGCGACGCCGAGGTGATGCGCTACGGCGACGGCGTGCAATCCCGCGATTGGGTCGCGCAGTGGATTCAACGCGCTAACACACATTATCAGCAGTGGGGGTATGGCCCCTACGCAGTCGTGCAGACAGCGACCGGCACGCTCATCGGCTATTGTGGCTTGTTCTTGTTCGATGATGTCAACGGCCGCCCCGAGGTCGAAATCGGCTATCGCCTGATTCGCTCTTTCTGGGGCCACGGCTATGCCACCGAGGCCGCCCAGGCCGTCGCTACATACGCCACGACCACGTGGGGCATCAAGCGCTTGATTGCCTTAATTGACCCGAGCAACGTGGCCTCGATGCGCGTGGCGCACAAGTTGGGCATGCACTACGAGGCCGACGTGATGTTCGAGGGATACACCCACCCCGACCACATGTATGTAAAGGAATCGTGACAGATGAGCAATACTGCACCAACCGAGCCAACGAAAATCGCCCGCATGGGTGCCGAGGGTGGCGGAGCCACTATTTATGGCCTGCACGCCGATGGGGGTTGGACATTCTGGCACGAGAAGACGTCAATCGCCTTCGACGCCAACGACGATGAGGTCACCAAGCGCTGGGCCAGCGACCCAACGCCCAACCTGCTCGACGCCCTGCCACGCCGGTGGTGGCGCTTGTTCACCTCGTACGTCCATCCTGATTTTGTGGCGCAACTGCGCCAGGCGTTCGAGCAACACCGTGATGAACCTGGTTGGGACGAAAGCCGATTCGACCCCACGTTCCGTCGCCGGCCATGATGGTGTTTACACACAGTAGCGCAGCAGCAGTGCGTCGGTGGTGAACATTGCAGACGGGGCACTTACCCTACAGGTAGGCACACTTACGTATGCAGATGGGGGCACAGCTGTGCCCCCATCTGCAACAAGTTACATCCCCTTTTTGTCGCCGCCCATGCCCATCCCACCCATCGGGTCACCCATACCGCCGCCCATCGGATTGCCCATGGTGCCCATGCCGCCCATACCACCCATGGCGCCTTGCGGTTTGGGGGTTGACAGGCTCCACTCCACATTTGAGCCAGCCGAGGCGGTCGGGTCAACGCCACGCAGCATCAGACCTTGGCCGCGCGACAAGTGGGTCACAATCGTCGGTGGATCCTCGGGGTCGCGCATCTGGATGAGCAACGTGGTACGCGCCTCGGTGCTAGTATTGACGCCCGAGCCGTGGATAGTCAGGTAGCTGAAGAAGAGCACATCTCCGGCTTTGGCCGGGCAGGCCACCGACGACTCCAGCGGGTACTGATCGAACGGCAAATGCCAACCGCCGTCACCGACATGCGGGATGGGGCCGTTTTTGTGGCTGCCATCGACCACGCGGATACAACCTTTTTCGAGCGGTGCATCATCAAAGTGCACCACGGCGGCAATCATGCTGTCTTTGTCATGCGGAAAGAACGGCTGGTCTTGGTGCATCGGGAAGGGCGATCCCTTCTCGGGTGGCTTAATAAACAACTTGTTGTGGTGGAGTTGCACATTGGGCGAGCCGATGATCTGGGCGGCGGCGCTGGTCAGCCGATCGTCGAGCATCAGGCCACACAACTGCGCCGAATGGAACTGCACGTTGTGGCAGTGGAGTAGCGACGTCTTGGTGGCCGTCACGGCCCGGGCACTGGTCCAGGTGGCATCGACCTCGCTGATGCGGCGCAAACGCTCAATGACGGCGTGCGCCTCGGTGCGGAACACAGCCGCCTCCTCGGGCGTGAACATCCCCTCGACCAACAAGTAGCCATGCTCGCGAAAGAAATCAACTTGGGCCTGTGTCAGCATACATCCTCCATTGGATAGGTGTGCAACGGTGCACGGTGAGGTTATTATTTGTCCATGGGATGCGCCGATTGTACCATGGGAATGGATAATTGAAAGTTGAGAATTGAGAATGTCATATGCAGAATGGAAAAGGAGCAGTTGAAATGCATACATTCACCATCACAATCCACGATGAATTACGCGAAGCAGACCAAGCCGTGGTAAGTGCTGGACATGCAGAATACGAGCAATCACACGGCATCAGCATCAACTTCCGGCGCCTCGCTTTTCTGCTTCACGATGATCAAGGCACGTTGTGTGGCGCACTGCAGGCCTATACTGCCTATGCCGAAATCTACGTGGAGGATTTATGGGTTGCTACGCACGTCCGTCGCCGTGGCTATGGGCGCCAGTTGCTCCAACGACTCGAGCAGCACGTCGCAGGGAGTGGCTACCACAACATCAACCTAGTGACCAACGCCTTCCAAGCCCCCGACTTTTATCGCAAATGTGGCTATCAGGTGGAGTTTGTGCGTGTGAATGCACATAACCCAAAGCTGACCAAGACCTTTTTTATCAAGTACCTCGATGGATACATTGCACCCGAAATCCATTCCCAATAGCTCCATGTATCTACCAACCCATCAACCAGCATCTCACTGTACAATGCTCCCACACGAGACACATCTACGACGGATATGGTCATGCTCAACCAACTCAAGACCCACTGGCTCTTCGCCACCGATGCTGCCTGCCATGCCACTCTTGACACACATATCACTGAGGCTGGTTTTGTGACACCAAGTGATGCAACACAAGGCTTTACCATCACGATGATGGTACATCTTGCCCAACAAATCCTGGACTGCGACATCTTGACTATTCCTGGCGTCCTGCGTGTCACACGGCGTGCCCACGATCCGCATGACCGCGCCATCCAGAACTACCCGGCCTATCCTCTGCCCGACGGCAGCGTACCGGTGCTTGAGGCGTGCATCACGCTCTATGCACCGCAGTTCCCTAACGGCAAAGAGATGATCGTCGGCGTACCGTTGGCCATACTGCCGTCATCAACCGATTTATACGAAGTCGTCTTGCACTTTTCGGGGGTACATTGGGCGTTATACGTGAATGGGGTGCTGTATGACCGTGACTTTCCGCTCGGTTACCCGCACTGGCCTGACGCACCATCGTGGCATCATGACCCGAGCCACATCACCCAGGTGGCGCTCTGGGTACCGGCGCTCATACCACAGCAATCAGTTGACGAAGTCATGACACCGACCGCCATCCAATACTGGACACCACCCGGGCATAATGCGTGGGTCGGTGATGTGGTGACGTGTATGCACGCGGGGCGCTATCACATGTTTTATTTGTATGACCGGCGCCACCATCAGAGCAAATTCGGCATGGGGGCACACTTTTTTGCCCACCTGTCGACCCACGATTTCCACACATGGACGATGCACGAAGATGCGACACCACTCGAGACCCAGTGGGAGTGCATCGGCACCGGTACGCCATTCGTCGACAACCATGGTCGCTTGTGTTTGGCCTATGCCCTACATACCGAGCGCGTCTACGCCGACAGCGACACCACTCTGCCGGCACAGTTGGAGTGGTTGGCGCAGCACGGCGCTACCGGTCGGTTCGATGCAACCACACCTGGCATTCCGATTGGTGCAACATACGCCATCAGTGCCGATGGCGTGGCGCAATTCCGCAAGAGTGGTGTCTTTTATCACCCGTGCCGCAACCCGAGCATCTACCGCGACCATACCGGCGCATTGCGCATGTTGGCCAACTACGCAGGTGCCGCCGGGACTGCGTGGGGCAAGGGGATGTGGGCATCAGATCAGGTTGAGGATGGGTGGCACTGTGTCAATGCGGATTTTCCACCGGGTGGCGATTGCACGTTCGCATTCCGCTGGGGCGCATTCGACTACATCATCGGCGGCTTCGTCAATTTGTGGATGAAACCAATTGATGCACCTGACAGCGCCTACCAAGACCTCGTCAGCCTGGGTTTAGACTGTTACGACGGCCTAAATGTCCCTGCGATTACCGAGGTTGCACCCGGGCGTTGGCTGATGGCCGGCTGGAGTGCCATCCGCGGTTGGGGCGGCACATTAGTCATCCGTGAACTCATTCAATTCCATGACGGTAGTCTCGGCACACGCTGGATGCCCGAGCTCATGCCCGCGCTTGCCCCCAGTCAATGCCTTGCAATGCGTGCCTCAGCGGGCGGCGACCGGACATACCGCATTGCACAGGACACCACGCTCATCGAGGTTGCAGTTGATCCACATGCTATGGAAGCAAACACGATTGAAGTGCGATTTTCGTCACAGATCGACGAACAAGCCACCTGTACACTCCAGATTGACCTCGAGACTCGCCGTGCCCAATACGGCCCGGCGAACGGCGCCACACATCAACCATCCTTGCGCGAGGGGGGCAATCCGGCGCACGGCGGCGACTACGCCATCGAACACCTACGTGGCGTCGATGTGCCCTTCGTCGTGCGCATCCTGCTCATCCGCGACGCGAAGTTGGGCGGTACACTGATTGACACAGAGATCGCCGGCCAACGCACCATGCTCACCTTTCGCCCTGAATTATGGGTAGATACTGTCAGGTTATAACGACGATACATATGCTGTATGTAATTACGGTGGGGATAATGAAGGCGGTGCATCACCTCCTCCCCCCTCGTCACTGCATGCCGGCCAATGCACCTAGAACATATTCGTGTCCCGCCGGCGTGCAGTCTCCTTCGTCTGCCCTCACACAGATTGCACGGCCCTGCATATATCGTTGATACCCCACCACTCATTCAGCGCAGGACCATGCAATGACGGCAGGGGAGGGTTTCTTCGGGCGTTGCGTCAACGGTCTCACTTATGGCATTCCATGACGCAGCAGTGCTGCGGCGCTACGGTTTCCCATCCCTCCGCTCCGCGTCTCCGCGCGTTCCCCCCATGGACGCATCCCGCCCCGCAGCAGTGCTGCGGGGCTACACGGCGCCCCCACGTTTCTGCGCGTTTGGCCTGACACACCGCATCAACACTGCATCCATCCACCCGATAATTCTCCATCGATTCACTCGCCAAACGCTATATACACACAAAACGGGCACATGTGCGCGATGCGCCATGTGCCCGTCTATGGTATGTACCAACATCAAACTACATCAACAACCCCGATACCATCTCCCAGGTGGCCTGCATAACGCCCTGTTGTGATACGCATCAGAGGCAATCACCTGTTCATGCCGCAGGTTGAATATTTGATGCCTGCTTGCCCTTCGGCCCCTGGGTCACATCAAACGTGACCTTCTGGCCCTCTTTCAGCGTTTTCACGCCGCCCATGTTAATGGCGCTGACGTGCGCGAACAAATCCTCGCCACCATCATCAGGCGTAATAAACCCAAAGCCCTTACTGTCGTTGAACCACTTCACGGTTCCAGTTGCCATGATCTGCTCCTCACATCAATTCAATACACAAGTACAAGAGCAGCGCAACTATGCCTGAACACGTGCAAGTATAAATACCCAGCGAACATGATGACCATATCCACCCTACTGCTTGCGCTGATTGTAACACAAACCCTCTTCAATTAATTTTTATGTCAAAAAGAGCGTGTTGAAATGCCCATACTCAACAGACACACACATTTTGCATTACCTGGAGCTACATTTGCCCAAATTGCCATCCTCGGCTATCATAGGCGGGGTAGCAGACAAGGCCGTCATGCCGTGGTGGCTACTTTTTTGTGGGCGGATTCCTGCACGTATTCATGCAGTGTCATCATAAGGAGTGAGATCGTGTCAACCCGTATTCGTTCGATTGTCGCCCGTGAAGTGCTTGACTCACGTGGCAACCCCACCCTTGAGGCCGATGTACGCCTCGAAAGCGGCGCCCTTGGTCGCGCCATTGTCCCATCGGGCGCCTCAACCGGTGCCTACGAGGCCCTCGAGTTGCGCGACGGCGACAAGAAGCGCTACCTCGGCAAAGGCACCCTGACCGCCGTCACCAACGTCAACACCAAAATCGCCCCAGCCCTGGCCGGCATGGATGCCACCGATCAAATCAGCATCGACGCCGCCATGCTGGCCCTTGACGGCAGCGACAGCAAAAAGAACCTCGGCGCCAACGCCATCCTCGGCGTCTCATTGGCCACCGCCCGCGCTGCTGCCGCCGCTTACGGCCAGCCCCTCTACCGCTACATCGGCGGAGCCCACGCGCACGTCTTGCCCGTGCCTATGCTGAACATCATGAACGGCGGCAAGCACGCCATCAACTCAACTGACTTCCAAGAGTTCATGATTATGCCGGTGGGTGCGAGCACCTTCCGCGAGGGTTTGCGCTGGGGTGCCGAGATCTACCACAACCTCAACAAAGTCCTCCACGACCGCGGCCTCTCAACCACCGTCGGCGACGAGGGCGGCTTTGCGCCCAGCTTGCCCAACAATGAGGCCGCCCTACAGGTCATCATGGAGGCCATCGAGCGCGCTGGCTACAAAGCCGGTAGCGAAATCATGCTCGCCATGGATCCCGCCTGTACCGAGCTCTACCACGACGGCAAATATGTGCTCGAGCGCGAGGGCCGTAGCCTGACCAGCGCCGAGATGGTCGAGTACTGGGCCAATATCGCCAGCAAGTACCCACTCATCTCACTCGAGGACGGCCTCCACGAGGACGACTGGGCCGGTTGGGCACTCCTGCGCCAGCGCATCGGCGACCGCGTGCAGTTGGTCGGCGACGACTTGCTCGTCACCAACGTCAAGCGCCTCGAGCGCGCCATCAAGGAGCAGGCCGCCAACTCGATTTTGGTCAAGGTCAACCAAATCGGCTCGCTCTCAGAGTCACTCAGCGCCGTGCAGATGGCCCAACGCGCCAATTGGACTGCCGTCATCTCGCACCGCTCCGGCGAGTCCGAGGACACCACCATCGCAGACTTGGCCGTGGCCACCAACGCCGGCCAGATCAAGACCGGTGCCCCGGCTCGTACCGACCGCATCGCCAAGTACAACCAGCTCCTGCGCATCGAGGAGGAGCTCGGCGCAGCTGCCAAGTACGCCGGCATGTCGGCCTTCAAGGTCAACCGCTAAACGACAAGACTAAGAGACCCCGCAGTCGTGCGACTGCGGGGTCTCTTCATATTGATATCAAAGACGCACGGTCGTGCGTCTCTGGTATATCCTGTGGCCACGGTCGTGCGTCTCTGGTATCACGGCCATGCGTCTCTGGTATCGCTCCCTGGTATCACCCCCACGCACGGTCGTGCGTCTATACGGTCCCCCGGCAGGCCAACAGCAGGTTCTCCATCAGTTGCACGTTGGTCATCGGCCCCGTGCCACCCGGCACCGGCGTAATCGCCCCGGCCACCTCGACCACCGCCGCATAATCGACATCACCGCACAGTGCCCCGTCGGCATCGATGTTAATCCCGAAGTCGACCACTACTGCCCCTGGTTTAATCATGTCGGCCGTAATCATACGCGGGCGGCCAATTGCCGCCACCACGATATCGGCGCCGCGTACCACATCCGCCAAATTGGCCGTGCGCGAGTGGGCAATCGTCACCGTGGCGTCAGCCTTGAGCAATAACCACGCCATCGGCCGCCCCACCACCGCACTGCGGCCAATCACCACCGCCTGCTTGCCGCGCACCTCGATGCCGTAATGGCGCAAAATCGCCATGCCACCCGCCGGCGTGGCTGGCACCAAACCACTCCCGCCATTGGCCACGACGCCGGCGTTAGCCGGAGGCACGCCGTCGATGTCTTTGTGGGGATCAAGACAGGCAATCACCCCGGCGCTATTGAGGTGCGCCGGCAACGGCATCTGGATAATAATCCCCTGCACGCCGGCATCCGCACTCAACTGCCGCACCAGCGCCTCAACTGTGGCCTGATCGACATCCGCCGGCAGTTGGTGCAGGGCATAGCCTGCCCCGACCTCGGCGCAGGTTCGCCCAATTGCTTTGACGTAGCGGTCAGCCGCCGGGTCGCCTGCCACTTGCACTACCACCAGCGTCGGTGCAACAGCGAGGGCGCCAATGCGCGTTTTGAGGTCGATTTTGGCGGCAGCCGCCGCCGCTTTGCCATCCAGAATGAGTGCCATGTGCTGTCCTTTTTGTCTGGTTTATTTGCCCGTCTGCGCCAAATGCTCGAGACGGCGATACAACAGGCGCTCGGCCACATCATAGGCAAATGGCTCGGTCAATGGGAACTGTACCGTCCCCTTGGCACAGCGAAACGCCGTCAATTCGGCGGCCAACTCCGCAACCACCAGCGACCCAGGATACACGCCGATATGATGCGGGTACCCGGCATAGTGGATGATGTTGCGTTTGCGGTATTTGAGCGTCGGAATGCCGTAATTGATGCACTCCGTCGCCTCAGGCAGAATCACCCGAAAGCGCTCACGAATCCCCTGCAACAACCGTTGCGTGGCCCGTGGATGCAGGGCGATGTGCTCGTCAACTGTCGTCACATTCGGTAGCATGGCACCTACGCCCCCTGTGGATAACGACTGCCCAACGGTTGCACCAGCTCCAGATTATTACCATCCGGATCCTTAAAAAAGCCGATGCGCACGGCGGCTGGATCGGGGAAATTGAATGGCTCGATGTGGAACACCACCCCCTTCGCCTTGAGCGCCGCCGCCGTCGCGTCAATATCCTCAACCTCAAACGCAAAGTGATCCCAGCCGCCACTCGTGCCGGCCACGTGCGTCTCGCGGCTGACCAACTCGATGGTGATGGAACCGGTTTTAAGGAAGATGATGTCGCGCCCTGCGAACTTACCGACCACCTCGAGTCCAAGTACCTCGGTATAAAAACGCTTCATCTCGGCAAAATTCGCCGTCACAACCGCCACGTGGTGTACGCCGTTGAGTTTCATCGTCGTCGCCTCCTCATATAATCCTCCCCCTATCATACAATATTGGTAGAATGGAGAGAATCAGATGCCAAATGGAGTCAATCCAATGCCCACCACCATCTACACCGCCGACGCCTTTACCAATCGGCCATATAGCGGCAATCCAGCCGCCGTTTGCCCGCTTGACGGCCCCGCCGACGAGGCCTGGATGCGGGCCGTCGCCCGCGAGATGAATCTCTCCGAGACGGCGTTTTTGTGGCCGCTGGCCGACGGCTGGAGTCTGCGCTGGCTCACCCCCACCGTCGAGGTCGATTTGTGTGGGCATGCCACCCTGGCCAGTGCCCATGTGCTTTGGCAACACGGCTACGCCGACCCAACCAGCACGTTGCGCTTTCACACGCGCAGTGGGTTACTCACCGCTGACTACAAAGACGGCTGGATTACCCTCAACTTCCCCAACGAAGCCCCCCACGAGGTGGCTCCTATCCCAGCCCTGACTCAAGCCCTCGGCGTCACACCCCGTTGGGTAGGCCGCAACCGCATGGACGTGATTGCCCTACTCGACGATGCGGCCAGCGTGCGCGCTCTCGCCCCCGATATGGCCACCCTCGCCACCATCGAGACCCGTGGCGTCATCGTCACCGCCCCGGGCGATCAGCCCGGCGTCGATTTTGTCTCGCGCTTTTTTGGCCCAAATGCCGGCGTCGACGAGGATCCCGTCACCGGATCGGCCCATTGTGGGCTGGCACCGTACTGGGGCAAGATTTTGCACAAAACCGAAATGGTCGGGTTGCAGTGCTCGGCCCGCAGTGGCTTCGTCAAAACCACCCTCGTCGGCGATCGCGTGCTCCTCAGCGGTCAGGCCGTGACCGTACTCAAGGGTGAATTACTCGGCTAGATGTTTTTTATAGCAAGGGATGTGTCACTGTGCCCACCATCGAAGCCGTGATTCGGCAGATCAACAAGAGTCTCATCCCGCAGTTCGAGGATCAACTCCGCGAGTTTTTGGTCACCCAAGACAAAGAATGGCTCATCGACCAAATCATTCGCCTGGCCCTCGATGCCCATAGTCTGCACGAGATGGATCGGCAACATCTACACACCCTCAAAGCGCTGGCCCGCGCCCAACGCACCGCTCGTGTGCGCCAGCTCAACGTGACGCCAGCCACAGTCGTCAACTTTTTGCAACAATACCATGCCGTTGACCGGCAATACCTCATCGACAACGGCTACCTGACTGCTGAGACGCCGGCCAAAGGCACCAGCATGATTGTGCCTCCACAGCGTACGCTGAGTGGCGACGAGTTGTTAACCCACACCAAAGACATGCTCTACGGCTTGTTGTTCGGCGATGCCACCACCAACACACAGTTGGGGCGCACCCAGCGCAAATTATTGACCTTTGCCTTGCCACGCCTCAAAGCCAGTGCGCTTGACTTTATGCAGGCGGCCACCGAGCTGAATGCGGCCGGTACCTGGCAAGACCCCGACAGCGTCTCCAACGATTTGCGGGCTGATAACGTCATCCTCGAGGTCGAGTACGGCGAGGTCAAGCACGAATTGGTCAGTCAGGGCATCATTCGCTGTTTGAGTTTGATTAACAATCTCGAGGTCAACGAGCAGATTTTGTATGCGCGCATGGTCGACATCGAACAGAGCACATTGATTGAATAAGCGGTGGTATGCTAGCAGATAACCAGACAAGTGGGTTGAGGAGTTGAACCATGCCTATCGATCATTTTTTGGCGGTTGATCTCGGCGCCTCCGGCGGGCGCGTCATGCTCGGGCGCTGGGACGGGTCGCGCATTTCGATTGAGCCACTGACGCGCTTCGACAACGGTCCTATCCCCGTCCATCAGCGCCTACACTGGGACATCCTCGGCATCTGGCGCCACATCAACGACGGCATCCGCACCCACGTCGGGCGCGGTGGCGCACCCATCGCCGGCATCTCGGTCGATAGTTGGGGCGTCGATTACGGCCTGCTCGACCGCAAAGGTCAACTGCTCGGCAACCCGACCAGTTACCGCGATAACCGCACCGACGGCTTGATGGAGCAGGCCTTTGCGCGCTTCAGTAGCGACCGCATGTTCGCCACCACTGGCATCCAGTTCATGCAGTTCAATACGGTCTTTCAGCTGTTGAGCATGCGCCTGAACAACGACCCTCAGCTGGAGCTGGCCGACAAACTCCTCCTCATCCCCGATTTGCTCCACTACTGGATGTCGGGCGTGGCTGTGGCTGAGTACACCAATGCCTCGACCACCCAAATGCTCGACTGCCACACCCGCACCTGGGCGAGCAACATGCTCCGTGACCTCGACATCCCGCAGCACATGTTGCCGACCGTCATTCAGCCCGGCACCGTGCTCGGGCCACTGCTCGGCAGCGTCATCGACGATACCGGGCTGAGCAGTGCGCCCCCCGTGATTGCCGGCGCCACCCACGATACCGGGGCAGCAATTGCAGCCATCCCCGGGCTCGACGCCAACAGCGCCTATATCAGCAGTGGTACGTGGAGTTTGATGGGTATGGAGATTCCCGCTCCCGTCGTCTCGGCCGCAGCGCGCGCCGTCAACTTCACCAACGAGGGCGGCATTCATCAGACGATTCGTCTCTTAAAAAACATTGCCGGCCTGTGGCTTTTGCAGGAATGCCGGCGCAGTTGGCAACGCCAAGGGCACACCTACACCTGGGAGGACTTACTCGCCCAGGCGGCCACTGCGCCCGCATTTGTCAGTATCGTCAACCCGGATGCCCCTGAGTTCCTCAATCCCGACGACATGCCGCGGGCCATTCAGGCCTACTGTGCCCGCAACGGCATCCCCGTGCCAGAGAGCCACGGGGCGATGATTCGTTGCTGTCTCGAAAGCCTAGCCCTGCGCTATCGCACCGTCATCGACACCTTGCGCCAGCTGACCGGTCGCGACATCACCACCATTCGCATCGTCGGCGGTGGCAGCCAAAACCAACTGCTCAATCGCTTTACGGCTGACGCCTGCAATCTGCCGGTCGTCGCCGGCCCCGTCGAGGCCACCGCCCTCGGTAATGTGCTGATTCAAGCCTTGACCATCGGCGCCATTCCTGATTTGGCCACCGGCCGGCGCATCATCGCCGAATCATACCCGCCGACCATTATCGAGCCGAGTCGCGATCGCCAGGCCTGGGATGATCAGCTCGCTCGCTTTCACCAATTACCATAGGAGGCACGTATGACCAGCGAACAACTCTACGCCTACATTGAACGCACCATCACCGAGCGCCATTTGGCCGGTGACAAAGCGGCCTTGAGTCGCCTCCAGACCACCTGTGGTGTCTTGATGGCCGCTGCCACCGATGCCGGGCAAAGCGCCCTGGCCAAGCAGTGGCAGATTCTGGCAGCTCGCGCTGCGAATTTGGCCGAAAAGATCAACGACAAAGGATCCCGATGAGCACCATCACCCTGGCCGATATCCACGCCGCCCACGAGGCCCTACGCCCCGTCATCATCGATACACCCATCGTGCCCGATGATGCGCTCTCACGCCAACTCGGCGCCCGCATTTGGCACAAAGCCGAGTCGCTCCAGCGCTCCGGATCATTCAAAGTCCGCGGCGCCTACAACGCCATCCGCAATCTTGATGATGATGCGCGGCGCCGCGGCGTCGTCTGTAACTCGGCCGGCAATCACGCCCAAGGTGTGGCCCTCGCCGCCCAGATGTTCGGCGTACCAGCCGTGATTGTCATGCCCGAGCACGCCCCTCTGACCAAAGTCACGGCCACCCGTGGCTACGGCGCCGAGGTGGTCTTATCAGGGGCCACCTTTGATGATGCTGGTGTGACTGCGCGGCGCATCCAACAAGAGCGCAACCTAACATTTATTCATGCCTTTAACGACACACGCGTGATTACCGGTCAAGCCACCCTCGGTCTCGAGATCTTCAATGCGCTGGCACATGCAACCGTGGTCGTCGTTCCCATTGGCGGTGGCGGTCTGATCGGCGGTATCTCAACCGCCTTACGGCTGCTCGGCTCCAAAGCGCGCATCGTCGGCGTCCAAGCTGCTGGTTGTGATGCGGTACGCCCATCGCTGGCAGCCGGGCATCCAGTACGGGCCGAGAGTGTCCGCACCATTGCGGATGGCATTGCCGTCAAACAACCGGGTGACCTGACCCTACCCATCATTCAACGCAATGTCGACGAGGTCGTGACCGTCGATGACGACCAAATCGCCACGGCCATCACGCACGCCGCTCGTTCACTCCACTTGGTCGTCGAGGGTGCTGGCGCAGCCGGGTTAGCAGCCCTCATGGCCGGGTTGATTCCGCTGACGAGCGACGCTATCGTCTGTAACGTGTTGTGTGGTGGCAACATAGACGCCAACTTTTTGAGTCGTGTGCTCGAACAAACCCTCGTCCACCAAGGGCGCTACATCATGCTCCGCATTGACGTCGCTGACCGCCCGGGCAATCTGGCGCCTCTGTTGCGCGTCGTCGCCGACAGCGGTGCGAACGTGGTCGACATCTTCCACCGGCGCGCCACCTGGCTCGTCCCAATCGACCGCGTCGGCATCGAGCTGATTCTCGAGGTGCGTGATCACGAGCATGGCCGACAAGTCGTCGACACGCTCCGTCAACACGGCTACGGTGTCGAGCTGACTGGGCAACGCCCACCTGCAGGCACTCCATGATTCGATTGATTGCCACTGACATCGACGGCACATTGGTCTGGCGCGGCGTCTTGCCCGACGCCAATCGTCAGGCGTTGCATCAGGCGCACCAGCACGGTGTGCAGGTCGTCTTGGCCACGGTACGCAAGTACTCGTCCGCCAAAGAAATCGCCGACCACGTGGGGCTGACCTGCCCCTTGATTTGTGAAGGCGGCGCAACCATCTACGACAGTACCGGCACTTGTGTCTACACCAACGCCATCGACGACGAGAGCATGCAATTCATCGCACATACCGCCGATGCAATGGGCATCGACCTGCTCGTCACCCACGAGGGCATCAACTACGCCACACCGAATGCCATCCAAGAGTTGGGGCACAACGATCCGACCATCATGGCGAGCATGGTATCGATCCCAACAGCCATGGCGTTACCGACGTTATCAGGCATCACACGCATCATCGTGGCTGGTGCCGAGCAGGTGTTGACGCTCGAGCGCGCCATTGACCGTCTGCCGCTACGGCTCGCCAAACACTTCAGGCGCGACGGCGTACTTGACGACGCCGTGATCACCAGCATCAGCGCCACCAAAGAGCAGGCCGTCGCGCACTGGTGTACCATCAACGGACTCGACTGGCCCGATGTCATGGCCATCGGCGATGCCGAGGCCGATGCCGGTATGATTCAGGCGGCACGCATTGGCGTCGCACCTGCCAACGCCACGGCGGCTGTCAAGGCTGTGGCCAATTGGGTGGCACCACTCGCCGAGGATGGTGCGGTAGCAGCCGCCATTCAACGGTTTATTTTTGCATCACAAGGGGATAGACAGCATGTTTCTTAATGGCAGCAAAAGCGGTGTAGTCATTAGCGTCCAGCCGATTAGCATTCACGGCACCATCATGTACGACGTCACCTTTCAGCTGGCCAATGAGGCCAGCGTGCGCACGGCCCGCATCGGCCCCGAGGCGGTCAGCGGGCAACTTGCACCTGGGAGCAACGTCAACGTAGTCTTTTTGATGAACGTGGTCACAGCCATGCAGGCCGTGTAGTTACAAAATGCGGTCGAGACTCAACAAAAACGGCAAGCCGCTCTCGATGCGAATCCGCCCGAGCATGACGGCAACCTGTGGCTTGAGTGTGCCACAAAACAAGGCCAAGGCATCAGCCTGACTCAAGTGGATTACCGCCTCGGGCTGGCTGACCTCGCCAAACCCAAGCCGCACCGAGCCACCCTCATGAAAGCGCAAGACCAGCGACCCACGCAATGCGCGCAAGGCGGTGATTTTGCCACGCCGAATCGGCCCCACAATGAACTGACTACCACTCGCCTGAATAAACGTCTTGATAATCTCGTGTGTGCCACTCACCCGCACGTTGATGGGGCGATCAGTGCTGGCCACGAGCGTCGCATCGGAGCCTTCGGCAACGACCACATGCATCTCGTTGGTATCGGTCGTCTCGAGCACAATCGTCAAGTGTACTTGCTGTTGCGCCTCGCGCGACAACTCACTGACAGCGGACGCATATGCCTGTAACAACGGCGCAATCGCCGGAACAAGCCCAGCACCGTGCATTCCCGCTGTATGTTGCCCATCACTCATGGTGTAATACTTTCTTGTAGCAGCGGTATCACCACCGCTGGATCAGGATCTAATGTGATTGTCATCGTCAACGGCCGCCCTGGCGGCACTGGTACTTGAAACGAGAATGGCACCTGTTGCAGTGCCACAAGCTCAATCGATGACTCACCGACACCGTACTTGGTATTCACGGCATCCACAAACAAAATATCGTTCAGGCCGAGCGTAATATTCTCTTGTGTGCGGTTCTCAATCGTACCACGAATCTCAAGAGTCGACCCGATGCGCTCCATACTTGCCACATACACGGCGATCCGCTGACCGATAGCGTGTGGAGTCGGCGTCGGTCCTGTGGGCGACGGTGCTAACAACTCATCAAGAATCGCAAGTTCAGGTGTTGGGGCCTGCTCAAACACGGTCGTCAACGCACCACGTTGTTGATCCATCGACGCCAAGGCAATCAAGCCAACCCCGATGAGCAATCCTACCAGCCACAACGGCACTTGATTGGGCTTCATCGAATACCCCCCATTGCAACATCAAATCGCTGTATTATTGTATAGTAGTTCGTCATATCCTGACGAAGCAGTTGTCGCTCACCACGATTGTGTACCACTAACCATGCCAACTCTGCTGCTCATCGGCATCACTGCCTTGATTTTTGCCATCATTGCCACGCCCGTCGCACGTCGCATCGCCCTTGCACTCGGCGTCGTGGATGCCCCATCGCACCGTAAAATTCACGCCAATCCCGTCCCATTGCTGGGTGGTGCCGCCATTTATGTGGCGTTTGTCGGCGCATTGCTCCTCTTTGGTGAGCGCTTCTACATCCGTGAGCTCATCAGCATCCTGCTCGCCGCCACCCTCGTGTCGCTCTGCGGCTTAGTCGACGACCGCTGGACGCTCAACGCCTACGTCAAACTGGTCGGCCAAGCCAGTGCGGCTATCATCCTGCTCATCGGCGGCGTCCAAGTCAACCTGTTCGCCGAGCCGTGGCTCAACTGGGCAATCACCGTCATCTGGGTCGTCGGCATCACCAATGCCACCAACCTCCTCGACAACATGGATGGCCTCTCGAGCGGGGTGGCTGTCGTCTGTGCCACGTTCTTTCTGCTGCTCGCCGCCCAAAGTGGCCAAATCCTCGTCAGTGCACTGGCAGCGGCGCTGATAGGCGCCTGTATCGGCTTTCTGCGCTACAACCTCAACCCGGCAACAATCTTCATGGGCGATACGGGATCGCTGTTTATCGGCTTATTACTGGCCGTACTCGGCATCAAACTGCGCTTCCCGGCTAATCAAATCATCATCACCTGGATGGTGCCGTTGTGCGTCTTGGCCTTGCCCATCGTTGACACTACTCTTGTGACCATCTCGCGCCTGCGTCGTGGCAAAAACCCCTTAACCCACGGTGGCAAAGATCACATCTCACATCGACTCGTCGCCCTCGGCCTGACCCGCCGTGAGGCCGTCCTGACCTGCTACCTGATGGCCGGCGTCAGTGGCGTCTTTGCCAGCTACGTCGCCTCGGCGCGCTCGTTTGATGCGTACGTGGCGGCCGGCGTGTTGGCGTGTTTGGCGATTGGGGTTATTATTTTTTTGGAAAAACGGGCCCCTGTCGGGGCGTAACATCTCTCACGTACGACACATTGGTGCCACACGATGGGGTATCTCGACGCAGTGGTGCGGTGTCGCTCCCCTGGAATTGCCCCGAATTTGTGGACAGTGGGATTACCCACGGTGTTGCTGAGACCAGGCCAATTCAGCCTGCAATGGTGTAGCGTAGCCAAGATAC
>JBKCLM010000100.1:0-7719 GCA_046300655.1 Chloroflexota bacterium | reverse complement strand
CACTAACCCCAAGCGCCCGCGCAATCGCCCGCAGCGATAACTCGGCAGCCCCTACATCCACCATCTGCTGCCAAGCTACCTCTTTAATGGCTTCCTTTAGATTGACTTGCTGTGCCTGCTTGGTTGGTCGTGCCATATCCTACCTCTGTATATTTACATTGTAAATATACACTGTTAATTTAAAGAAGTCAAATCGCAGTCACACCGATACACGGTGTGATTGCGATTAATCGGATGCGTTAGATACGCGGTATCGATGCGATACTTGTGATGAACCACTGCATCACAGTTTGAAAGCTGTCAGTGGTATCAACGGACAGTGCAAATGTGCCAGTTGCTTCGAGTGTGCTGAAGCCATGCACGATGCTACGCAAACCGCGCAAGACGTGAATGGTATCGTGAGGTGACAATTGATATGGTTCTAACACACGTGTGAGCAAGTGCATCAAATCCTGGTTGGCATGCTCCAGTGCTGGATTGGGTAGGGTCGATAGTCCTAGTGAGGCTGCATAGATGCCAGGATTTTGGCGGATAAAATCGCGATAGGCATCAGCCATGGTGCGTAGTGCCTCATCACCACTGCGTCCAACTGCAGCAGCCTGACAGCAGCGGTATAGGGACTGAGCCCCGTGCGCCGCTAGCGCAGCGTAGAGATCGTCGATGCCACTGATATGGTTGTACAGCGACGGCAGCTTGATATCCAGTGTTTGTGCAATTGCGGCCAGTGTTAATGCATCCAAGCCATGCTGATTGACATACTGTACTGCCGTTTCGATGACCATGGTACGGTTGATGCGGTGTTTGGTCATGAGTGGCCTCTATGTGTGGTTCGATGTGCGTGCTACGGCTTGTGCCAGTGCATTAGCCGGCTGCATAACGACTTCACCATGCCCGGGTGCGAGCCAACTCGGGTGCAACGAGGCGAGCATTTGCACACTTTGATTGGCAGCAGGTCTGCTCCAGGTTGCAGTCGCCGGGAATGGGAACCGCCACGACCATTCACTCGTAATCGTCACCCCACCAACGGTATGTAGGGCGTCGCCGGTGATAATCCCCAAATCACGGGTATCCACAAAACTCACATGACCGGGAGTGTGGCCAGGGCTAGCAACTACCTGCAGCGAACCAACCATGTCACCCGCGGTGATGAGTCGTGTGGGAATGGTTTTCACCGGATTGTATCCTCCTCGCAGGGGAAAGTGTGCCTCACCCGCATCGAGTTGCTTGTCACCAGCGAGAAAACGTGCTTCTCGTGCACCAACTATAAACTCTGCATTGGGGAGTAGTTGGCGCAACCGATCAAAACTACCGATGTGATCCATGTGCCCATGGGTCAATAGCACGCGCCGAATCGGTAATCCGAGTGTTGTCGCAATCGCTACCAGCTCGTTGCCATGCTGCGGTTGAATGAGGCAGTCGATGAGTGTAAATCCATCTGATTCACTCACCAAATACGCATTGACTGGGAACCATGTGGGCCTGATTTGCCAGAGATGCTTACCGTGTGGTGTCACACGCATGCCGTTCCTCCTCTAAAACTAATAATAATCATATTTATACTAACACAATTAGTTTTTATATGCAAGAAAAATCCCCCTCCACTACAGCACATAGTGGAGGGGGAGCCGAAGGATTTACTCAACCTTGTTGACGCCGATGGTGAGTGTTTTGTCGTCGAGCTCGAGCGTCTCGATGTGGGCGCCGGCCACCGGCTTGGCGAGGTGGAGTTCCTCGGCCAAGGTCTCGGCGCACATGTAGTCGCGCCACTCGGCAATCATCGACTCCAGCTCGGCGTTGCCCTTGATGCCGTCGATACTGACCACAATGCGATCGGAGATGGCAAAGCCGGCGTTTTTGCGAGCGTCTTGGATGTAGCGCACCACCTCGCGGGCGATACCCTCGGCCACCAACTCGGGGGTAAGGGTGGTATCAAGGGCTGCCAGCACGCCGTTTTCTTCGGCGACGACATATCCCTCGGGTGATGAGGTCTCGACCAACACCTCGTCGGGGGCAATCGTCAGCGTTTGGCCGTCAACGACCAACTCGAACGAATTGCCGCTTTCGACAGCCACCGCATTGGCGCGGGCGACGTCGTTGCCCATCTGCTTGAGCGCCTCGGTCAAGGCCGGCACGAGTTTGCCGTACTTGCGGCCGACGACGCGCAGATTCGGCTTAAAGCGGTAGTCGATGAACGTCGCGCCGGTCTCGAGCCACTTGACCGACTTGATGTTGAGCTCATCGCGGATGTCGCTTTCGAAGGCGGTAATCGACTGTGCCACGGCACTCGGTACGCGCACCAAAATCGACGGCAACGGCTGGCGCACCTTGAGGGCTGCGCTCCGGCGAGCGGCACGCCCAAGACCGACCAGCGTTTGCACCACGTCGATGCTGGCCACCAACTGATCATCGCGCCAGGCCGGGTTGCTCTGGGGCCACAATGCAGTGTGTACCGACTCGCCAGACTCTGGGGCTTTGCTGAGCACCAGGTTGCCGTACATCTCCTCGGCAATAAACGGCATGAACGGCGCCAGCACCTTGCTCAACGTCACCAGACAGGTGTAGAGCGTGGCGTAGGCTGCTTGGGTATCGGCATCGTTGGCCGTCTTCCAAAAACGGCGGCGCGAGCGACGCACGTACCAGTTCGACAACTCGTCCACAAAGCGCTCAATCGCCTTGGCTGGGGCATAGATATCGTAGCCGTCGAGCTCTTCAGTCACCGTACGCACCAGCGCATCGAGGCGCGCCAGCGCCCAGCGGTCAAGCGGGTTGGTCAGCGTGTTCACATCGAGATTCAACGAGCCATCTTTGTTGAGCACACCAGCCGGCGACCAGCCTTCGAGGTTGGCGTACGTCACAAAGAACGAGTAGGTGTTCCACAGCGTCAAGGTGAACTGACGGAGCATGTCGCCGACCAACTCACGTGAGAAGCGGCGTGGGTTGTACGGTGGCGCCGAGGCGAACATGTACCAGCGCACCGCGTCCGTACCGAACTCGTTAATCACGTCCCACGGATTGACGATGTTGCCCCGTGACTTCGACATCTTCTCGCCTTTGCCGTCGAGAATGTGCCCCAGACAAATCACGTTCTCAAAGGCCGGGCGATCAAACAACAGCGTCGAGACGGCGTGCAGCGTGTAGAACCAACCGCGCGTCTGGTCGATGGCCTCGCTGATGTAATCGGCCTGGCCGGCAATCTGCTCGAACAGCTCTTTGTTCTCGAATGGGTAGTGCCACTGAGCCACCGGCATGGCACCCGAGTCAAACCAACAGTCGGCAACGTCGGTGATACGGCGCATGGTGCCGTGCTGGGCATCATCCCAGGTGATTTCGTCGATGTATGGGCGGTGCAAATCGAGGTCGCTGAGCGAGCGCCCGACTTTGGCCTCAAGCTCGGCCACCGAGCCGATACACTCCATGTGCTTGCCATCGGCCGAGACCCAAATCGGCAACGGCGTGCCCCAATAGCGCTCACGGCTAATGGCCCAGTCGATGTTATTGGCCAGCCAATTCCCGAACCGGCCGCTCTTGATGTGCTCGGGCACCCAATGGATCTCTTGATTGGCGGCCACCAAGCGCTCTTTGCGCGCCGTGGTGCGGATATACCAGCTGGGCTTGGCGTAGTAGAGCAACGGCGTCTTACAGCGCCAGCAGAACGGGTAGGCGTGCTTAACACGACCGCTCTTGAACAAATCACCGCGCTCCTTGAGCACCTTAGTAATCACTGGGTCGGCCTCTTTGAAGAACATATCCGCAAAGCCCAACTCGGCAAATTGTGCCATCGTGCGCCCGTTTAGGTCCACCGAGAACAGCGTGGGCAAGTTGTACTTGCGACCAATCTCGAGGTCACCGTAGGCCGGCGCAATGTGCACGATACCAGTACCATCCTCGAGCGAGACGAAGTCGTCGCTAATCACGCGGTAGGCCTGCGTCAAATCCGGCTTGTCGCCGGCCCCCGGCACACCATCGAACAAGCGCGTATAGCGCATGTCAACCAGCTGATTACCGGTGTAGGTCGACAACACCACATGCCCCTCGCCCAGCACCTGAGTGGCGAGGCTTGCAGCCATGATGATGCGCTCGCGACGATCCTCGGGGCCGGTCTCGGCCAGCACGTACTCGGCATCGGGATTGACAGCCAAGGCCACGTTGGCGGGCAATGTCCACGGCGTGGTGGTCCAGGCGATGAACGCCGCGCCGGCCACGGCGCTGTCAAGGGCATGGCCCGATGGTGTCACGCGGAAGCGCAACCATACTGACGGGTCGTCGACGTCATCCTCGAAGCCCAAATTAACCTCGGCATCTGACAATGTCGTGCCACAGCGTGGACAGTGCATGGTGACTTTGTAATCGCGGAAGAGCAAATCGCGATCCCAGAACTGACGGAGGATCCACCACAGCGACTCGATGTAGGAGTTATCGAAGGTGCTGTAGGGCTTCTCCATGTCAATCCAATAGGCGATGCGATCGGTCATCTTCTCCCATTCGCTGATATAGGTCTGCACGCTCTTTTTACAGGCGGCATTGAACTCAGCAATGCCGTAGCGCTCGATGTCGGGTTTGCCGCTGAATCCGAGGCTCTTCTCGACCTCGATCTCGACGGGCAAGCCGTGGGTGTCCCAACCGCCACGGGCACCGATGACATGCTGGCCGCACATGCGGTGGTAGCGGATAATGATGTCTTTGGTGACACGCGCCTCGACGTGATGGATGCCAGGTCGACCGTTGGCCGTCGGTGGCCCCTCATAAAAGATAAATGGTTTGTTCGGATCACCGTGGGCTAGTGCCTTACGCTTGACATCGTGTTGGCGCCAGTAGTCGCTGATGCGATCCTCGAGCGCCACAAACGATGCGCGTGTGTCTACAGCGCGAAAGGTCATGACTCTGCTCCGTTCAAAGAAAAAACGACAACAAAAAACCCGCCCCACACAGGGACGAGGTACAAGTTACCCCGCGGTACCACCCTGGTTGTTGTGCGTATCGCACAACCACTTGTGGGCGCAAACACGCCCTGTCCTGCTTTCGGTGGACTCCCGGTCGGCTTACGCATAGCACGCGGCTACTTGGGCCTTCTGCTCAGAAGGGATATCGGTCACGTTCGTTGGTGCACCTCTCACCATGTGCGCACTCGCTGGACAAACGATGCTGTGCCGACCTGTCTTCGTCAACGCACGATTATTGTACCACAACCCCACAGAATTGTGCGGTGTTGACTATGGCAAACCTGCGTGCGTGTGGTATACTACCCACATGTGTCGTGAGCACGCACGCTCGTGTGATGCTCTGCGTATCAAATTAATGGAGTACAACAATGGCCAAAGATACCAAGGGTAAGTCAAAGACCGACGTTACGTCACGTGACAAGAGCGGTCGCGTGACCAACCACACCTGCATGAACTGTGGCGAGCGCATCATGAACGACCGCGAAATGATCGTCTTGATGGACGACCGCCGCCGCAACAAGACCTACCACCACCGCACCTGCCACCAGAAGACTCTCGGTTAATTCTGGTTTCATCGCAACGCAAACGGCCGCATGGAGCATTCCATGCGGCCGTTTCGTCTTTACCACCTCGTTACATCGACGCTTTTAATTGTGCAAACAACTGATCATCGGCAGCGGCAATGCCCAAACCCTGCGCCACACCGGTAAACGGATCCATCTCGACCATGGCCGCCTCGCCGAAGCGCTCGGTCAGCATCTTCACAAAGACTGGAATGCGCGACGAACCACCGGTGCGCAACACCACATGCACATCCTTGTGCGACAATCCGGCCGCTACCACGGCGCGATCAACACAGGCAGCAACTTTGCGCACCTCGGGGCCAATCAGGCGCTCAAAGTTCCAGCGCTCCACCACCTGATCAATATCAATCCCAGGTACATGCATCTGCACCAGCGCCTGATCTGCGCTACTGAGTGCCACTTTGGTGCGCTCGATGGCCTCGTACAGCGGCAACGCATAGTTCTGGTTAATTAACACGCGCAGTTGGGCCACTTTATCGGGTTGGCTCGAGGTATACGCCACGTCGTCGATGATTTTCTGAAAGCGCGGATGTGCCAACTCGACAATGCTCTGCCACTCACTCAAATGCTCAACCAGCACACCGGGGAACGGCATGCGGTTGGGGCCAATCGTCGAACGCGCGCCAAAATGCGGCGTAATCGTGCCCATCATGATATGTCGATCCATGATGTCACCGCCGACTGGCACACCGTCGTTGCCCAGCACGCGACTACCACCACGACCGTCGGTCTCGATGATGGTTACGTCGAGCGTCCCACCACCAAAGTCAAAAACCAGCGCGCGCTGGCGCTCAACCGCTGTGCGCGCATAGGCCAGGGCAGCGGCGTTGGGTTCAGGTAAAAAGACAAAATCCTTGATACCGGCTAGTTCACAGGCATGACGCATGCGCGATACCGCCACCGCATGATCACGCGGGTTCTCGGCATAATTGACTGGGCGGCCGATCACCATGCGCGTCACCGACTCACCGGTGATCTGATGAATGCGTTCGAGTAACATCCGCAAAATAATCGAGATCAGTTGCTCAATTTGGTATTGCCGTTGGATGTCGATACCGCGGGCATTTTTGCCCTCAATCACCGTCGTATAATCAAAATCAACATCGCGCAGGTGCGATTTGATGGATTGGAACAAGCGCCCCGGCGCATTGACGTCAATCATGGCACCGAGGGTTTGTTTAATCACCTCGCCAAACTGGTCGAGCATCTCATACTCGCCGAAGTTGCGCCATTCGTACTCGATTTTGCGCCCGACATTGGCGGTAGTGTAGCGGTTTATGGCCTCGCGCCCAATAAAGCGTTCACCGTCGCGAGTCATAAACAAGACGGTCCGCATGACTTGGGGGTTCGTGTTGGCCGAATCAATCGGCAAAAGCGTCACCTGCTTGCCATCGTAAATAGATGCACTAGAATTAGTAGTACCAAAGTCTAAACCGACTTGCATAACAGGAGTCCTTAGCTATGTCTCACAGTGCGAATGTGGCCCGTGCGCTTTTGGCAGCCCAAGCGGTCTTGTTGCGCCCCACCGACCCATTTACCTTTGCCTCGGGCATCAAATCGCCGATTTATTGCGATAACCGCTTGCTGATTGGCAACGTGGCCGTACGCCAAATCGTCAGCGATGCCTTTGCCAGCATCGTCGGCGACGCCCAGGTCGTCGCTGGCACCGCCACTGCCGGCATCCCCTGGGCCGCCTGGGTCGCCGAGCGCGCCCAACGCCCGATGGCCTATGTCCGCAGCGGCGCCAAAGCGCACGGACGCGGACGCCAAGTCGAGGGCGCCAGCATCGCAGGGCAATCAGTCTTGTTGCTCGAGGATACCGTGTCAACCGGCGAGAGCGCCGTCACGGCTATCGAAGCATTATACAACGAAGGGGCAGCACGTGTCACTTGTGCCTGTATCTTCACCTATGGTTGGCAAGCCACATTTGACCGATTTGATGCCGCCAAGGCCCCACTCACTACCCTGACATGGCTCACCCCTGTGCTCGACGTCGCTATCGCCGAGGGCTACCTCAAAGCCGACGACCGTGCCACCGTTGAGGCCTGGTCAGCCAGCCCAACCACCTGGGGCGTCTAATACGCACGAACCGGCGGGCGCGTCAGCAGACGCACCCGCCGGATTGTGGTTGTCGATAAACCGATTATTTACGCCTTCAATGCCGTGGCATATTTGGCGTTGTAATCACTCAGACC
>JBKCLM010000099.1:0-14806 GCA_046300655.1 Chloroflexota bacterium | reverse complement strand
AGGAGCACCACCACGGGGATACCGACCTTTTGCACCATATCCAGCGCCGTACTACCCACACAATAATCGAGGGCCAGCCCAGCCAAATAGAGCGTCGTAATGCCCTGTGCACGCAGCACATCAGGCAATCGTGCACCACTCGCATCTGTGGCGTAGTACCCGCTGTAGCTCGTGTCGTCCTCGCCCCGCACCAGCACATCCATGCCCTTATGAAAGTGCACCGTGCCCGTGGGGAACACGAGGTCAGGATGAAAATCCGCCCCCGCCGTCTCGGCCACACAATGCACCGGCCACGTCGTGGTAAAGTTGGGCGTCGCACTAAAATGCGCCGTGTCGGCCGGGTGCCAATCTTGCGTGGTAAACACGTACCCACCACGTGCCGCCACCTCAGTCATGACCCGGTTGACCAGGGGCACGATATGGTCACCCTCGGCCACGCCAAGCTCCCCAAACCCAGCCACGCCCAAGCGCACTCCCACCTCGGCCGGCATAAAGCCGCGTTGCGCATCAATTAGGCCAAATCCGATTCGCCCCATCACCATCACCTCGTGTAATTGTCATTTTTACACTAACAAATTTGCGTTAAATGTATGGTACTCGGTTGGGGTATGGATGTCAATCCCCTCGCCCCACGTCACTGCATGCCGGCCAGCAGAATAGGGCACTCAACGCACCCGCCCGACGTGCAGTCTCCTTGAGGAATGTATCAACTCCCAAAGTATCCATCGGGGTTTCACCGTAAGGGCGTCCGACAGGGCGCCCACTGTTTCTCGTACGATCAGTGCGTACGGCCGTTACAAGGGCGCACGCACCCGCTCACGCTAGCTAGTTGTGCACTACTGCACGACAACAATCGCCCCAGCCCAGCGTCACAGCATGTCGGTTACCACACCTTGGCAGTATAATCCCCCTCCCGACGTGCAGTTCCTACGGGGCTTCGCACAAGAAGATTGCACGGTCATCTGCCCGCATATTTGTGTTTACTTCGAGAGCCTAATGCAGATGCCCATGCAATGACGGGTTCGGGGGAGGCCAACCACAAATACAGACGAGGATACCCAAGACTATATAGACAGGGGCACTATAGACAGGGGCACTATACAGACGGGGGTACTGCTGTGCCCCCACACTCGCAAGACCACAGCCTCGTAAGGGCGTCCACTCGCACTATACCGCTGTGCCACCACACCAAAGACCACTGCTCGTAAGAGCGTCCGCTCGCACCATACCGCTGTGCCCCACCCACCACAGACCCACCTCGTAAGAGCGTCCGACAGGGCGCCCGTATACACAAACTTGGCCCACCTCGCACGAGCGTCCCACAGGACGCCCACTCGCACTATACAGACGGGGGCACCGCTGTGCCCCCACACCAAAGACCACTGCTCGTAAGGACGCCCACTCGCACTATACAGACGGGGGCACCGCTGTGCCCCCACACTCGCAAGACCACAGCCTCGTAAGGGCGCCCGACAGCGCCCCCACACACCCACCCCTAAAAGTCTTTAGCAAAATTGGTCAACCGCTGCGCCGTAAACTCATACAGCTGGGCTGGCCGGTGCGCCCCATCGCGAAAATACTCGTTGGTTGGCGTAATCGTATCGAGGCTCAAAAACTTTTTACGGAAATTGCGCTTATCTAGCTGGCGTTGCAAAATCGCCTCGTAGGCACTCTGTAACTGCGTCAGCGTGAACCGCTTTGGCAACAAGGCAAACACCACGTTGGTATAGTTGATTTTGCTCTTGAGCCGATCATGCGCATAGGCAATAATCTCGGCATGGTCATACGCCAACTCTGGTAACTCGTCGACCGCCACAAAGCACGGATTATGTGCATCGGGCTGGCCACCAAAGGTCAGCTGATATCCTAGACCCATGTAGGTTACGGATATTGCATGCCCACGGGGATCTCGGGCAATCGTGTCAAATGTGTATAATTGCTCTATAATTGCCAGATTTTCAACTTTTATGTCAGCTTTTTGGGCCAAAATACGGGCCAGCGAAAAGTGCGTTGTCTCGCCGGCCACAATATACCCGCCTGGCAAGGCGTACATCCCGCGGAACGGCTCGTTGGCGCGTTGAATCAACAACACGTGCAGTCGATCATCGATTAACTGCAACACGACCCCATCAACCATTAATACTGGCGCTTGATACGTTGGTAGCACCATAACAACACCTCGGGTGGTGTAGCAACCCACATGCCACCCACCACCAAGTGACACTATGTACGTATTATCTATCACAATAGCGTAAATAATTATGAAATCTTCGTTAATCCAACCATAACGCAGCATTATGCAAATCTGACGGCATGCGCCAATCACCACGTGGGCTGAGCGCCACACTCCCCACTTTAGGGCCATCGGGCATCACCGAACGCTTGAATTGACTCGTAGCAAAGCGCCGAATAAATGTATTCAGCCATTTGTCGATGGTTGCGCCCTCGTATACGCCCACAAAGGCCAATCGCGCTAGGTGAGCAATCTTTTCGGGGACATCGCCCCAACGCACCAAATGATACAAAAAGAAGTCGTGGAGCTCGTATGGCCCAATAATATCCTCGGTCTTCTGACTGACCTCACTACTCCCCGTGGTCGTCAACTCGGGCGAGATCGGCGTCTCGAGAATATCCACCAACACCGCCCGGATCTCCTCTGCCTGTTGCTGTGCTACATGCATCACCAAGTGGCGCACCAGCGTCTTGGGTACGCCGGCATTGACATGATAATGACTCATGTGGTCGCCGTTAAAGGTACACCAGCCTAGGGCTATCTCACTCAAATCGCCCGTGCCCAGCACCATGCCGCCATGCAGATTCGCCTTATTGAACAAAATGCTCGTGCGCAGGCGTGCCTGCACATTCTCATACGTGACATCCTGCGTCACTCCGTCATGCCCTAGGGCAATTAACTGCTGACGCACCAAGTCGCCAATCGCAATCACCTGGTTCGGTACGCCGTACAGCTGCGAGAGCGTCACCGAGTTCGACTGTGTCCGCTCTGAGCTAGCCGCCGCCGGCATGGTGTAGGTGCGGAGCATCTCGTGCACCGGTCGACCGATAATCTCGGCCGTCTGGCAGGCCACCACAAACGCTAGCGTCGAGTCGAGCCCGCCCGATAAGCCCAAATGTACCAGTGGCGTGCGGGTAGCCAGCATACGTTGGGCCAAGCCGTGTGCTTGGATGTTGAGGATATGCTGGAGACGTTCAGCCCGCGCCGTCTCACTTTCGCCCTGTGGCAAAAACGGATGCGCCACCACGGCTGGTTGTGGCGTCACCGCCGGTCGAGTGGTCGTCGCCACAATCACGTCGTAGCCAGTTGCTCCACCACGATTACTATCTTTGCGCCGATCAAAGCGCAGATGGTCGATATCAACATCGGCAATCGTCAGTCGAGTATCACGAGCAAAGGGTTGACGTTCGGCAGCAACACGGCCGTTTTCGCAAATCAACTGATGCCCACTCATCACCACATCAATCGTCGATTCGCTCCAGTCACAACCAGCATAGAGGTACCCAGCAATCAACTTGGCCGACTGCACGCTGACCAACTGCCGGCGGTAGGCCGCTTTGGCGACCAACTCGGGCGAGGCCGATGGATTGGCAATCAGCAGGGCGCCCTGATCGACCAAGGCCGTGCTCGGCGATTGATGCACCCACAGGTCCTCGCAGATCTCGACACCACAGCGCACCCCGGCCACTTCAAAGAGCAGCTGGGTGCCGAACGGCACTGGTGTTGCATCAATTACGGTTGTCGTATTGGCGTGGGGCCAGTGTTGATACCAGCGCTTCTCATAAAATTCGCCGTAGCTGGGCAAAAACTGCTTGGGCACGATGCCTTTGATAGTGCCGTCAGCCAATACTGCCGCCACGTTATATAACGCGTCTTGATGCGCAAGGGGTAAGCCGACAATCATGGCGGTTTCATGCCCTGCTGTATGTCGGGCCAAGGCAATCAACGCCTCAGTTGCCTGTTGCAGTAATCGTGGTTGCAACACCAAATCGCCTAGTGAGTAGCCGGTGATACACAGCTCAGGGTAGACAACAAGCGCCACGCCTTGCACCACTGCCTCGTCGTAGAGCTGCTGAATCTGCGCCACATTGTGCGCCACGTCGGCCACGTGCACGAGTGGGCAGGCTGTCGCTACTCGCAGGTACGCATCACTGAATTGATATGCCATGGTTGTGCCTCGCCACTGATGTGATTGCCTCCATACTATCACCATTGAGGCAATTGTGCGATGCCCTCACGACGCCTGATTGCCTTGATGCGTGTGGTATGATGACAGCAATCAGCCATGGTCAAGGAGATACCATCATGCCCCGATACAAAGTAGGTGTGCAGTTACAGAACCAGCACACAAGCTACGCCGAATACGCCGACGCCATTCAGCGCGCTGAGGCCGCAGGGGTCGATTCATTGTGGAACTGGGATCACTTCTACCCACTCTACGGCGACCCGGACGGCAACCACTTTGAGGGCTGGACGCTCCTCGCCGCCATGGCCACCTTGACCACCCGCGTTGAGATTGGCTGTCTGGTGCTCTGCAACAGCTACCGCAACACACGGTTGCTGGCCCACATGAGCAAAACGCTCGACCATATCAGCAACGGCCGCTACATCCTCGGCATCGGTGCCGGTTGGTTCGAGCGCGATTATGTCGAGTATGGCTACGAGTTCGGCACCGCTGGCGATCGCTTGCGGGCACTGGGCAAGAGCTTGCCCCTGTTCCGCGAGTACTGGGCCAAAGAGGTCCCCAAGCCGATGCGCGACATCCCGATTTTGGTTGGTGGTGGCGGCGAGAAGGTCACGCTCAAGTTGACCGCCCAATACGCCACCATGTGGAACGGCTTTGGGCCACCCGAGACCTACGCCCGCAAAAACGCCATTCTCACCGATTGGTGTAACGAGGTCGGCCGCAATCCGGATGAGATTGAGCGCACCGCCTCACTCAGTCCCGATCAACTCGATACCCTCGACGATTTGGCCGCAGCTGGTGCCACGCACATGATCATGATGACGGGGCACCCCTACAGCCAAGAGGCCATCGAGAAGTTGGTCGCCTGGCGCGATGCCCGCAACGCTGAGTAATTCGGATAAGTAGGGCACATCCATGATTGCTGTCTACGATAGTGGCATCGGTGGCACCAGCGTGCTCAAGGCGATTCGTGAGCTCGACAGCCACGTCGACATCATCTATCTCGCTGACCAGGCGCGTTGCCCCTACGGCGACCGCCCAGCTGACGAGATTCGCCGTATCGCCCTCGGCTGTGCTAACTGGCTCATCCGCCAAGGGGCAGCTCCGGTCGTGGTGGCCTGTAACACGGCCAGCGCCGCTGCCCTGCACGAGATGCGCCAACTCCACCCCGAAACGCCGTTTGTGGGCATGGTGCCGGCCGTCAAACCAGCCGTACAACTCACCCAGAGCGGTGTGGTCGGTGTCATGGCAACCGCAGCCACACTCAAAGGCGCACTCTACCACGAGGTCACCCAGCGCTTTGCCAACGATGTTCAGGTGGTTGGACGCGCCTGTCACGGGCTCGTTGATTTGGTCGAGGCCGGGCAGTTGTACAGCGCTGAGACCGATGCCGCCGTTGCCGCCCATGTCGCCCCACTCATTCAGGCTGGCGCTGACGTGTTAGTCCTCGGCTGTACGCATTATCCCTTTCTACGTGAAAGCATCAGCCGCGCGGCACCACATATCCGCATCATCGATCCAGCCCCCGCCGTGGCCCGTCACGCGCTGAACGTCACCGCACACACGGCACAACCCCAACAACACGGTCGTACCATCTACTACACCACCGGTTTGGCGAGTCATCTCGCCTGGCAAATCAGCGCCCTCGGTCTCCCAGCCGGCGAGACCGCCCATGTCGCAGTAGAGGAGCTCATATGATCAACAATTGGCTCGGATTGCTCTTTTCGTATCTCTATGCAGGTGGACTGCTCATCATCGGCGAGGTGCTCCATCGCCAGTTCCGCATTCCCAACGACCTGACGCGCAAGGTCGTCCACATCGGCGCCGGCATGTGGATCTTCGGGGTGTTGTCATTGTTCGACTCGTGGCAATTCGGCGTCATCCCGTTCGCCACATTTATTGTGCTCAATTATGTCTTTTTTCGCATCAAACTCTTCAAAGGCATCGACAGCGACAACGCCAGCATGGGCACCGTCTACTTTGCGATTTCGATTACCGTCCTCAGCATCGCTCTGTGGCGACCTGAGGGACCCATCGACCATGCGCCCGCCATTGTCGCCGGCGTGATGGCCATGACCTGGGGCGACGCCCTCGCTGCCCTTATCGGCAAACGCTATGGGCGCCACACCTATACGATCAACGGCGGTACCCGCAGTTACGAGGGTAGCGCCGTCATGTTCGTGGTATCGCTGATTGTTATCGCCTTGTCACTGACACTTTTGCCGGGCTCAAGCCTGACACCCTACGCCGATTTACCCAACACCAGCGCCTTGATTATCGCCACGCTCCTCGGCGCCACTGTGGCTACTGTGGTCGAGGCCGTCTCGCCCCATGGCACCGATAACCTGACCGTGCCCATCTGTGTGACACTCGTGGCCTTGATTGCCGGGTAACCTACGCCTCAACAGGGGCATGCGTCGACGTCGGTGTCCGTACCATCCACTTCATCGTGGCGGCCCCCAACAAGCCAAACGCCGCTAGAATCACAAACAACGTGGGATAGCCAAGCTGCCCGGCAATCCAGCCGGCAATCAACGGCGCACCAGCCGCCACCGGCACATTAAATGTGTTGGCGATGGCGATGTACGCGGCGCGCGTTTCGGCCGTGGCAAAAGTAAAGACCATGGCAAAACTGGCCGGCATGTTGCCCCCAAGGGCAATCCCACCCAGCGCAAACACCAGATAAAACCACTCAACCGCCGGGGCAAACCACGCCACCAACAAGCCAGTGGAGACCATCACCGCCGTCAGCACCATGATGCGCTTGTGCCCCCAACGATCTGACAATGCACCAAGCCCAAAGTTGCCGATGGCCTGTGCGAGGAGCAACACAATCGTAAACGTGCCGACGGTGCTGCCACTGACATTAAACTTACTCAACGCTGCCGCCGTCACAAAGCTCTGCCCCATCATGCCAATGCCAATCAAGACGACGGCGACCAAGTAGCGCGTAAACTCTTGATTGGTGCGCAATAACGTCGGCGCCTGCTGAATCAAATGCCAGAACGGCTGCCGCTCTTGTGGCGGATGCGGTGGCTCGACGCTGATAATCACAAAGATGTACGAAATCACCATACAGGCAAAACAGGTCAACGCCAAAAATCCGACATTGTTGGGGAACGCCATGGCCGGCACAATCTCCCATGCACCGATTGCAATCGGCTTATTGGCCAAAACTTGCGTCGCCAAACTTGCGCCAGCCACGCCGAGCAGACTCCCTAGTCCACTTTGCATGCCAAAAAACGTCCCCCACAACTTGTTGGGGATAATCCGACTAATAAAATCCTGCCACGGAACCGCCGTCGCACCCGCACTAAACGTGTGGAGCGAGTACAACGCAAAAAACACCGCAAGCGTGGTCGTCGTGTCAAACGGATTGCCAATGAACAACCACAAGCCAATGAACAACCACGGGATACGCTCAAAAAAGGTCAAGACCAACATCGGCGCTTTGCGCGTCCACATGTGGGCAATCAGCGGCGCCACAAACAATCCAGGCAAGAGCCAACCAGTACTGCCAATCGCCGGAATGAGACCCTGCACCCAACTCTCTTGCGTGTACTGCTGCACAAAGTACGGCAACACGGTGTAATTCGACACCATGTTATACCCGAACATGAAAATCCCGCCCTCGAGGACATTCAAGACAAAGTTGCGTCGCGCATGCTGCGCAACGACCTGCTCCACCGCATTCACATCAGCCATGATGCTCCCTTATCCCTCAGATGGTTATGCGGCGTGCGCATGATTCGGCAATTGCACTTTGGTATACAAAATATAAACCCCGATAAGGCCAAGTACCGCTAACACCACAAATAAGCCGATATAGCCGTACTGCCCCGCCAACCACCCAGCAGCCAACGGCGCAATTGCCGAGACGGGCACGTTAAACGTATTGGCCACCGCAATATAAATCGGCCGCGTATCCGTCGTGGCGAAGTTCATTACCATGGTAAACCCCGACAACTGATAGCCACCGAGCGCAATTCCACCCAAAATAAAAATCGGGAAGAACCAGAGCTCGTTCGGTGCGACCCATGCCAACAGTAATGATGCCGACCCCAAAAATCCCGACAAAATCAGCACCTGCCTATGCCCCCAGCGATCTGATAAGGCACCTAGCCCAAAGTTGCCGACCGCCTGCGCCGCCAACAACGCCACCGTAAACGCCCCAACTGTGCTGCCATCAATCTCGAACTTGCTCAAGGCTGCCGCCGTCACAAAACTATGCCCCAACATGCCCAACGATAAGCAGACGCGGGCTATCAAATACGTGGTAAAGCCCGGGTCATCACGCAACACCTGCGGCATGTTTTTGATCAGCGCCCAAAACGGCTGCTTATCTTGCTTGGGTGCAATCACCGGCTCAACGGTCAATGCCAAAAAGACATACGAAATCACCATACACCCAAAACACGCCAACGAAAGAAACCCGATGCTAAACGGGAACTCCTGTGTACCGAGAATCAACCAATCACCAATCTGCAACGGCGTCCCAGCCAGCACCTGCGTCGCGACCGTGGCACCCGCCACACCCAGCAGACTACCAAAGCCACTCTGCATGCCAAAGAATGTCCCCCAGCGTTGCTCGGGAATCACCCGCCCGATGAAATCCTGCCACGGCACAGAGGTCGCACCCGCACTAAACATGTGCATCGAGTACAGCCCGAAAAAGACCAACAATGTGGTCGATGCATCAAACGTGTTGCCACCAATCAACCATATGCCGATAATCAACCACGGCAAGCGCTCAAGGAACGTACCAATCAACATGGCCGGCTTACGCCGCCACAACTGCGCAATCAAGGGTGCCACAAACAGGCCGGGTAAGAGCCATCCTGTATTGGCAATGGTCGGTATCAGTCCTTGGAGCCAACTCTCTTTGGAATATTGCTCAACAAAATACGGCAACACAGTGAAGCGTGACACCATGCTGATGCCAAACATGAACAAGCCGCCCTCGATTACGTTCAACCAAAAATTGCGCCGTGCGTGGCGCGCCACAAATGCCGCTGTGGCCTCTGTCATCAGATCGCCTCTTGTTTCTTCCTGTGTTTGACAGCCGTACCTGCCTCGGGTATGCTATTGATATTGTGAACTTCTTCGCAAACTAAGCGAGCACCATGCGTTCTACTGAAAAGCACATACAACCACATCTCGATGCCATTGACGCACTGATTACTGCTCGCGTGGCCCCAAATGCCCTGCCAATTGCCAACGAAGCCCTCCAAAGTGACGCTATTGCGGTACCCCGCCACGTGGCTGCAACAGTGCTGGTAGGCATAGCCCACCTCGGCACCGCTGACATGCCACGCACGCACCACGCCGCCGCCGCACTCGAACTGATTCGCGCCGGCGCCGCCATGCATCGTCGTCTGATTGAACCTCCGCACGATAATCATACCACGCCGACGCTGCTCCACGGCCCGACGCTGATGCTCGGCGACTACTTTTATGCCCTTGCCGCCAGCGAGATGGCCGAAGCGCCACATGCTGACATCATCGCCGGCTTCTCGACGTGTGTCATGCAACTTGCTGAAGCGTTCCTTGTCACCATACCACTCGATACGCCCGACATTGTGGCCGCAGCCTATGCCCAAATTGACGATGTCGAAAGTGTCATACTCCACCACGCCATCAAGGCTGGCGCAGTCTGTGGTAATCTCGATGCACAAACGCTCCAATCACAACACCTCGCCCAATCAATCGCACACTACCATGCGCTATCGCGCCACATCCACGAGGCGCAACACGAGCCACTCCGTTCATTTGGACGCAACAGCTTGATTATGCCGCTGGCCTATGCCCTAGCGCACGATCGTACCCACACGACCCAACTCATCACCAACAACGCCAGTGCCGAGCTCACCGACTACCTAACCCAAGCCGGCATCATTGCCATCTGTCACACACAGCGTGAGCAGGTACGGCAACGCGCCCAGTCGGTGCTTGATACGCTCCAACCAGGTATCGGGCGCGATATGCTCATCACCCTGTTATAACCACCACATCCGCACGACCTCAACCACCAGCATACCAATCGCCACGACTGTCATCCGTTGGGCAATCGTGCGCCGTGACCACAACAACAGCGCCACAACCAATCCTGCCAGCACGCCCCATTGCGCCGGTGATTCACACGTTGTCGCCCGTGTCAGAATCAGCGTGCCACACCCTTGGGCCACGGCATACGCCGCACCAATCCATCCGCCGAGCGCCAGCCAACGCCACGACCAGCAATCGCTCCAGGTCTGGCTGGACAGCACCGCCAATAGCAACAGCCACGCCATATCGCTTTCACCGACACGTGCACTATCCGAGATCGGCACAAAAACGAGCAACAGCCAGGCTGGTATCAACGTGCGCGCTTCAAGCCGCGGCCAGCCCAATGCCGGTGACGCAATCACGCTGACCAGCCAAAAGACTAGCACCGGGTACAACAACACGCGCTCCCAGGCATAGACGACGCTGACCACACTACTCCACATGGCGCTCCTCGTCTCTCCATTGCACGGCGATACTCCCGAGCACCACTAATGTGGCCACTATGCCCAGCCACGGCAACGTGGCCACTGCCTGCTGCCCCGCATTGACCATTGTCAACGCGCCATCACCCCACAAGCGACCATACACCGACAGGCTCGTCTGGAGTCGCGCCTCGGTGGCAGTAATTGGCACGAGCACCCAGGTTATCCACACGGCCACAATTCGCCATGGAATGGGCCAGGTCAACTGCGGCGCCAACATCATCAGCGCCACCAAGCCGATAATGACGACCAACGCCGCTCCACTTGAGACAAGCGCGGTGGTCGTTGCCCATACAATTACCACCATCAACCACGGCAAACCACTTATCGCCCCCACCATCGCCCACGGCGCCACCACCAACCCTGCGCCGGTATTAAGGGCGAGCAGGAGCATCACGACGCTCCAGCACGTGCGCTCCGGTCGGCGTTGCCACAGCATAATCCCGCCGATGAGTAGGCTCAGTACCACCACGCCGATATCCCACCACTGTGGCCACGCCTGCAGGGCGGCCAACTGCACCCATGGCACATACCAGCGCCAGGCATCGCGTTGGTGTGGCCCAAAAAAGCTGATGCACGATACTGCCACCGCGACCAACCACTGCACCTCAGGCCACACCGGTGCCCAGACCACAGCCAGTGCGCCACTGAGCACAAGACGCTGCCACCAGGGGTGATTCGCCAGTAGCGGCGCCCCGAGCGCAAACGGCGTCGGTAATGTGCTCAACACGCCAGCCAGGCTATTGTGCCACGTCGGGCGCTGCCCGAGGATGATTTGGCAGGCCAGCACCACGCCAAATAACGCACTTACCCCCAACGACGGTATCATCGTGGGGGTAAGCAAACAGGCCAGGATCATCACCGTGTGCAACACACGATGCATCTTAGGCACCAACAGGCTCGTTTTGTGAGGCCAAACTGCGCAACACGTAGTGCAAAATACCACCGTTGCGGTAGTAGTTCAACTCACCCTCGGAGTTGATCCGCACCTTAGCAGCAAAGCTCGTCACCTTGCCGTCCAGCGTCGCCTTGACCGTCAAGGTCTGGCCGGGCTGGAGCGTCTCAATCCCCTCAATTTCGAACGTCTCGCGGCCGGTCAAGCCCAGCGATGCCGCGTTCTGCCCATCAACAAAGGTCAACGGCAACACGCCCATACCGACCAGATTTGACCGGTGGATGCGCTCGAAGCTCTCGGCGATCACGGCTCGCACACCCAACAAGAACGTCCCCTTGGCCGCCCAGTCGCGTGACGATCCCATGCCGTATTCTTTGCCAGCCAACACCACCAATGGCGTCTGCTCTTTTTCGTACTGCATGGCCGCATCATAAATCGACATCTGCGCACCGCTGGGGATGTGTACCGTGTAGCCACCCTCAACCCCGGGGACCATGGCGTTCTTGAGCCGGATGTTGGCGAACGTACCACGCATCATCACCTCGTGATTACCACGGCGCGCACCGTATGAGTTGAAGTCAGCCGGCGCCACATCGTGCTCCTCAAGGTAGATACCCGCAGGCGAGTTTTTGGGGATGTCACCAGCCGGTGAGATATGGTCAGTCGTCACGTTGTCACCCAACACCGCCAACGCTCGCGCCTGACGGATTGACTGCATCTTGGGCAACTCTTTGGTCATCCCGCGGAAGTACGGTGGATTCTGCACGTACGTCGACTGACTATTCCACGTGTACAAGTCACCCTGTGGCACCGGTAATTCGTTCCAAGTCTTGTTATTGGTGAACACATTGGCATACTGGGCGCGGAACAAGTCAGCGCTCAACGCCCGATGCAATGCCTCGTTGATCTCGGCCTCTGATGGCCAAATATCGGCCAAGTAGACCGGCTTGCCGTCTGAACCTACGCCCAACGGCTCGTTGTTCATGTCAATGTCAACCGTGCCAGCAATGGCGAACGCCACCACCAACGGCGGCGACATCAAGTAATTTGCCTTGACGATTGGGTGAATGCGCCCCTCAAAGTTGCGGTTGCCGCTCAACACCGCCGATACCACCAAATCGCCCTGCTTGGCAGCAGCACTGACAGCGGCATCAACCGGACCCGAGTTACCGATACAGGTCGTACAGCCGTAGCCGATAACGTTGAATCCGAGTTGGTCGAGGTACTGCTGGACATTGGCCTTCTTCAGGTATTCACTGACCACGCGGGAGCCAGGCGCCAACGAAGTCTTGACGTACGGCTTACGCGTCAATCCGCGGGCCACGGCCTTCTGGGCCAACAAACCGGCCGCCATCATGACGGATGGATTCGAGGTGTTGGTGCACGACGTAATCGCCGCAATCACGGCTGACCCGTGCGTCATGCTGGTCTGTGCACCACCCACCGTCAATGCCACGCGGGCATCGGCGTAGGTGTCGCTGTGCGCACCGGCGCTGTGTGCGACGGCCGCACTCGGTTTGCTAAACACCTTGGTCATCGCATCGTTGAACGACGCCTTGAGGTTCTTGAGCGACACACGATCCTGCGGACGACGTGGGCCAGCCACGCTGGGCTCGATGGTCGACAAGTCCAACTCGAGCAACGAGTTGAAGGCCGGAATCGCCATGCCGTCAACGCGGAACATACCTTGGGCCTTGGCATACGCCTCGACCAACGCTACCTCGTCCTCGGTGCGGCCCGTGCCGCGCAAGTACTTAAGCGTCTCGTCATCAACAGGGAAGAAGCCACACGTCGCGCCGTACTCGGGCGCCATATTCGCAATCGTGGCACGGTCTGCCAAGCTCAAGGCGCTCAAGCCGTCACCACAAAACTCAACAAACTTGTCGACCACACCGTGCTTGCGCAACATCTCGGTCACGCGCAACACGAGGTCAGTTGCCGTTGCGCCTGGAGCCAACTTGCCCGTCAACCGCATACCGACAACCTCGGGCGTCAACATGGCCAACGGCTGACCCAACAACACCGCCTCGGCCTCGATACCGCCGACACCCCAACCCAACACACCCAGACCGTTAATCATGGTGGTGTGGCTGTCGGTGCCAACCAGACTATCGGGCATCGCAATCGACTCACCATCAATCTGCTTAACAAGCACACCCTTGGCCAGATACTCGAGGTTGACCTGGTGACAAATGCCTGTCTCGGGTGGGACGACCGAGAAGTTGGTGAAGCTCTGTTGTCCCCAGCGCAAAAACTCGTAGCGCTCACGATTGCGGCTGAACTCAAGATCGGCGTTCATCTGTAACGCCATGCCGTGACCGAACGCATCGACCTGCACCGAGTGGTCAATCACCAAGTCGGCCTGCGCCAATGGGTTAATCCGTGAGGGATCGCCACCTAACTGCTTCATGGCGTCGCGCATGGCGGCCAAATCGACCACGGCCGGTACGCCGGTGAAGTCTTGCATCAACACACGGGCCGGCTTGAAGGCCACTTCGCGCGACCCGGCGCTCGCTGGTGTCCACTTGGCCAAGGCCTCGACATCCTCTTGGCTGGTGAAGCCATCGCCAATATTGCGCAACAACGCCTCAAGCACCACCTTCACCGAAAACGGCAACGTGGCCAAATTATCACCAGCAATCTTCTGCAGTGCATCAAGCCGATACATCACATACTGCTTGTTGCCGACTTTGAGCGGCGCACGTGCCCCAAATACATCAATCAAACCATCACTCATGGAATAAGACCTTTCCGCTCTCCGTGCCGTGCATATAACAAGGGCACGTCTGATTGTGTCCATTATAAAGTGAAATTGAGAATCTGATGCAGTGATGATTATTTCAAATTGATTTTAAATATTAAAATGTATTTGAAATAATTTTTGGGCACAACATGGTATGTATGGACAACCTTTCCACCCCGTACACCTCTACACAAAAACCAACCCATCACCTTTTCACTTTTCACTTTTCACCGACATACTCTTGCGCATCTCGATGCGCCCCTACCAATCTCGCCCCCGTACCAACCCCCACTTTTCACCTTTCACCGACGTAATCTTGCGCATCTCGATGCGCCCCTACCAATCTCGCCCCCGTACCAACCCAGCACCTTTTCACTTTTCACCTAACACCGCCAGACTCTGGCGCAGCGCGATGCGCCCCTGCCACTCACGCCCCCGACCC
>JBKCLM010000098.1:0-8587 GCA_046300655.1 Chloroflexota bacterium | reverse complement strand
GGCAGTCAGGACAAGTGAGGTATATTGGCCTACGTTCCCTGTACTGTCAACGGTGACAAAGGTGCTGTTGGTGCAGGCGGTGTCGAGACACCAGGCAAATTTAAGGTCTTCGGTGTCGAGGTCGTAATAACTCATCACAGGCATGCCTGTGGACGTGAGTGCGAGCGATGAGTACGATCCTGCATTGCCGCCACCGGCTTTGGGAGTGGTACGGGCGGTCGTTGGGATGTGCTCTTGGGCAATGGCGATGTGAGGGGTAGTTGTGGCGATGGTGATGAGTACAAGGATGAGAATTATTGACAAATTTGTCCAATGAGATACAAGAGAACGTATCATATATTCCTCGTTGCACGCCATACATGAATATATTGAATCATATCTTGTCTAATTGGTAAATAGATATTGCCTAAATGGTGTAAAAAAACCTTGTAAAGCAGCATGCTGCTGCTCTACAAGGAGTGTGGTTTTACGGAGCCGTTTTGAAGGACCATAAAGAACCACTCGCTAGCGTCATGCCAGCGGCATTCTTGGCGCGTACCTGCCAGTAGTAGGCTTTAGTTTTTGGTCAGGCCGGTGACGGTTGCAGTGCGGGCGGTGCCCGTGCTCTTCCAAGTGGCACAGGTGGCAGTGGTAAGGGCGATACAATTATGATTGACAGGTTGTGCAAATGGATAATGAAGGTGCCATTGAATATATGTCAAAAATAAATCCCCCTTGTAGAGCCGCAGCATGCTGCGGCTCTACAAGGGGGCGGTTGAATGTACCCCTTACGACACAAATAATTTGCGCGGGAAGTTGGTCAAGCGCTCGTAGCCGTCCGGCGTAATCGCAATCGTCTCCGACATGCCGAAGCCCTTGGCCAACACATACGTATGCAACGTCATGCCGACCGCGAACGACCAATCGGCCACGGGCGAGGCCTCGAGGTTTTCGCCGCTAATCGGCAATAACATGAACCCGACCGAGTACATGGTTTTGTTGGTGTAGGTCTCGCGCAGGCCGGCCGAGAGCACGCCCTCGCGGTAAATCGCATCGGGTACGGTGGCGGCCACGCCGGGCTTGATGGTGGCTAACGCCGCATCTTGGATGGCCACGAGTTGTTCGACGATGCGATAATCCTCGTCGCTGGCGTGTGCCACCCGAATCGGCCGCATGAAGCGCGCATGATAATGGCGCACGTTGGGCGTAGTCTCGATTTGGACGATGTCGCCGTGCTCGAGCACGCGGTCGGTGTAATACCCATGCAGATGATAGGCGCGCTCGCCCGAGGCCATCACACCCGGGCCGGCCAAATCACTGCCGGCGCGAATCATGGCGTCACAAATGGCCGCCGCCATCTCGCGCTCGGTGGCGCCGACCTTGGCACTGTCGATGGCGGCCTGCATGCCGGCCTCGGAGGCCTTGCCGGCCCGGCGCTGATAGGCAATCTCGGCGGGCGTTTTGATGAGGCGCATGCGCTCGACCAAGGCTTGCTCGTTGTGCCAGGTGATGCCGGGCAGGAGTGATTTGAGCTTCTCGAAGCGGGCCACCGAGACGGTCCAACTGCCGAGTTCGGCACCGACCACGGCTGTGGCACCGAGGCGGGCCCGGATGATGTCGGCGGCCACGGCGGTGGTGTCTTGGCTGTCGTTCCACAACGCACGGTCGGCGTAGACGCAGGTGCTGTCGAGGTAGTACTCCTCGACGTCGCGGCAGAACATGGTCGGCGCGCCGTTGGCCGGGATAATCGCAAATTGAAAGCTACTATACGCGCGGGTGAAAAACCCGGTCAGCCACGTCACACTCTCGGGTTGAAAGGCAATCAGCGCGTCGAGCCCCTTGGCGCGGAGCGCGGCTTGGACACGGGCCACACGCCCGTGATACTCACTCGGTTCGAACCAGTAGTTGGCTTGGGCCATGGCGGCGTGTTACCTCGTTGTAATCGGCTGTTGAATGAATGTGGCAAAGCGGCGGAGCATGCTCTGGGCTGGCGTCTGGTCGACGGCCGAGGCAATCAACTGGTCGACATCGGCGCCGTCGCTGACCATCACGTCGCGGCTGTCCTCGATCCAGGCCGGCGCCAGCTCGATGGGAATCTCAAGATGCCCTTGAATGCCCCACACTGGCTGGTCGCGCCAGCGCCAGACTTGATTGGGACAGAGGGGCGTGCTGGCCAGAATAGTCATGTCGGGGTGGTCGGCTTTGACTTCGTCGTTGTGCCAAGTGAACATAATGACGCCATCGACTAACTCGCTGGCGATAGGGTCGGTGTGGGCTGGGGCGTGGACAGTATGTGGGATATAGCCGATTTCGCAAAAGCTGCGCCGAAAGACTTGATCGCGACCACACAAGGCCGACGCCAAAATCTGACTGCCGAAGCAGATGCCTAGCATCGGGATGCCTTGTTGGGCAGCCGATTGAATCAGCTCGTGTTCGCGGTGAATCCACGGGATGTCCTCATAGGCGCCGTGGGGGCTGCCGGCAATCACGATGCCGGCGTAGCCGTCAAGGCTGGTGGGGAACTCGTCGTTGTACGCCCAAAAACGCTCAACCCGGAGGCCCCACTCCTCAAAGCGCTCGTCGAGTCGTGAAATCGGCTTGTAGGTTGGACCGTTGATGAGATACAACAGGCGGTGGTGCGTCATTGCAGACTCCATCAGTATCAAGGTGGATACGCATATTTTAGCATGTGGCGGGGAGACGGGTATAATAGATGTAGGTATGTAAAAGTGAGGTTTTTGTGGGGCATATTGATGTAAGTGAGCTCTACTACGAGCTTTCTGATGGGCGTGTTTTGTTGCGCGACGTGAACTTTCGTATTGGTGACGGCGCCAAGGCGGCGTTTGTCGGGCCGAATGGTGTCGGTAAGACGACGCTGACGCGGATGATTGCCGGTGATATCCCGGTGCAAGAGGGTAGTATTGTGCGCTCGGGTGGTCTCGGCGTGATGCGTCAGTTTATTGGGTCGGTGCGCGATGAGTCGACACTGCGCGATTTGTTGATTTCGATCTTGCCGGAGCCGGTACGCCAAGCCGGCAAAAACTTGATTGCCACCGAGCGTGCCATGCTCAGCGAGGGTACTGACGAGAGCCATATGGCCTTTGCCGATGCCATCAACGAATGGGGCGATGCCGGCGGCTACGACTTTGAGTTGATCTGGGACAAGGCCTGTATGGCGGCGTTTGAGGAGCCGTTTGAGGCGATGGCCGATCGCTTGGTCAACACCTTCTCGGGTGGTGAGCAAAAGCGCATCGTGCTTGAGGTGCTCTTGCGCGGCCCCGACGAGGTGCTGTTGCTCGACGAGCCAGACAACTATCTCGATGTGCCCGGCAAACGCTGGCTCGAGGAGCAAATTGTCAACAGTCGCAAGACGATTTTGTTTATTACCCACGATCGCGAGTTGTTGCATCGCGCTGCCAACCGGATTATCACGTTCGAGTACGGTAGCAAGGGCAACACGGTGTGGGTGCATGGCGAGGGCTTTGAGACGTGGCATGAGGCGCGCAAACAGCGCCATGAGCGCTTTGCCGAGTTGCTGTACCGTTGGAATCAAGAGCGCGAGCGTTTGGCGGAGCTGGTGCATACGCTGGGTATTCAGGCCAAAATGAGCCACGCCATGGCGCCACGCTACCGCGCCATGCAAACCCGCCTGCGCCGGTTTGAGGAGGACGGCCCGCCCGATTCCCCACCATTAGTACAAGACATCAAAGTCCGCATCAAAGGTGGCCGGACTGGTGTGCAAGCCGTGATTACCAAAGGGCTACAAATCGAGCAGTTGACCAAGCCATTTGACCTCGAGATTGAATTCGGCGATCGCGTGGCTATTTTGGGCGGTAACGGCACGGGTAAGTCACATTTTTTGCGACTTTTGTCGGGTGATACGAATGTGCATCACGAGGGCAGTTGGCGCTTAGGTTCACGGGTCGTGCCGGGCTTCTTTGCGCAAACCCATGCCCACCCCGAGTTCATTGGCAAGACGTTGCTCGATATTTTGTGGAACCGGCATTCGTTGAATCTTGCGGCCGCCATGAGTAAATTGCGGCGTTATGAGTTGACGGGGCAGGCCGAACAGGCGTTTGAGACGTTGTCGGGCGGCCAGCAAGCGCGCTTCCAGGTGTTGTTGCTCGAGCTCGAAGGCGCCACGTTGTTGCTCCTCGATGAGCCGACCGATAACTTGGACTTGGCCAGCGCTGAGGCACTTGAGCAGGGATTGAATGCCTTTGAAGGGACCGTGATTGCGGTGACACACGATCGCTGGTTTGCCCGGGGGTTTGATCGGTTTGTGGTGTTTGGCCGCGACAAGCGCGTGTACGAAAGCCCCGAGCCAGTGTGGGAGAAGTGGTAGTCAGTATCCCCGGTAGAGACGCAGCATGCTGCGTCTCTACCGGGGTGGTTTTTTATATCCCCTGCCAGAATTGTGCCATCTGCCAGACAATCGGGATACCAGCCAGAATCATGAATGGGAAGGTGATGCCCAGCGATGAGGTCAGGTAGACGGATGGATTGGCATCGGGGAACGTGGCCCGCACCGCAGCCGGTGCATCGATGTAGCTGGCGGATGCTGCGACGGCACCGAGCACGAAGGTTGAACCCATTGGTAGACCAACCAAGGTGCCGAGCCCGGTCACGATGAAGCCATTGACGAGTGGCATGGTAATGCCGAAGATGAGCATGCGGCCACTGACGCTGGCGAATTCTTTGAGGTGCCGACCGGCCGTCATGCCCATCTCGAGAATGAAGAGGACGAGCACTCCGCGAAAGAGATCGACGAAAAACGGCTCGACCTTGGTAAAGTTGGACTCGCCCGATACTGCTCCGATGAGCAATCCGCCGCCGAGTAAGAGTAATCCACGACCACGCAGGGTCTCGCTCAAAATCGATGTGAGTGGCGTATGCTGCACCGATGTAGACCGTGCTAATGCGAGCCGACCATAAAACAGTGCCGCAAAAATGCCCAGCTCGAGTAGTGCCACGAGGCCTGTGATGTAGCCGTCCATCGGCGTGCCGGCGCTTTCGCCATAGGCGCGTGATACCACAAACGTGACCGATGAAACGGAGCCATAGAGTGCTGCGACGCCGGCTGCATCAACGATGCTGAGTTTGATGATGTAGCGTGCCACCAGAAAGGAGAGTAGTGGGATAAGGATGATAATCAGGCCGGTGACGATGATGGCGCCGCTCATCGCCCCAAAATCCGCGATGGCGAGCTCGCGCCCACCTTGCAGTCCAATCGAGAACAGCAAAAAGATGGAAAAAATACGAATCACCGGTTCGGGGATTTCGAGATCAGAGCGAACAATGGTGGCAAAAATGCCCAACAAGAAGGCTAGCGTAATCGGCGAGATGAGGTTCTCGATGAGAATGCTGTCCATAAAGACCTTTCTGTAGAATAACCACCTCATCGTGGCAGATATGACGCTCTGAGTCAGCGGTGCATGCTTCCGTGAATCTCAAAAAATGGTATCATGGTCGATATAATCTGAAAAATATATGAATAATCCAAAATTGTTCATATATTTAGAACGATAAATAGACATGTTGAACTACCATCATTTGCGTTACTTTTGGGTTGTGGCGCACGAGGGCAACCTGACGCGGGCTGCCAAGAAGCAGAATATTGCGCAATCGGCGTTATCGATGCAGATTCAGGCGCTTGAGGAGTACTTCGGGCAGCCACTGTTTGCCCGGCACGGGCGACAGTTGGTATTGACTGAGGCGGGGCATGTGGCGTTGGAGTATGCCGATGCGATTTTTGCCAAGGGTGAGGAGCTCCAAGGGACGATGGGGGCGCGCAGTGAGCCGCGACAGCAGGTGTTGCGCGTAGGGGCGTTGGCCACGTTGTCGCGCAACCTGCAAATAACCTTTTTGCGGCCGGTGATTACTGCGCCAGGGCATGGCCTAGTGATCCGCTCGGGGCGTATGGATGAGTTGTTGCAGGATTTGGAGCATTACGCACTCGATGTGGTCTTGACAAATGTGATGCCCAGCCATCGATTGCCCAACTTGATGGTGCACACGATTGCGCAGCAACCGGTGAGTGTGGTAGGGCACCCGCGTCTAGCGCGCACGATGCGCCAGGTAGATGAGCTGTTGCAGAGCGAGCTGATTGTGGTGCCGTCGCGGCCATCGAGCATTCGCACCGAGTTTGATGCGTTTGTTGATCGCATGCAGATTAAACCGCAGATCGTGGCTGAGGTCGATGACATGGCTATGTTGCGTCTGGTGGCACGTGAGCACGCCGGGTTAACGGTGGTGCCGCCGATTGTGGTCAAAGATGAGTTGGATAGTGGGGTGTTGGTGGAGGTGGCGACGTTGCCGGGCTTGATGGAGACGTTTTATGCGTTGACCCTGCCGCGGCGCTTTCCGCATCCGCTGTTACAACAAGTACTGCAGCAGAGTGCCGTGTCATAGCGACGAGTGGTGTGATAGATGGCTGATGCATTGAATTTTTTTGCCCAACGCCAGGCGGTGCTGGTGACGATGCACGGCAAAGAATCGGTGATTGGGCCGGTGTTGGCAGCCGAACTCGGTATTAATGTCGTGGTGTTGCCGACGATTAATACCGACCAATTCGGCACTTTTACGGGTGATATCGCCCGGCGCGATAGTCAATACCAGACGGCGCTGGCCAAGGCGCTGGCCGGGATTACGGCGACGTCGGGTGATTTAGCACTGGCCAGTGAGGGCAGCTTTGGGCCGCACCCGGATGTGCCGTGGCTGACAGTCAATCGTGAGTTGGTGGTGCTGGTTGATCGCCGGCACGATTGGGTGCTTGAGGGCTGGGCGACATCGGTCGAGACGAGTGCGGCCCGGCGTGATGTGACAACGGTTGCCGAGGCGCTGGCGTTTTGTCAGGGTGTGGGATTCCCCGCGCAGGGGGTGATTGTGCGGGCGGGGGAGCAGTTGTTCAAGGAGTGTGTGACGGTTGCGGCGTTGGAGGAACTTGTGACGTCGTTGTTGCGGCAGCACGAGGTTATCCAGCTCGAGACGGACTTGCGGGCGCACCGCAACCCCAAGCGGCGGGTGGTGATTCGCCTTGCAACCGAGCAGTTGGTGGCCAACGCACGCCGGCTGTGTCCTGCCTGTGGGGCGCCGGGCATGCGCGTGGTCGAGACAATTTACGGTTTGCCGTGTGAGTGGTGTGGCACGCCGACGCATCAGCGCAAAGCGCAGGTGTTTGGCTGTGTGCGGTGTACGCATCGTGACGAGCAAGTGTGTGGTGATGGGGTGGCGGCGGCGGAGTATTGTGAGATGTGTAATCCGTAGGGGTACGGCGATACAGAGGGATACGTCCGACGGCGATACCCCCGATTCTGTAGTTGACCATCATCTCTCTCTGGCCATACGGCCAGGCGACTCCTCACGCCGTGGGTGTTACCCACCTTGTGGTCATCGCGGCGATGCGAGTGAACGAGGTAGTACAAACGCCTTGCGGCTCCCACCATGTAGCCCACCCCACGCACCTTGCTCCCCATCAGTCGGCGCAGTCACCTAGCCGGGTGTGTTGCCACCCCCGCTGGTGCGCTCTTACCGCACCCTTTCACCCCTTACCTGAGCCCCTGAGGGCCATCGGCGGGACTGCTCTCTGTTGTCGACTTGCGTCATACGCCCGTTACCAGGCACATGCCCCTGCTTACGGTTTCGCAGGGCGACCTGTGTGGGCAAGCCCACACGAGGAGTCGGGAAGTTCCTCTGGTGTTGCCACCAGCGATGATCTACCGTCGGACATTTGGTATCATACCACGCCCACATGAGGTGGTGCCTACTTCAGCCCCTCGAGCATCGCTTTGGCACCATGTTGCAAAAAGCGCAAATCGCTGCCGCACAGCATCATCTGCATGCCCTTGGCCTGCCACTGTTTGAGCGTGGTTGGGTCACTTGAGTGTGTGCCACTGCTGATGCCGTGGCGTTGGGCGGCCGCTACGACGGCATCCATGGCGGTGTTGACCTCGGGCGCGGTGGTGCTGTTGGTGCCTAATGCGATCGCCAGGTCGTAAGGGCCGACGAGCAGCATGTCGACGCCGGGCAGTGACGCCAGTGCGTCAAGGTTGGCGACTGCTTGGGCGCGTTCGACTTGGACAATCACCATTGTCTCGTTGTTCATGCCGGCAATCAGAGTTTGGGGTGGCACCTCGCGGTAGTTGGTGGCGCCGCGCACCGAGGCCGCCCCGCGTTGACCGAGGGGTGGGTACTTGATGCAGTCGAGGGCAGCGCGGACCTGATCGACCGTATCGATGCGCGGCAACATGATGCCTTGGGCGCCGGCATCGAGGACGCGGGCGATGTCGCCGTAGCGCGTATCGGGGACGCGTACAATCGGCGTTATGCCGCGCAGGCGGGTCACGCCAATCAAATCGGCTACCAGTGGCAGGTCGTACATGCCGTGCTCAAGGTCAAAAAAGATGCTGTCGAAGCCGACATCGGCCAGAATATGCACATACGCCGGTGAGCGCAGGTCCATGGCCAGCGTACCGGTGGCCACCTCGCCGCGGGCGAGTTTGGCTTTGAGGGTGTTGGGTGGAATCATGACGCACGTCCCCTTTTTTTAAATAAATGGTCGCTCAACCACGCGTGGAGTTGGTGCGACAAACTGTCCCCAACCGGCCTC
>JBKCLM010000097.1:0-3706 GCA_046300655.1 Chloroflexota bacterium | reverse complement strand
GGGCAGGTCATTGTATTGCTCTATGGTGAAAGCTTCGCCCCCAGTGTCGCATTAGTTGCCCACCTGACCATCGTGCCGCTTATTAAAGCCGTGACGTTCTTCGGTATCATGCTTATCATCCACCGTCAACGCCTCGGCTGGCGCATCCTCGTCCAACTCTTCACTGTCGGTGTATTGTGGTTCAGCATGCCACCACTGATTGCATCATCTGGCATCAGCGGTGCCATTCAGGCCCAACTCATCACCGAGAGCGTCCTCGCCCTTGGCTACCTTATCGGCGGGATTTGGCGGGTACGTCATTCTGTAGTGCCGACATGGCCACCACGCCGTATCGTCATCACCAACATGTACGGCACAGGCAACCTCGGCGATGCGGCCATTCATCAGCTCCAGTATGCGTGGCTCGTACGCCAGTTCCCTCATGCCACCATCCAGCAGTGCTATGCCGTATCACCCACACCCGACACCATACCCGGCCTCAGTCATTGGGTCTATAACCAGCAGGGGCAGATTGCGCCGTGGGCAACCCGGCTACGCCGCATGATCGCCCTCATCTGGAGCATGAGTATGCACGCAATCGGCATCCACACTACGTGGGGCATGACACCTGCTGAGCGGCAGACTTTTAACGCCATCACGACTGCCGACCTCGTCTGTGCGAGTGGTGGCGGCTATTTGTACGACTTCCCAAGCGCACGGCCGTGGTGGCGGTTCATCAGTTGGGATTGGTGGTTGTGTGCCGACATGCTGATTGCCGTCCTCTGGCGTCGCCCCCTCGTGCTCTTGCCGCAATCAATCGGGCCACTGCACAACCGTCCATTCCGCACACTCGTGCGCTGGGTACTACAACGCGCCCATGTGGTCTACATACGTGAATCACACAGCGCCCAGCTCCTCGACACCCTCGGTGTCACATACCAACATGCCCCCGACTTCGCCTGGGGGATGTCAGGCTCCCCACCAGCCACGCCACCCATCATCCCAACTCTCGGTATCACCGTCATCGATTGGGGCAAGCAATCCGGCCAACTCGCGCTCCACCAATCGTATGAATCAACCATCATCGCCGTGGCTGAGCATCTCCATCGCCGTGGTTGGCACATCCAACTTTTTGGCCAATGCACCGACCAGACACCCGGGTGGGATGACAGTGTCGTCGTACAACGCCTCGCAGTACAACTCCCGTTTGCCACCGTCATGCCCAGCGTTGTCAGCCCGACCGATCTGCAACACCAGTACGCCCAGCTTACCTGTCTGCTCTCAACGCGCCTGCATGGCGCGCTCCTACGCTTTGCGATGGGGCAATCGGCCGTCGTCATCGCCTACCAGCCCAAAGCACACGGCATCATGCACGACAACGGCCTCGCGGCGTGGTGTCTCTCTATTGAGACCATCACCCCCGAGGCCATCATTGCGGCAATTGATACACACGCAGACCAAATGCCCATCATTGCTAACCAGCGCCAGCAGTGCATCGATCGGCTCGCCCAATTAACCATCCCGGCACCTAGCGCCCAGGAATCGTGATCCGGGCCGTACCGATATCAGTGAGCTTGTCAGCAGCCAGTTCAATCACTTTTTCTTTGCCATCTGGCTCCAAAATCGCAATTGACAACCCCTCCTCAACAATCAACAACATCACATACCGCCCAGGTGGGATATTGGTAACGGCGAATTCACCGTTCTCATTCGTCACCCCACCAATTCCACCCGCCTCATCGAGCACGTACGCCTGCTGATCGCCACTGCCATAAATCGGCGCGAGTCGCACACTCCAGTTCGCCAATGCATTCCCCTGTGCATCGTGCAGGCGCCCGCGCAACAAGGCCATCCCAGGTTGGCTCGGTGGGACATCAATCGTGGTCGCCGGCGTACTACTACAGGCCATCAACCAAAAACAACTGATAAAAACGAGCAAAACACGTGTTATTTGCATGATATATCCCCTAATAACCCGAAGGTATTATTGCACAAATCCCGTACTTTCGGCTATGCTACACACAGTCGTACTATCTACGCGGAGGTGTCTATGTCTCTTTTTCGTCGCATACTCAGTTATGGTGGACTTATCGCAGTCCTGTTTTTGACAACGATCGGTCCCGCATCGGCGTCGACCAACGCCTACGGCTCCAAGTTCATTACGTCAATTACCTACATGAACATCGGCGCAGCAGCCGCTAACTTGAGCATCCAATTCATTGACAACACCGGATCGGGTACCCCCATCGACTACCCGATTCTCAACAACGACGGCAGCGCCCGCACGCTCGCGAGCAACGCAAGTGCCTCGCTCGCAGTCTCAGTGCTTGACGCTAGCACATCCACATGGGACGGCGGTGCGATCATCAGCGCCAATCAACCACTTGCAACTACCATCGTCCAGGTATCAACCAACCCCACCATTCGCGTGCGTCCGGTCTCCAACGGCTTCACCGCAAGCGACGCCGGTGCCACTGTCTCACTACCGTATGTCGCCAAGGTCTGTGGTACGTCGCGTATCACCTCACGCATTAACATCCAAAATGTCGGCGCACCGGGCAATATCGTCACCACCTTGCGCTGGCCCAACGGAGTCGTAGCATACACCCAGACTGATACGGCCGTACCAACTGGTGGCGTCATCAGCATCGACATGGGGTCAGTGGCGGTTTCAGGTACAACACCTACCACCTGTGCCGCTGGAGGATTTGAGGGATCCGCAACAATCACTGGTCCGAGTATTATCGCAACCTCTTTTGAGGCCAGCACTAACGGTCGTAATGCGGCCACCTACGAGGGTATTGTCACACCCAATACATCTCCCACTCGAACGAATTTCATCCAAATTCCATCCGCGTTGTGTAATGTCAACTACGGCGATGGTGCGCAATCATCCTCAATTGTGATTCATAATCCTGGTGCCACGAATGCCACGATTAACATCACCTATCGTTTTCAAATACGTGAAACGAATGGGACATTAGGTGCCATACAAACGCCGATAACAACCAACAAAACCGTTGCCGCTAATCGCACACTCACCGTCAACGCATGCGATGATAACGTCCCAGCGCGTGCAGTAGGTGCAGCAATTATCAATATCAATGGTGCAGCCGCAGTAACGGCCATCAGCAAAGTCACCGGTAACGGCGTCTATGCAGTTGCTCCTGGCTTACCTCGTCCGACATCGGGCAATTCGACAGTGGTCTATGCACCATACGTACGCTATAGCACCAGCTGTTTCACTGCAGCGCCAACCAACGCAGTATGTCGCAACGAGTCACGCCAACGCACATTATTCTCCGTACACAACACGAGTAATGCCACGCTCAGAGTCCGCATGACCCTGTATAACTCGCTGGGCGTCGCTGTCGGCTCACCATATCTCAGTCCAAATATTCCTGCCAACGCCAAGATTTCCATTGGCCCCACAGATGTCACTGCAGTGGCAACTGCGCCGAACAACGAATTCGGCTACTGGGTGATTGGTGGAAACATCGTCTATGGTGGCAGTGCCAAATTTGAGTCATGGCAATCAGGTTCAAACGCTGCCTCAACTGTTCCTATTGCCGTTACCGTACGTGTGCTCAACAACACGGTACTCGGTCAAACTGCAGAGGATTACAACGCTATCGCCGATTAGCCCTCAAACAAAAGCCCTCGCACCTTTATCATCGGTGCGAGGGCTTTTTTACACCATGATTATTGCATCATCGGCATAAACGAC
>JBKCLM010000096.1:0-14135 GCA_046300655.1 Chloroflexota bacterium | reverse complement strand
GCTGGACATCTTGCCAGACATGTGGATCAAACTCGCCATGGGCATGCGCGTCAGCGGACTCACCGGCGTGCGCGTCAGCGGACTCACCGGCGTGCGCATCGGCGGACTCACCGGCGTGCGCGTCGGCGGACTCACCGGCGTGCGCATCGGCATGCTTATTTGCGGGTAGCGGTGATATATCTGCACTTGCAATAATGTATGGTGCAGTGCTTCCTGATGCTGCATATAACTCCTCGAACCATGGCTCAAACTCGAGTCCAATTGCGATAAGTGCTGATGCGTTTGCGACCTCTACGCCGTCGGCAGGTGATGGCTCATACACGTGAGCGTCGCTTTCTGCGCCAACCAGACTTTTTACTATGGCAGTGTCACCAACAATTTGTTGTGTGATATCTGCCAAAATGCTCGTGGATGCGATAATTGTGTACGAACCTGATTGTGGTGTAGTTGGTGCTTGTGTAGCTTCGGATGGTGTTGTGTTAGTGCTTGATGTGCAACTGCTTAGTGATAGCGCCAACATACTCAGAATAGTAATTAATGCCCGTCGCATGAATACTCCTAATTGAAAGTGACTACCATCTATAATGATAGTCACTTTCAATTAAATGTCAAATCAAGTGCACTATTTGTCAATGTTATGGGATTGGTCGTGCAAAAAGAATATCTGGTTTGCCAGTTCCATTTGCATCAGGGAGTACGCCGCACAGCACAAATCCTTGTTTCAGATAAAACCCACCGGCATGTCGTGATGATGGTTTGAAATGGTTTAGGTGATCAAGTGGATTCGGCAGCAAGTTCCTGCCACCCAGTGATGTACTCATACTTTCGTCATCAGACCACGCATAGAGTACAGTTGCACTGTGTGAGGCTAATCGGGTGCACAGCTCTGCCACAAGTGCTTTGCCGACCCCTTGATATTGATGAGCTGGTGCTACAACAAGCGGATGGAGTTCCCACCCGTATTGTTGATATTGTGGTGTCGCACTAATCCAGCCCACGATGGAATCGTTGATAGTTGCGACCAAACTGATTTGTATGTCGGTGCTATGTGTCATGACCTCTTCGATGCCGTCTTTCAGGGTAGGCCAAGCTGATGAACGATCGGCGAACCCTGCGACAAGGATGGCAGCGACGGCGTCAATTTCTGCACGGTTGTGTTGGATTGAGCGGATGATGATCATAACCCGTGTGACTCCCGTAGGCGACGGCTAATCTCTGGTGCGTGTCGGAGTAACCAGCCACTATCAGCGGCGCGTGCACCAAGGAGCGCAAACCCGAACATACTGTGTGGGTCGTACCAAGTCAACATGCCCGATGCACCGCTATGTCCAAAGGAGTCTGGTGGGAAAGTGTTAGCGACCCAATGTGGCTGTTTGGTGCCTCTAAGCTCTGGTCCGAGTCCCCACGGTGAGTGCTCCCACATCAATGGCCTCATAAATCCACCTGCGAGCTGGTGGGTGTAGTCGCTCGTTGCGTCACTACGTCGAGCCGGCGACAGCAAATCACTCTGACTACTAAATGCGTGTACGATACTCAGTGCGCCATGTGCATCGGTGCATAATCCACCCCATGGTAGAGCGAGACTGCGCCAAAACGGCGAGTTGTATGTCTCAAGATCTGTGCCACGATGACGCCCGCGCACATCGCCTATCACAGCGCATTTCACATCTGGATTGTCGCCGAGCCATGCATGGATGCCAAGTGGGCGGATGACCAGGTCTACCAAAGCTTCAGCACAGGTACGCTGGGTGACGCGCTCAAGCAAGACGCCGAGGATGCCGTACCCAAGATTGCTGTACTGCACACGCACGTCACTCTCTGCTTCAGGAGGGGTTTCAAGGCATTCACGCGCAAGGGCTGGCCAGGTTAAACCATGTGCGTAGCGCCCTTCTTTGTTGGGTAAATCAAAGCCAAAGCCACTCGTGTGCGCTAGAAGGCTTGTGATGCTCCGCGATGCACTGAGCGGGTGGATGTCAGGAATGTATGCGCCAATTGGGTCGTGCAGTGCGATGTTGCCCCGATCGACTAATCGATGAATAGCTAGGCTCAATGCTAGTTTGGTGATTGATGCAACAGGGAATACGCTTGCCTCAGCGAGTGGTATCCCAGCCCCATCGACCCCCCATGCGTGGATTTGTACTGGTGCAAAGCCGTATTGACTAGCCAATACAAGTCCTGGTAATGTGCCACGCGCTTGTTCGGCATTGATGTAATCGGCAAGGATTGTCATACGATACTCCTGTGGTCTAGGCAATTATGATGGCGTGGTGTATGATGCGGGTAATCAATCATTGTCATACCACAAGGAGGTCGTATGCGTCGTCGTACGCTCATATCTACGCTCGCTGTTTTACCATTGGTCGCATGTGCGACACAGCCGAGTCGTGGTCCAACACCAACGCCTCGACCTGGTTTGTTTGTTGACACCACATACAATTATGGACCAATTTCGCCCTTTGTGCGTGCAAGTAACACCGGTCCGTGGCAAACTCTGGCACTTGAACATCGTACGCATAGTCGTGACATCAACTTGTCCATGATTCGTTGGCCGGGTGGTAACTGGGGTGACGAAAATAGCGTAACCGAGTGGATGGTCGATGAGTACATCGGTTTGTGTCGTGCAGTTGGTGCCGAACCGTGCATTCATGTGCGCCTGTTTGGTGGTACACCTTCTGAGGCCGCAAATCTTGTCAACTATGTTAACGTCACCAAGCAGTACGCAGTTAAATTTTGGGCTATCGGCAACGAGCCCGATTTATTCGTCAAGAAGCGCGGTGCAAAGCGCTACAACGTGGCAGATTATGCCACTGACTTTGTAACATATCGACAGGCGATGAAGCAGGTGGATGCGACGATCATCGTCATGGGGCCCGAGATTAGTCAGTTTGATGCAGATGAGCAGTATCCCGTGGATGCAACAGGCGAACCATGGTTGCGTGGCTTTTTGCAACGTGTGACCGATATAGAGATGGTATCTTGGCATCGGTATCCGTTTGGCGGCGCACCTGTGTCACGTACACAACTTCAACAGGATCCACCAGAGTGGGTTGCAAGTGTCAACAAAACGCGTGAGATTATGCGTCAGTATCTCGGTCGTGATGTGCCGATTGCCATTACAGAGGCTAATTCGGATTGGAGCGGTCGAGTTGATCGTGACACAGGTACCAATTCGTACGCCAACGCGTTATGGTGGAGCGATGTAATCACGCGTTTAATTCAACATCGTTGTGAAATCATCGCCCATTTTTGTCTTGGTGCCATTCAAGCACAGGGTATCGGCATGTTTGGCCCGGTCTCGTATAATTCCGAGCCGTTGCCTATTTTTGAAAGCTATCGCCTCGTTGCCCGATTAGGCGACGTGTTGCTACACAGTCATTGTGATGACCCGCGTCTGGCGTTTTTGGCCACCCAAACTGATGCTGGCAAAATAGTCTGCCATTTGGTTAATCAAACGGATGCCGATGTGTCGCTTCCGTTTACAATCAACGGTATCAATGCCACATCGGCCGAGGTGTGGTGGTATAGCGAGGGGCAAACGGTGACGCAACGTAACAACATTTCGTTGCAAGATACAGTGCGTTGTCCAGCGCGTACGGCGATGGTGCTTGAGCTCGCCTAAGGACGACTGAGCTCTCGATCGAGGTGGTCGTGTAATTCAGTCAAATTAACCACATGCATACCAAACATGCGTGACAAATTGTGCGTGAGTGATTCGTGGGCGTCGGGCAAGACCATGATTGTTTGTGCTACTGGCAGTTTTAGCATCTGCGCAAAGCGACTATATTTGGTGATGTGCTCTTGGTAGGAGCCGGTTTTGCATTCCATCCAATACACCCGCCCATTTGCAGTCGCGAGGAGATCTAATTCGAAGTCGTCGCCATTCGGCAGGACAATCTGCGGGTTGAGAATCGCCTCTCCTAGTAGCGCCTGGACGTCTTGGCCAATTCCCCTGAACACCTGCAAAATATAGCGTTCAAGCCATTGCCCTGAAAAGAAGTTCTGTACCTCTGGGACTGTGTTTGGCCGTGCAGCCAGCAGAAAACGCGGTGCTCGCTGATAGTGATACATTGTCAAAAAGGCTAAGTCGTGCAGTTTACGCCCAATCAACGTCATGTCAGCTATGGATGATTGACTGTATTGGCTAATGTTGATATTGAACGTGTGGCCCAGTTGCATCGTGCGCTTGATGTTGTCGAGGAGTGGGTTGATTGAGTAGTACTTGCTCCCGAGTAACAGCGCAACTTCGTCGTGCACTGCGTCATAGTCCTGTCGTGTGCGCAAGGTTTTGATGGCTATGCCACGCTCTGCGAGGAACTGGGTGAGCGCCGGCACCTTTGCTAAATCCTGCTCACTAGCGATTTTGGGTAAACGCATCTGCGTGCTTGTTTGGCGGATAGATTGTGTATGTGACAGCTTTTGGACTTGTGCTGCCAACTGCTCTAGTGCTGCTGCAGTGCGTCGTTGCTCATCGAGCAGTTGCGTTAATAATTCTGTCTGATTCTGGTCGCGGCGTAACAATCGTCGCCAAAACGAAGATGTACTCATGTTTTCATACCAACGCAGCTTTTTAATATCAAATTTACGTTAGCATGTAATGCAATAAAAGTCAACGTGAAGTATGCACTTGCCCACGACTATTACGCATTTGTCAGGGTAAATGAGCCGGTTTTGATGCGCCGTACCACGATGTAGCATAACCAGCCAAAAGGCCCTGCCATGAATGTGGCCAGCAGACAGATACTCTGAATCCAGCGCGGTAATGCGAGGCGTTGGCTATCGTGGTATATCCAGCGCCCTACAAAGAGATCAAATGCTACGAAATGAATCCACGCCACAGTTGCGCCACTCGGAGTGCTGAGTAATGTACTTATGACGGCTAATTGTGGATTTGCCAAATCTGGTAGGAGTGTCACAAAGTTTGGCAACACAAGCGCGCTATACAAAAGTGCAATAGGCACAAATATTAGCGATGAACCGATGATCTGGTTGGTACGATGCCAGCGTGGTGCAACAATCATCAGGATCCACCACGGCATCACCAGCAAATTACTGAGTTGAAAAATCTCGTTCATGTCGACAGCCTTTGTCTTGTCATGTATGTAAAAACTCCCCTAGTCACGCATTGACCAGGGGAGTTTGGTGCATTATGGTGCTGGAGTCAGCGTAGCGACAGTAAACGTTGTCGCCGTTGGAGGCACACTTGTTGCCGTCGCTGCCGCTGTTGTAGCCGTTGCTGTGACAGGGACTGGGGTTGCAGTGGCTGCAACAACGGCACTGGTTGCAGTTGCTGCAGTGGCCACAACCGTTGTCGTGCCAGTCGTGGCGATAGTGCTCGCAGTCGCTGTTGCATCAGTTGTCGCAGCCGCTGTTGCATCCGTAGTGGCTGTCGCTGTCGTGAGTGCAAGTGCATCGGCCGTGGCCGTCATCTCGTTTTCTGGTGTTACCGTAGCGACTGGCGCATACGTTGCCGTTGCTGCTGGGGGCGGGTTGGTATTGTTGTTTGGACGGGCTGTGGCTACAGGAGCCTGATTGGCTGAACTTGTTGCCGTCGCAAAGATAATCAGCGGCGTGACTGCCTCAGGGTTGGCGGCTACTTGGGCAGTTGCAGTACTGTCTAGTACCTGTTGTGTGGCAGTAGCTGCCTTGGCAAACTCTTCGGCAACGCGCGTCGCTAGTTCATCTTCGGTTGGTTGACTACTTCCACATGCGACAACGAAAATGGCGCTTGCCCCTAAAAACAATCGTGTAAAAACCTTCATGCAATACCTCTTATCCATTTGTCATCTTTTTGTAATTTACCATGATGCGTAGTAATTTGTCAATAAATAAATAAACGCATGCACCCAGATTTCCATAAACACACCATATGTTGATTTCGTAGATAAAAGATGATGAACGAAGAAGGGGAGTGCTCTGTGGTTACTTGACAGAGGAACTTTTAATGTAAAGAGGATAATGAATTAACTCGCAATACTATTTTGCATGTAAATGAGAACATCTATGGAACGTGATCTCGTGTTCACAATACCTGTCTATGATGTAACAGGTATGATAATAAACATGGCCTGTGCAGCGTTGCAGTCATGATCGGAAGTTGAATCCATCGTGGTGTAACATGCAGTGGTGTAGAAAGGGTGTGATAGTAGGCACGCTAAGCGCCTGCGTTGTATTATTCATCGCTGTTTCAGAATAAGACAACTAACAGAAGGAAATGCTCTATATGAATGGTACATCGCCCACAATCGAGCGTGTTACAACAAAAATTGCTTCTGTTCTGCGTGAAGTAGTTGGCATAGATGCTGTGGTTTTGGGCGGTTCACACGCAACTGGACATGCGACCGCAAAGTCGGACATTGATATTGGTGTGTACTACGGTGGTGTGAACGATTTAGATTTGCTGGTATTGAATAATGTCGTACAACTGTTGGATGATGCGCATCGGGCAAATCTCGTAACTTCACCAGGTGGGTGGGGACCATGGGTCAACGCTGGTGCCTGGATGGAGATTGATGGTCAACATGTGGATTTGATTCTGCGTGATACACGTCGAGTCATGCAAGTTATTGCACAGTGTGAATCTGGTCGTGTGGAAGCTCATTATCAACCCGGTCATCCACATGCCTATGTCAATGTCATGTACATGGGTGAGTTGGCCGAAAGTCAACTCCTTTATGATGCGACGAGTTTATTGACACCTCTCAAAATTCGTGCTCAGCACTATCCTGATGAACTACAAAAAGCACTAATTGACCTATTTGGATTCGAAGCGCGTTTCTCGAGTGAGCTTGCCAGTAAATCCGTGAGTCGCAACGATCTATATTATGTGTCAGCCCACATAATTCGGTCGATTTCGTGTGTAAATCAGGTTATTTTTGCTGTGAATCGACATTATTGTTTGAACGAAAAAAAAGCGGTAATGCGTGCAGCTGGATTTGCTGTGTCTCCGCAACACTATGCAATTCGGGTTGAACAAATCCTGATGAATGGCGGGAAACAGTCTGACGTTGCGTGTGATTTATTGAAACAACTAGTCGATGAAACACTCGCATTATCCATACTGTAACAATAAGACAATCTCTCGCATTGATATGCGAGAGATTGTCAAATGGTGGAGATGGGGGGAGTCGAACCCCCGTCCAGAATAAGCTGACTGAGCGCGTCTACACGTTTAGTTCCTTGATTAATTTAGCAGGTTACTCACACGAGGAACAAAGCGACTAACCCGCGATTTTCCTTGTCTTAGGCGAGATACGGAAACAGCTCTCTCGCAGCGTCCCGGCATTAGCGTTCACTCACCCGGCCGGGCGAGGGGTGGTGAACGTGCTGACTATATTAGGCAGCAAACGCGGTCGTTCGGGCGAACGACGGAGCGCTGATGTTTTTGGCAGTTATGCCGGTGCCCCTTTAACGAGACTGGGCGGCTCGACGTGCAACAACACAGGATCCTACCCTGTCGAAACCAAACATCCCCATATGCAGTAGCATACAGGCAATAGACGCCGAAGTCAATTAATTGGTTGCAAAAAAATAGTTGAGATATTCATTATTGCTTTGACATTGGATATTTGCGGATGAATCACCTGGTGTATAATTAACGCAAAGTAAATGTTTCTTCACTATAAAGGCCGAGATATATGCAACGCATCATGATTGTCGAGGATGATACTGTCATTGCTCGCACACTAGAGCAACAGCTGGTAAATTGGGGATATGAGGTATACGTCGCTACGAATTTCGTGACGATTGTATCTGATTTTGCACGGTTCGGAGCACAGTTGGTGTTGCTTGATATCATGTTGCCGGGACAAAACGGTTTTGTTATATGTGATGAAATCCGCAAGTTTTCAAAAGCTCCGATCATTTTTATTTCGTCAGCATCGGATAACTTTAACATTATGCTTGCACTTGAGAAGGGAGGCGATGATTTTATCGCCAAGCCGTTCGATATTAATCTACTGCATGCCAAAATCCAGGCTATTTTGCGTCGTACCTATAACTACAGCGTGCAATCGCATATTATTACGCATTCAGATGGTATGTTAGATCTTGTTGAATCAACGTTTATTCATGATGGTGATCGGCTTGATCTGACCAAAACTGAAATGAAAATTATGCAGTTGTTGATGGAGCATAATGGTTCGTACGTTGAACGCGAGATAATCATGACGCGTTTGTGGCAGAGTGATTGTTTTGTTGACGAGAATACGCTGTCGGTCTATATTGCGCGTCTGCGTAAAAAGTTAGAAACAATACGTTTGCCTGACTATATTGAAACAAAAAAAGGCGTTGGATATATGGTTAAGTAAATGCTACGAGGGTACCTAAAAAAACAACGCCGAATATTTGTGCTCATGGGTATGATGAATGCTGTTTTTGCATTCATCGGAAGCTTAAACGGCCTGACATGGGACGTTGTAGGCTATGCGGTGTTTTTGGCCACAGCGCTAGGTATGCTCGTAGTGTTGTATGATTACTGGCGGTATCGAGAAACACAGCATATTTTGCAGACAGAATTTACTCGGATTACATTGACTATTGAGGGATTGCCTATTCCGGCTGATTCAATTGAAGAGAGCTATCAAAAGCTCATTCACATCTTGTATGCAGAAATGAGTGCAGTTGCTACGCGTGCCGATATCGCTCACAGTGAGCTTGAATCATATTACACAACGTGGGCGCATCAAATCAAAAATCCCATAGCGGCGATGCGCCTTGTATTGCAGACAAATCCAAGTCAAGTACATCGTGAACTACTCAATGAACTCATCAAAATCGAACAATACGTGGAAATGGTGTTGCAATATGTGCGTACTGATTACGTTACCACAGACTATGTATTCCGCAGTTATGCAGTTGATGATATGATCAGGCCAGTACTGCGAAAATATGCTAGCGTGTTTATAACAAAGGATCTTACGCTCGTATACGAACCAATATGTGTTGATGTGGTTACCGATGACAAATGGTTATCGTTTGTTATCGAACAAATAATCTCGAATGCACTGAAGTATACCTCAAGCGGCTCGATAACAATATCGCATACACCTGACAATGAACTACTTATAGCAGATACTGGTATCGGGATTGATAGTGCGGACCTACCCCGTGTATTTGATAAGGGATTTACCGGATTTAATGGGCGTTACGAAAAGACGTCCACGGGCATCGGATTGTTTCTTGTCAAACGCATCATGGCTAAATTAGGGCATAAATTGCGGATTGAGTCAGAGGTTGGTGTAGGAACACGTGTGTATATTGGATTAGATCGAGCACGGATCGTAGCAGATTAAGTTTGTGCAGACAAGTTACAAAAGTGTAATTGCATTGTGGCGTGGATAGTGTACGATTAACTATCTATGCATTCAGGCATAAACGAGGTTAAAATGTCGCTATTAACCGTGACAAACTTACGAAAGACCTATTCGAATCGATCAGGTAGTCAGACTATTCAGGCACTTGCTAATGTAACATTTACTGTCGATTCAGGGGAATATCTTGCGATAATGGGCGAGTCAGGTTCTGGAAAAACAACCCTACTTAATATGATTGCTGCGATTGATAGGCCGACCAGTGGTGAGGTTAGGCTTGATGATCAAGTAGTATCGACGCTCAAAGACCAAGAAATAGCCTTGTTTCGCCGTGAAAATCTTGGATTTGTTTTTCAGGATTATCAACTGCTTGATGCGTTCTCCGTCCAAGATAATATTCTTTTGCCGCTTGTGTTCCGTGGTATGACCTATGTAGCTATGCTCGAAAAACTGAACATAATTGCGCAAAAACTCGATTTGGCCGATGTGTTGTCGCGTTATCCACACGAAATATCAGGTGGCCAGAAGCAGCGTACGGCAATTGCACGTGCGTTAATTACGAATCCCAAGTTGATTTTGGCTGATGAGCCGACTGGAGCACTAGACTCACGGTCAACCGAGCAGCTCTTGAATATTTTTCGTGCATTAAACGATGATGGACAGACCGTGTTGATGGCCACACACAGTGTGCGTGTTGCGAGTCATGCTTCACGCGTGTTGTTTATCAAAGACGGATTGGTGTATCACCAGATTTATCGTGGACAAAACAGTAATGAACAAATGTACGCGAAGATATTACAGACATTGACGATGATTGCATCAAGTGGGATGCACCATGAATAACCGGTACTTTATTCAATTAGCGTTTCAAAGCATAAATAAACATCGACAGACATACTTTCCATATATGATTGCTGTGAGTTTTTTTGTGTCGATGGTCTATCTGCTGTTATTTTTGCGTGATAATGTGAATGCCACAACAGCATTTAATACGACGGTATTTTATTATTTACTTTCGCTTGCGGTCTATTTATTTGGCGTATTTGTCGTAATTTTTTTGATTTATAGTAATGGTTTTTTGATTCGACCACGTACCAAAGAATTTGGCTTACTCTACTTGCTTGGATTATCCCAGCGTCATTTGCTGATGATTATGTTCTATGAAGTGGTCATAACCTACACCGTGTCAATTGTGTTTGGATTGACTTTTGGCATGGTATTGAGTCGACTCATGGGAATGGTGTTGTCTGCGTTAATCAAGCTACCGGTGATTATGCAACAGGTCATTGATACTGGAAGTTTACTGTTAACTGCTGTCTTGTTTTTGTGCATTATGGGTGTGGTTTTAATTATCAACATGATGAAAATTATCGTCGCAAAACCAATAACATTAGTGCGACACGTGGATCGAGCACCCCTTTCGCCATGGGTTCAATACTCTTTATTGTTTCTAGGAATCATAAGTATTGCATACGCGTATTGGGTAATCATTGCTATAGATTCACCACAACGAGCCTATGAATCTATGGCATTTATTATCATTACAATTATTGTCGGTACATATTGTTTGTTTGTGTCGTTGAGTGTAACAGTGTTGCAAATTCTAGAGAAGCGTCCAACGTTTTACTATCGCGCGAACAATTTAATTATTATTAATGGATTGCTCAATCGCATTCGCCAAAATGCTGTTGGACTGGCGAGTGTGAGCATGTTTGCCCTACTTATTCTCGCCATGGTCTCAACGGCAGGCGTAATTTATTTTGGGGCAAATGAATCAGTCCAAAAAATGTATGTTGCTGATGTGGTGTTAACGATTCAGGAACACAACATACAGTCCAAATCGCAGTTACGTGAGCAGATTGAACAGGCCGCACAATCGCAAGGTGTCACTGTGGATATCAAAGATATACATTCGTTTATTAGCTTATCGGCAATCCAAAAAGAAAATACGTTTGAGTACCAAATGCAAAATCGAGTGTTTGTAGGAGATTCGAAGAGTCATTTTTTTGTGCTGATAACGGCTAGCGAATACAACAACTTATATGAAGATCCGCTGATTTTGGCACCAGGCGAGGTTGCAGTTTATAGTAGTTATCGTTCATTACCTGACACCTTTGTGTTGCAAGGTCGTGAATATCTTGTTGTGAAGAAACTACCTGAGCTATTGCTGGCAAGTTATGAATTGCAACAGCTGGTCAACGCGCATTTTGTGGTAGTGCACGATCTATCTGAATTAATCGTCCATGAGCGCAACAAGTATCAACAAAACAACGATTATCCATCGCCAATACGCTATCGAATGGGAATCAACATCCAAGGCACCGACGAGCAAAAATTAGCGGTGTACCAACGTATCAAAAGTGTATTGATGTCGGATGAGATAATTAGCAAAACGCAAAAATTTCCCAATCCACATATTGAAATAGTGAACATACAGAGTCGTCAAGCTGAAAAGCTGAGTTTTGAATCAGTCTACGGTACATTCCTCTTTTTGAGCTTAAGTTTGGGTGTTTTGTTCATGTTGAGCACGGCGCTCATAATTTATTACAAACAACTCTCTGAAGGATACGAAGACAAGACCCGATTTGAGATTTTGCAACGTATTGGTATGACACGTGACGAAGTGCGCACGAGTGTTGACAAGCAAATCGTAGTGTTGTTTTGGATACCACTTGTCGTTGCAAGCATTAACTTTTGTATTTTATTAAATTTTATTGATCACCTTATAAAATTGTTCCGTATCGAAAGTCAGCAACTGTTGGTTGTAGCGGCATTCGTGACGCTACTTACGTTTACATTGCTCTATTTAGTAATTTATCGGTTGTCTGCACGGGTGTACTACCATATAGTGCGCTAGTGTCATTATGCTTCGATACGTTGATAGCGTTGGGCAATCTCGATGATCTGTTGTATGGTCGCAGTGCCAGTTGTACCAATTTGTCGTACGGTAACACCTGCCACAAACATGGCAATCTCTGCTGCCTCTGCGAGTGTTGCCCCAGATGCACAACTGATTGTCAACGCTGCCATCACGCTATCACCCGCACCCACGACGTCAATGATTTGATCAACTTCTATTGCGTTAATTTGCTGGCATGTCTTGTGTTCGCATACAAGAACTCCAGCGGCACCGAGCGTAATCACCACCGGTTGATGGGTGCGTTTCGTCAGCAAAAGCGCAATTTGCTCCGCATTGGCTTGGTTCACATCAAGATTACAAGCCTGTGATGCCTCATAAATATTGGGTTTGATGATGACATTCGTGAATTGGTCGATACGCTGGCGTGAATCGGCAAACATTGGTATATGAGGATGAGTTTTGACGATTTGTTGAATGGTACGGTGAATAGCCTGTCCAATCACTCCACAGCCTGACTCTGGCATTTGATCGGCAAACACGATTGCATCAACGGTGTCGGCAAGTGTCTCAAGGTGGTTGGCAATTTGTTGAATGATTGCACCATCGAGTGGTTCTCGGCTACGGATATCCAGACGTTCTAATTCGGTGATGTGACCGTCAGCATGGCGAATGGTAGGTTTGGTGTAGGTTGGTGTTGGTCGATCTGGAGTGACTACAAGTAGGTGGTCGTCAGCTCCTATATCGGTGAGACCTCGCCGTAGCATGAATCCATCGCCGTCGTCGCCGATGACCCCCAAACAGATGACCTCGGCACCTAAAGCGGCCAAATTGGCCACAACCGTCCCAGCAGCACCAGGAGCACATGTTTGGGTAATGACCTGGTTGGCGGTGCTGCCTGTCTCGACCGAGATCTCGGCACGATCAGGGTCAATCCATAAGTAGCGGTCAAGAAAGAAGTCACCGCAAACGACGATACGTTTACCTTTGAATTGATCGGTAATCTGTTTTAGACGGTTGTGATTCATCATACGCTCTATTCGTTTGTGAGTGTGCACAATGTGTGCCACATATGTGGCAGAGTGACGCGGTGGTCGCCTTGAATATAGTAACTCGTACCACCATCGCGTACAGTGCGCACTAATATTGTCTTAAATGGACGGTAATAGTAGGCTGGGTCGCTTTTGCTTGCTTCGGTACGTAAATCATCGGGTAGTGTCACCATATCGAACACCGCAGTGGTGAAGTTGGCGATATGTTCGTTGCGTTGATGGGCCACATTGCGCGCCATAGCCAATGCCTTGAGGTAGACCTCGGGACCCATCACGGCACTACCGACATTGAGCATGACGCCGCCTTCGAGTTGACTGACTGTATGTGTCAGAATCAAAAAGTCGTTGTAACTTGCCTGGCCAAGGGCAGCGCCATCGCAGTTGGGATGCTCATGGATGATGTCTTGGCCGATGCTTACATGCACTGTTACGGGGATACCGAGGCGATGCCCCGCAGCTGCAATCGAGAGCTCTTTGTGAGCGAAGTGTTGTTGTTCGATTACACTGCCAACGTATTCTCCCAAGCCAAGATCCTTGGCCGCTGCCTGTGAGATGAGTGTGTTAAGATCACCGGTCTCGCTCCACAAACCAAATTGCCCTTGCGAGATGTATTTGGCAACGCTTTCGGTCGTTGCGCCTATTAGTGCGAGCTCGTAATCATGAATTAAACCGGCACCATTCATAGCGACATGCGTTATTAATCCTCGCTCCATCAGGTCAATCACAAAGCGTGATGCGCCCTGTTTGATGACGTGGGCGCCCATGATGAGAATGACCGGACGGTGGTTGGCACGGGCGGTCACAATTGCCGCACACACGGCATCGAGTTTGGCATTGGTGTAGTCATCCGTCGGTGGTGTGAGCGGCAACACATAATCAAGTGCCATATCGTGGATTCGTTGATTGAGCGGCAAGACA
>JBKCLM010000095.1:0-12830 GCA_046300655.1 Chloroflexota bacterium | reverse complement strand
CGCCCGCCCCGCTGGGCCTGGCGGCGCCGTCGGTAGCGCCGCCGCATGCTGGGGCCCTACCGACGGTCCCAACGTCATTTATCCCACTGTATGCACCCGAGTCATCAACAGCGCCAACAACGCGGTACGCGGCACGATGCTGTCGATGTCGATGTACTCGCGCGGGCTGTGGTCGTTGCCACCCACCGGCCCGAGGCCATCAAGCACGGGCAGGCCTTGTTGGGCCAAATAATTGGCGTACGACATGCCACCGGTATGGGCGTCGTTGGTCGTAAAGCCAAGGTCAACCGCGCACTGTTTGGTCAACTCGGCCAACGAGGCAATCGTCGGGGTGCAGGCCATGGCTGGCACGCGGATACCGCCCGTCACGGTTGTCGCTGTACCCGGCACAAAGACCTGTGCACCGATGGCACGAATCGCCTCCTCAACCGGCGCTTGGTCGGCTGGGTCAACGATGCGCACGTCGATTTTGGCGCTGGCCCGATCGGGTACAGCGTTCGAGACAGTGCCACCACTGACCACGCCCACATTCAGCGTCATACCCGGGCGCATGCCGTTGAGAGCGTGGAGCGCCACGCTTTGGTGGGCGAGTTGGACAATCGCATTGGCCCCTTTGTGGGGCTCCACGCCGGCGTGGGCAGCTTTGCCTTGCACCTCAAAATAAAAGTTGCCGCCACCCTTGCGCGCACTGACAATATCGCCGTTCTCGCGGCCGGCCTCGAGCACAAAGGCCACGTCGTGTTGGGGCGCTAGCTCGGCAAAGGCACGCAGCGAGACCTTCATGCCGGCCTCTTCGTCGCTGCCACACAACAAGGTGATGGCGCCAATATGGCCCAAACCGCCACACTCCTCAAGGGCCATCATGGCGTACAAGGCCGAGAGCAGGCCGCTTTTGTTGTCACACGAGCCGGGGGCTAGCAACGTATTGCCCTCGATGCGCATCGGGCGCTCGGCGGCCACGCCGACAGGGTAGACGGTATCGAGGTGGGCTGCCAGCAAAATGCGCGGGCCGCCTTTGCCCAGAATAGTGAAGGCGATGGTGTCACCGAACTCGTCGTCCTTCCAGCGTTTGACCTCCCAGTTACGCCGGCGCCCCCAGCGGGCAACCCACTCACCGGCCTCATCGACGCCGGCTTTGGAGTCGGTCGGGCATTCGATGGCACACAACTGGCGCAACTCTTCGATGTAGGTATCGAGCTGCGGGGTCAGGTAGGACTGGAGCGTCTGTGGGAACATGGGGGTGTCTCCTCCATCTAAGGCGGCAATTTGGTCGTGCAACTCCCAGATCATGCGCATGCGACGCATATGCCAGGCCGGCCGTTTGGGTCCCGTCTCGCGCATCAAAATCAACTGGCGCAGACGTTGACGCAAACTAATCCGTGAATTCAGCGGGTGATCCATGGGTGTGTGTCGTTTCGTGTACAGGTGATATGTGTGGTCATTATATAAAAAATCGGGCCCACCAGGGTATGCAGATGGGAGCACAGCTGTGCTCCCATCTGCATACCCCAAGAAGACTGCACGCCGGTGTTAGTGCAACCGCCACTAGAATACAACGGTCGGCATGCAGTGACGGTAGAGGAGTGTTATCTCCGCGCCTCCGCGCGCAAAAAAGTAAGCAACGTCCCTGGGGTATGCTGCATACACCAACAAGACTGCACGCCGGTGTTGGCGTAATCGCCTCCAACGTGCATACGCCGGCATGCAGTGACGGTAGGGGAGTGTTACCTCTGCGCTTCTGCGCCTCTGCGCCTCTGCGCCTCTGCGCCTCCGTGCGCAAAAAGGCAAACGACGCCCATACCAATCAACACCCACGGTAGGGAGGCCCTCTTACTCTACCTCTGCGCCTCTGCGTCTCCGCGCGCAAAAAAGAGCGGGGCGCCGCACGCGACGCCCCTACCAACCACATGCACCCTAATCGAACACTTACGCATCAACACCCACGGCGCGCAAGCGCTCGGCGTTGTCGTACACGGTCAAGGCGTCAATCATGCGCTCGATGTCACCATCGAGCATCCCCGGCAAATTCGAGAAGCTCTGGCCAATCCGGTGATCGGTGATACGATCCTGCGGGAAGTTGTAGGTGCGCACCTTCTCCGAACGCTCACCACTGCCCACCTGGGCCAAGCGCGACTCACCGACCGCCTTCGCACGTTTGGCCTCTTTGATGGCAAACAAGCGGGCGCGCAACACGTTCAACGCTTTTTCTTTGTTCTTGAGCTGTGAACGGCCATCTTGACAGGTCACCACCATCTCATCGGGGGTACCGCCTTTGTAGACGATACGCACGGCCGAGTCGGTTGTGTTGACACCCTGACCACCGTGACCGCCAGCGCGGAAGACGTCGACGCGGTAGTCCTCGGGCTTGAGCTCAACATCGCCGTCGTCATCGAGTTTGGGCAACACGGCCACCGTCGCCGTCGAGGTGTGGATACGGCCACGGGCCTCGGTAGCAGGCACGCGCTGGACACGATGCACGCCGCCTTCGTACTTGAGGCGGCTATACGCACCTTGGCCTTGGATTTCGAGCGAGACCTCTTTGTAGCCGCCGATACCGTTTTCGTTGGCATTGAGGAGCTCAATCTTCCAGCCCACACGTTCGGCATAGCGCATGTACATGCGATAGAGGTCAGCCGCAAACAAGGCTGACTCATCACCACCCTCGCCTTGGCGCAACTCTATGATGACGCTACGCTCATCGTTGGGGTCACGCGGCAGCAACAAGAGCTTCATCTCTTGTTCGAGTTGCTCACGTTCAGCATTGAGTGGGCCGATCTCCTCTTGGGCCATGGCGCGCATGTCATCGTCGTCGCCGTTAATCATCTCTTGGGCGTCGGCGATTTGTTGCATCACGCTGTTATAGCGCCGGAAGGTCGTCACCACCGGTTCGAGGTCGCGTTGCTCGCGGGCGATTTGCTGGAGCCTGGCCAAATCGCTGAGCACTGCTTGGTCGGCCATTTGGTTTGTTAGATCTTCGTAGCGTTCAACCACGCTATTCAGTCGATCAAACATGGCGTCTCCTTTGTGTAAAAAGTATCACACTATTAACACACCACAACGTGGTGAAAGGCACAATAAAAAACATACCAAAACCGCTCCGGTAAAGACCGGAACGGCTGGTATGTATGCATCACAGGCGCTAGTGACCGGTTTGGGCCATCTTCTTGCGACGGTTACGCTCGGCACGGCGGCGCTTTTCTTTGCGCTGCTCGCTCTTTGACACGAACTGCATCTTCTCGCGGTAGGTCTTGGTGATACGCTCAGCCACGACGATTTTGTTAAAACGGCGAAGCAACTGCTCGATGCTCTCTCCGTCACGACGTTCAATCTTCATTGCGCGTGGGTTAAACCCGTTCACCCCCCTCCCGAGTTGACTAAATGATTACTGTTGTCAAGTATACGGGGTTATGCAGGCAATTGCAAATAAGGGGTATTCATCTAATTTACACCGTCACTGCATGCCGACATTGGTATTTTGGCACCGATGAACCGTAAACCGGCGTGCAGTCTCTTGGGGGTATGCAGATGGGGGCACAGCTGTGCCCCCATCTGCATACCCCGGGGCGTCGCGTGCGGCGTCCCCTCGCGTATGGGCTCCGATAGGGCACCCACACCATTACATCCTATGTCAACCCGGTCATTAATTCTTTTTTGAGGAAGTTGTAAATCTCGCCGCGCATCAATGAGGCATTTTGCGCATTCAGCTCAAGCTCCATGATGACATACACAGCAATCACGCTCCCACCCATACCGGCAAAATCATTCAGGCCATAGTTGGCCACAGTACTCAGAGTTTTGGGGACCACGCCAGTAACACGCCAACCATTGAGGCCAGCTATTTGGATTTGACCGATGTTGAAGATTTTGGCCAAGTCAATGCCGGTCATGCGCGAATTGACATCAACCTCAATGGATCGATGCAGATAAATCGGTGGGCTTTGCGTGGCACGCAAAATAATCTTCTCAACGTGTTGCTGCAGTTGTGACTCGTTCATCATCTCCCCCTCGGCCGTTCAGAATTCAATACGCCATGGTCGCTGGCCAATATGATAACGCCCCAGCGACCATGGCACCAATCAACTAGACGCTCTGCACCGGTCGGTAGATGCCCGTAATGACTGCACCACCAATCACGTTACGTTGCGCATTCGTGTAGTAGTGCACCCCGAGCCCAACTGTGTGGAACGCCACCAGACTCACCAAACGACTCACTGCCGTCTGCGTCATGGCCTCAAACTGCCACGATTGCGCCTGATCTGCCCACAAAACTGGGAGTTGTGGCACGGCAATCATCGCCTCGGTGACAGAGATGATACCGACCATCTGCGCCCACTGCGCAATCTGCTGCGGCGCAACACACAATGGCCGCGCAATTGCCGGATTGGCCCAGGCCCACAACCAGGTTGCGTTGCTGGCACAGAACGAGCCAATCATTTTGACCGTAGCAACTGCTACGGCCTGACCATGACGCGTATACGTCACGGTACCTTCGTCTTGCGATAGTCGCCAATCGCAACGAGAGAGCTGATACGCCTGCTCCAACTCACGCTGACGCCCCCGCAGCCAACGTTGATAGCCATCAAGCGCCATGACTCCCTGGTTTTCCATCTCGTGCATAAGCCCTCCTTTTGCTTTTCCCACTTTAATTATATGGATTTGATTGGGCACAAATGTGGTTTTCGTAAACGGATTAAAGATTCACAAATGTGGTCTTTGTAATGAAACAGACATATACTCATTTGTGCACGTTTGCAGTGATTGATACCAAGATGAAAATGATACAATAGGCGTAATTACCGCGATTCAAGACACAAAGGGCATGGCATGACCACATTACGTGCATTACTGGTTGGGGCAGGTGGCATGGGGCAAACATGGGCCAAAAATCTCGTGGCCAACGCTGATGTATCGTTTGCCGGATGGATCGACATCCGCCCAGGTGCCGCCGCTGACGCAGCCCAAAAGCTGGGGCTTACTGCCGATTACTACGGCGATGATTTAGCCACCGCACTGCGCATCGTCAAGCCCGATTTTGTGGTTGATGTCACAATCCCCGAGGCGCATCACGATGTCACAATTACCTGTCTCAATGCGGGTATCCCGGTGATTGGTGAGAAGCCGATGGCCGTCTCGATGAATCAGGCGCGCGCCATGGTCGAGAGAGCCGAGCACACCGGCGTGCGCTACATGGTCAGCCAGAGTCGCCGTTACGATGCGCGCTTGTGGGCCTATCGTGATGCCATTCGACAGGTCGGCGAGACGGGCATTCTCAATGCCGATTTTTATATTGGTGCCCACTTCGGCGGATTCCGTGACGAGATGGCCCACGTACTCGTGCTCGACATGGCGATTCACACGTTTGACGCGGCCCGTTACCTGCTCGGCGATACCACGCCTGTATCGGTCTACTGCGAGGAGTTCAACCCGCGCTGGAGTTGGTACAAGGGTGATGCAGGGGCGGTAGCACTCTTTGAGATGGCCAATGGCGCCCGCTTCACCTATCGCGGCTGTTGGGCGGCCGAGGGCCTGCATACCTCGTGGGAGGCCGAGTGGCGCGCGGTTGGCAGTCAAGGCAGCGCCACCTGGGATGGGCACGATGCCATCAAGGCAGAGGTGGTCGTCGAACGCGGCGGATTCCACGCCAAGTGTCAGCAGGTGCAGGTGACCGCTGCCAAGGATATCGCTCATGGTATCGCCGGCTCACTCAAGGATTTCATCAACAGTTATCGCACCGGCGCCACCCCCATGGGTGATTGCCGTGACAATATCAAGAGCTTGGCCATGGTCTTTGGTGCGATTGAATCAGCGAAGCTCGGCAAGCGCGTGCAGATTAGCATTTAGAAAGCGATGACACGATGTATCAACAGACCGCACTCGACCATCACGACGCCCAAAAAGCCATCAATGCGATTTTGCCCGTCCTCGAGGCGCGTGGCGCCAAAGGGGTGATTGCCGTGGCTGACGCCCATGGTGAATTGCTCGCCCTGATCCGCATGGCCGGTGCACCACTCCAGTCGGTCACCATCGCCACCAACAAGGCCTTTAGTGCGGCGCGGGCGCGCAAACCGACGCGCGACATCGGCCGCAAAATTCGTAGCGCCGATCAAGGCTTTGATATCGCCTACTACGGCGACCCACGCTTTATTGGTTGGGGTGGCGGGATGCCGGTCATGCTCAATGGTACCTGCATCGGCGCCGTGGCGGTCAGCGGCCTCACCGAGGACGAAGATGCCGAGTTGGCCAGCGTCGGCATTGATGCCATCTTGAAAGGGTGACATCATGTACATTCCTGTTGCCAACCGCATGCACGACCGACCACGCCTGATTACCTTCATGCAACAATACGACTTCGCCACGCTGGTCACTAATGGGCCTGATGGCTTGCCGGCCGTCAGTTACGCACCGGTGATGGTAGAGGCAGACGATAATACCATTCATTTATCGTTCCATTTAGCCCGTGCCAACGACCACAACGAGTTGCTCAAAGCTGGCACACCGACCACGGTCATCTTCCGCGGACCGCATGCGTTTATCTCGCCCACTTGGTACGAGAGTCCCAACGCCGTGCCCACCTGGAACTACACGGTGGTGCATGCCAGCGGCACTTGCGAGGTCATACCCGATCCCGATACCGTCATGCCGGTGCTCAACGACTTAACGCATCTCTACGACCGCAACCACCCCGGATTCACCCAAGAGGGGCACGGCAATATGCTCCCTGGGATTATCGCCTACCGCATGACCGTCACCACGCTTGAGGGCAAATTTAAGTTGGGTCAAAACCGCCCACTCGCCGACCGTGTCGGCATGCGCCAAAAGCTCGAAGCATCGCGTCGTGATGACAGCCGCGCCCTGGCCGCCATCATGAAAGAGTTTGAACCCGAATAACGGCATCAACCCACCTCAAAGCCCTGATACGCCACACCAGGTGGTGTATCAGGGCTGTCTATTTACGCATGACCATGCGCCATACGTACGGATGATTGTTTGTTATAATTAATACGACAGTTTGTAGTTTATAACATTGCAAGGGAACAGGTCGATGGCATCATCACGATTATCGCTATGGCTGAGTGGGCTGATTGCGCTCCTGGTGAGCGTGATTATGCTCCGGAATGCGTGGATCGTCGATGACGCCTACATCACCTTTCGCACAGTAGATAACTTTGTCAATGGCTACGGCTTAACCTGGAACCCGGGTGAGCGCGTGCAGTCATACACCCACCCCATGTGGATGTTTGTGGTGACGCTAGTCTATCTGGTGACGCACGAGCTCTTCTTTAGTGTCATCATCCTGTCGTTTGTCATCAGCATGGCCGCCTTTGTCGTTCTATGGCGCAATGGATCGCGCCAGTGGTGGTCGAGTTTATGGCTTGGGAGTGCCCTAATTGCCAGCAAAGCCATTCTGGATTACACGTCGTCAGGGCTGGAGAATCCGCTGTCGTATCTGTTTGTGATTCTCTTTGCCACCCTGTTTCATGCCGTCATGAATACGCCCACACCGACGGCGAGACAACTCGGTAGTTTGTATGTCATCGCGGCGCTGAGTTTTTTTAATCGGAACGATACCATCATCATCTACATGCCGGCCTTGCTGTGGGCCACCTATCAGGCGCGCACACTGGGCATCACAACGCTCATCCGCACAATCGCAATTGCCACGCTGCCAGCGAGCGGCTGGCTCATCTTCTCGATTGTCTATTACGGCTATCCATTACCAAATACCGCCTATGCCAAAGCGCTAGCGACCGACATCCCACTTGATTGGCAGTTGCGCCGCGGCTGGGATTACCTGTGGAACAGCTGGCAATGGGATACGCTCAGTTGGCTCCTCTTTGGTGGGACGCTCGGCTATACGCTCTGGCGCAAAGCCTGGCGCGAGCTGGCAATCATGGCCGGCGCAGTAGCCTATATCGGGCTCATCTTCTGGTCGGGGGCGGCCGCCACCCACATGAGTGGGCGCTTTTTTGCGTTGCCGTTGTTGGTTGGCATCATCGTGGCCTTTCGGCAGATAACGCACAAACAGCTAGCATTAGTTGGGGCTGGCGTATGTCTGGCATATAGCCTGTGGAGTCCGATCTCGGCGCTCAAATACGGAACTGACGCCTATGTCGCCTATGACCAGCCGGTCAGTTCAATCGACACCAAGTGGTACGTCTATCACGAGGGGGCGGCGTTGCTCAACTGGCGCCCAGGGCTCGAGATGCCCGCCCACGAGTGGTATCAATGGGGGCAGGCTGCCCGCAATGATGACCAACGCGTGTATATCGGCGGTGCCCTCGGTGGCGAGGCCATCGGCTATGCCGGGTTTGCTGCCGGGCCACAAGATTACTTTATCGATGTGGTTGGGCTCAGCGACCCGTTGTTATCGCGCTTGCCGGCCCAACTGCCAGCTCAATACAAAGACTGGAAATCCGGCCACTTCCACCGCGATGTCCCAGCCGGATACGTCGAATCGCTCACACACAACGATAACCGCATCGTTGACCCGTTCACCTACGCCTACTACGATGTCGTGCGCCTGATTACCCGGGCACCACTGTGGAGCGGCGCGCGCTGGTGGGCGATCTGGCAGATGAATACCGGCCACTACGAGTATCTGCGTACCCTGCACGTTGACCAACGAATCGAGAACGCGCGCGTGCTCCGCACCCTACATGACAGTACCGACTCTACGCCACATCCATAGCCCCGGTATAATACACACCAAGACGCCCACAGGATTGGTAGCTCCATGACAACTCCCTTTGCCTATCACGTACGCGCCCATATCCCACCCGACGTCAACCGACGCATCACGCGTGACGGTCGGATTGGTGAAGTCTGCATGATACTACAACGCCCTGATGGCCGGATTTGGTGTGCGGCCAAACAATACTACCCAGGCCTGATTGCCCGGTTGCTGACCGGTGGCATCCAACCCGGCGAGCACCTCGAGGATGCGCTTGAACGCGAGATCGCCGAGGAGACTGGACTCATTCCCACCCACGTCACCCCGCTGTTCCATGTGGAGTACCAGAGCGTCGTGCCCTTTCAGACCTTTGCCTATCTCTGTCGCGTCGACAACACGCACCCAGTTGTGCATGATCTGACCGAGGAGATAGCCCATTTTGAGGCGCTTGATGCGCACCAACTCAATGCGCGAGCCCTACAACTCGAGGGATTGCCTGCGATTCATGCGCCACAAATCGGCGGCACATGGCAAGAGTGGGGGTCGTTTCGCGCCGTCTGCCACCGCACGTTGAGTGACATCCTCATCAATCAAGGACAATAACCCGATGACTCATACATTTATGCAGCATCTTGCTACCCACGCAGTCAATTACAATCCCATGCAACGGGCTATCTCCGCATATGACTGGCAGGGCCACGCAGTGCGCTTTGAGACGCCAGGCGAGCTATTCCACGCCCTTCACCATCATCACGTCTATGCCCGTCAGGCCGTGATTGCTGCTGGCATCTGGTTGTGCCTCGATCATGGGGTTGATACGCAGTTACTCCCTCTCAGCGAGGTTCCGTTGTTCGTGGTCGAGCTCCATGAGCGCATGCCCCTGACACCCCAACGCGTGCCACTCCTCCAGCAAGCGCTCCAGCGCATCGATCGCGGCAATGAAAAATGCGCCCGCCTGGCGTGCGCACTCCTCACCGACGATGACCATCTGACCATCATTGACACAGACGGATTGTTTGCCGCGACCATGCAACGCATGCTGACGCGTGAATCTGAACACCCTCCTGTGCACGTCCATCTCAGCGCCACCGGCGAGATTTACCCCGACACGACGTTAGCGCTTGTATGTGGAACAGTGAACGACGACGGCGCCGTCATTGATACAACCTCAGTGGCGCTCCTCCAGCAGTTGAGTGCACGCCAACTGCCTCGTTACGTGGTCGCACCACACGGGCCACGCAATCTGCCGAGTCCGCATGTCGACACTTCGGTCAGCGCTGTGGTCACCGCACGAGGCATCTACCGTCCAGATCGCGTCCAGCGCTTTTATCGGGATAGTGATATGGGCAGCGACATTATCTCACTCAGTTAGAAAACGGCGACGCCCAGTCTGATACCTCATACCCAAGCCGCATAAACAGCTCGTCATTACTGGCCGCAAAATACGCATGCATGTAGCGCGACAGCGCATCGTCAATTTGCGGTGCGCTGTCGCTGTCGCTATCGCTGTCGTTAGCATTCACGACCTCGCCGCGCGACTGTGGTACAAAGGCTGCATCAACGTCCAAAAACGCATATAACCGCTGAATCACGCTGACATCGTGCGTCATCTGTTCGTAAATCATGACATGAATCTGCGATGCGTCGAAATAGCGCTCGTACATGCGGATGTAATCGATGTACCGTCCCCGTTGCAAATACGCGAACGGCGACACCGAAATCTTCGTGGCATCGTAGTTATGTCGTCGCGTTGCTTCGTGGTACATCGCCTCGGCGAGCGACGCCTGTTCGACGCCATGCTTCACGCTAAAGCGATAGTTCGATATCGCCCGATCAAACGGGTTGCGGAGCACAAAGACAATTTTGGCATCGGGGATGAGTTGCGCAATCCGTTGTGCAGCTGATTCAATCTCGATATAACTCGTTGACTTTTCGCCGTACATCGTAGCCCCAACTTTGTGGCCAAAGTAGCGTGCGACGTAGGTAGCAGGTGTGGAATCTGCATTCCACTGCTGAATGAAATATTTGGGTTCGGGACGAACCGGCAGTGCCATCTCAATCTGCGGATGCTCGGCACATTGCTGGTAGAGATAGGTTGTGCCAGAGCGTTGAGCGCCAGCAATAAAAAAGTGGTTAGGCATCGCGTTTGACGACTTCTCTGATGTGATAGGTCTCTTTGGAGTTCATCTGTTGCAAAATCCGAATCGTATACTCACCGAGCATCCCCAACATCACAATAATCACGCCGTTCAACAACGCTAACATCACCATGATGCCTGTCCAACCCTCGATTTGGATGTTATCAAACAATTTGCGCACAATCAGCACCACGCCAATCAAAAAACTGACGCTGGCAATCACAAAACCTGTAATGGTGATAAGCCGCAACGGCCAAATCGAATAATTGAACAGAATGCGCAAAACCAGACTGATAATCCGCACCAAGTTATAGTTGCTCTTGCCTTCATGGCGCTCTTGGTGTTTGACTAAGGTGTTACCAACCGACTGGGCAAACATCAACGCCAACCCGGTGGTATAGGGGTACGCAGTACGATACCCGAGCATGCGGTCGACAACGTCACGGCGAATCAAACGAAAATTCGTCGGCACGATGGCAGGCGGGCACATAAAGATGCGGTTGTTCATCTGGCGAATCAAGCCACTGCCGAGCCGTCGCACCAATGAATGTTGCTTTTGGACAAACCGACCAAACACTACGTCATGATTGCCGTCACGCATCGCATGAATCAGATGAATAATCTCTTCAGGGGGGTTTTGCAAATCATCGTCAATGGTAATCACATACTGCCCACAGCTCTGATGAATACCCGCAAAGACTGCATTGTGTTGGCCGTAATTACGCAACAAATTGATTGCAGTGACCTCGGGATATTGGGCAGCCTGGGCTGCTATCACCGACCAACTCGCATCGCGACTGCCATCGTTTACCAAGATAATCTCATAACTCAACCCGTGCTGTACAAAAAACGCACGCGTGCGCTCAATCACCAACGTCACGATTTTGGCACTGTTGTATACCGGTATAATCACCGAGTAACTAGGTCGATCCGTCATTATGATCCCCACTCACACATGCACTTGTCTCATTATACAATGCGCTTTCACATAAAAAATCGAGGAGCGCAGTACGCGCTCCTCAATGCCACCCGTCACCACACATTACTCGATTGGCCGTAATCCAGCCTCGATGGTCGCCCGCCGTGGCTCAAGGAACGGCGGGAGTGCTAATGATTCCCCCAATGTCTCGGCTGGCTCGTCAGTAGCGAACCCTGGCCCGTCGGTGGCCAGCTCAATCAAAATATTACCGGGTACACGCGTATACACCGAGTGAAAGTAAAAGCGGTCGATGATGTGCGTCGGTTGCAATCCTGAACGGCTCAGTCGATTAATCCAATAGGTCGCTGCATCATCGTCAGGTACACGAAACGCAATGTGATGCACGCCACCAGAGCCCAAACGACTTGGTGGCAAATCAGGTGCAACCTGCACTGACAACGCCCCACCGACGAGATCACCGACAGCATACAACAGGTGTGAGCGCTTGGGATTGATCGAATCAATCTGCTCATCCACCAGCGTCAACCCATACACGATCCGCAACACGGTATCGAGTGGCTCGCGGTTACGCACGGTCACCCCAGCACCAAAGATACCCTTGATCCCGTGTGCCGCCGGGACTGGGCTCTTGGCCCATGGAATACCACCAAGTGTGCCCTCGTCACTAATCATCATCAAGCGTTGCCCCTCGGGGTCGCGGAACGCAATCGATGCGCGCCCATGCCAGGTTGCGACTGGATCGGCGTCAACCCCGTGTGATGCCAGACGATCAGCCCAATAGGCGATTGATGCAGCACTCGGTACGCGCATCGTCATCAGGTCAATCGCACCAGTGCCCTGTTGTTGTGGTCCGATCATGGCCCAGTCGAAGAAGGTGATTGCCGTTCCTGCTCGCCCTAGCTCATCGCCATAATAGAGGTGGTAGGCACTGACATCATCTTGATTGACCGTCTTCTTGACTAACCGCATGCCTAATACCTGCGTATAAAAGTCTACGTTGCCCTTGGCATTACTGGTCACGGCGGTGACGTGGTGATACCCATTGAGTTGCATCGTCTGACTCCCTTCATACAATAACTCC
>JBKCLM010000094.1:0-62012 GCA_046300655.1 Chloroflexota bacterium | reverse complement strand
TTTATTTATTTTTTATGAATAGTGTAAATATTTTATGAGGCATTAGGAAGCGATTTGTGTTTTTAGGGGGGTCCCATCAGCGCTAAAATTTTTTGCACAAAAAATGAATTTATGCTAGGGTGTGCATGGTGACGTAATAAGTATTTTTTCGAAAGGATGAGAGCGTGCAACTACAAACAGCATTCATTTTGGGTCTGATGCTCGGCGGGTTTATTGCCTTCTTAGCAGCCATGTTGTACTACGGCAAACGCCAACAACAGGCCAAAAGTATTGCCACCGAGGTTCTTGACGAGACCAGCGCAACCACTAAGGCTATGCTCGATGAGACGATTGTACGCATCAGCCAAGAAGTGCAACGCATCGAGTCGCGGATGGGCGAGTTACAGGTAGCCCAATCCGAAAAACTCGGGCAACTCGGTGAGAACATCCGCCAAGTAGTCACGGCCAGCGAACAGATTAGTCGCGAGACCCAAAAGCTCGACAGTGCCTTGCGCAACAACAAGCAGATGGGTAGTTGGGGCGAGTTGCAGCTCCGCCGTCTGGTTGAGTTGAGTGGTATGAACGAGTACGTCGATTTTGATGTGCAACGGGGTACCGCTGAGGGGCGCCCAGACATGGCCATCAAGTTCTCCAACAACTCGGTAGTCTATGTCGACGCCAAGATCTCGCTCAACGCCTATGTCGAGGGTGTGGCAGCGGGTGACGCCAAGGCGCGCGCCGAGTTTGCCAAGCAACAGTATCAGGCGATCAAGGAGCATGTGAATGCGCTGGTCAGACGTAACTACCACGGCGACAGCAACAGTCTGCCGTTCACGGTGATGTACATTCAGGTCGAGGGGAGTCTGGCGTTTGCCGATGAGGGGCGGAGCGATGTCGATTCGATTGTCGATTTTGCCTTGAGTCGCAATATCATCATCGCCACACCAGGTACGTTGATGGCGTTGCTCCGCACGGCCAACTTTAGCTGGCGGCAGCGTCAAGAGGTGGCTAATGCCTTGGGATTACTCGAGTCAATCAAAGAGTTGACTAAGCGCCTTAAGACATTTATGGGTCACTATGAGGATATCGGTACGAATCTGGCCAAACTCAATAAGTCGCTGGGGGCCATGGCGAGTTCGTGGAACACGCGTGTCGTACCACAACTCGAGAAGATCAACCAACTGCGGCCTGAGTCGATTGAGGTCCTCACCGTCCAAGAACCTGAGATTGAGATTACCCAGGCCAAACAAATCGCAGATTAAACCCCACACAAAGCGACACAGGGTTACACCAATCCCCACAGACATGTGCTGCTGGGGATTGGTTGTGCACACGAGATTTCATCTGATGAGCGGGACGAAACAGGCATGTCGGCAGTATGACGTTATCTGTATGATGAACTCATGCTATCATACGCACATCACATCAAGGAGGTAGTCGATGGTTGAACACAACGCACAATCCCTCCAACGGCTTTACATGGTACAAGCAATCGATCTCTTTCACGAGGCATATGCGCCGTATGTGCTTGATACGATGCGTGCGCATTTTGGCGATCGACTTCTGGCGCATATGCGCAGTTTGGTAAAGCGCAATAAATCCCCGATTTTTGTCGATGTTGTTGATAATCACCCGCGGCCTGACTTTTTGGCGTTGATTCACTTAATGACGCGCGACGGTGGCCTGCGTGATAATCATGCTGCCTACGCGCCCGTACTTTTTGCACCACACGGGAGTCATAATGCAGATGGTATGCCGGTTGCAGTCCCGTCGTTCAAGGAGTTACGCCTGATTCGATTGCGTCGTAATGCGCTCAATCATCAAGGCATATTGACGGGCGATATGATTATTGATTCAATTGAACGTATTATCCGTATGCTTGACATCCTCCCGTCCTCGTACCAATCAACAGAACGTCGTATTCGCCTGCAATTGTTGTTGGCTCGCGCCCAAAGCAGTGAGTTCGAGCAGCACCTGCAACAGATGCGGCATGCGCAACAAGCAGATGCCCACGAGCAGATGCATCAGGCACTTATTGATGCGCATGGGGTACAGCTACAACGTGTTGAGCAACAGGTACAGGCGCAATATAGTGATGTACAACAGGCGCATGCTGCGGTACACGAGGTCCAGACCAAGCTCAACCAGTTGCTCGTTGATCAACAGTCGTTGGTCCGTGGGACGGCCGAGTCGGTGGTGGATGTGCGTCACCAGACTGAGTCCCAGATTGCCCGTATCCAGCAGGCGTTGGCGCAGTTGCAGTTACCACAACCGGTCGACCTTCAAACTGCCCATACAATTGAACGCCTGCAGCGCGAACTGGCTGCGCAACAACAAATTACTGCAGATATGCGGATTGAACTCAATCGTCTGCATGAACAAATTGATACGCTCCGAAGCGCGCCGCTATCACCACCACCGCGTACACCGTGGGCGTGGATTATCGTACTTGTCGTTGCGGTGTCGCTTGGGTGGCTATGGTATAGTGGGTGGCTGATGTGGGGCATATGGCAGATTCAACCATATCTTGAACGCGTGTGGCCGTTACAAAAAAACTGAAATTTTAGGAAGTACCCATGATTCATCGTTGGTCGATGCTGGCGCTCGCAATCGTCATGGTGAGTGCTTTATTTTTTGCTGGAGTCTCCCCACTCCCGGCTCGTGCCACAGGCAGTGATGATATGGTGTATAGCACCGCATTGCCGGGATTGTGTGTGACTGGTGCTGCTCTTGGGCTGCCAATTACACTCACAACCTGTCGTGGACTTGATACGCAATATTGGTCGATTAGTGACCGAGGATCGTGGTCGCATCGCGCTGATCCGAGTCTGTGTATTGCGCAAACGAGTGCCGGGAGTTGGGATTTACATATGGCCGATTGTGGCGATGCACTAGTCATCGAAACAGAGCCGAATCCTGATTTTGTGCATGGTTATCGTCTGAAAACGACAAATTTGGCGCTTGATGTCTATGTCGATGTCAAACAACTAGTGCTCTATCCCAATCACGATGGGCAAAATCAGCAATTTCATTGGTATGCCGATGATCTGGCACTACTGACAAGTCAGTCAGCCACAACAATTAACTATCCATTGGCACGCACTGATACGGCAGCATATGAACTCGATACGGTGCGCGATCGGGTTGCGCGCCTCCAACCGCCATTTGTGGTGCCTGCGAGTGCCGTGCGCAACCCGGAGGTGTTCCCGGGGCAGGTGGTGGAGTCGGCACGCGTGAGTAAATCGTTTGTGTTCCCCTTGAGTTTTCGTGATCATGCCTATCTGCGTATGAGTGTCCCCCCGCAAAACTGGATGAGCACGGGGTTATATGCGGCACCGGGCGAGATTATTACCATCACGGTATCTGGTGCCACGCATGCTGATATGGCGCATGTGTATGCGCAACTCGGTGTACACACGGATGAGCTCTATCCTGATAGTGGCAATGTGATGCTGGATGGTGTGTTCCGGCGTAACGCACGTGTCACTATGGCAGTCAAGCTTGAACCTGGGGTGAATCAGGTGCGTACACCGTATGGTGGCCCGATTATTTTGCGGTCAGATCAAAGCCGCGATTCGACGATTACTGTGACGATTGATAATGCCGTGCAGGCGCCCTACTTTAAACGAGGTGTGACCACAGAGGCAGAGTGGCTAGCGCTGCGTACACTCGATGTTCCCTTTGCAGAAATTGAAAGCAACTTGCTTGTGATTCATGCCCCAGCGAGTGAAATTCGTACGCGTACCTATGCTGAAATGGTCGAACTTACCACCCATTATGACGCCGTTGTCACCAAAATAAACGAACTCGCTGGACTCTCACCAACTGCCCCGTTGCCACATACGGCACCGCAAGGTAAACAACGTATCGCCGAAGATATTCAAATTAGTGGAGGGTGGGGTCACAGCGGCTTTCCGGTGATGGTATACACCGCATGGTCGCTCCTCGATCCGGCCGACGTGTCGCGCCGTGCCGAAGGGTGGGGTGTCTGGCACGAAATCGGCCACAATTATCAAATGGGCGCATGGGCCGATGTCATGGGCGGTGAGGTGAGCGTCAACTGGTGGTCATTGTATGTCGAGGAGTCATTGCATGGGACATCGCGCTTGATGCTGGATGATGTCTACAAACGAGCCCTCGCACGTTTGAATAACCCATCGATTACCAACAAATGGCAAGATGCCGATGCATTTGATCAACTCACGCTGTTTGAGCAACTGCGGATTGTGCATCCAACGCTGAATTGGGGTATGTATACCCAGATGATGCGCCATTATCGCGAGATGAGTCAGAGTGCCTATGATGCGCTCGATACGGATGACAAAAAAACCAACTATTTTGTGCGGATACTGTGTGGTGTGACCAAAACGAATGTTGCGCCACATTTTCAAATGTGGAGCTTTCGTTTGGCAAGTGCGACGACCACGGCATGCGCGTTCCAACGCGCTATTGCTAGCCCGTGGCTCGTTGATGGTATTCAATCGCGTCATGCAAAGCAGGGGAGTGGGCAACTGGTTTATGAGCGGTGGAACGGCATATCTGGGAGTACGGTAGCGAGCTTGACAAGCCATGTGAATTACCCACGCTATCCAACGACTCAAGGAGTGCAGTCGAGTGCATTCGAGTTGACTGCAACGAGTCTCACGAACGTTGGTCAGCGACTGCGCGCGTATCTCCATCCACCGGTGACTGGCCAGTATCGCTTCTGGTTGGCCGGAGATGATAGCGCACGATTGCGACTCAGTACATCGGTGCGAGTGACCGACGCAGTAACGCTCATCGATTTAACGAGCGCTACTGGGTTTCGTGGTTTTACGAATCTGGTAGAGAGTCAACAGCGTTCGGCGCGTGTCTATTTACAGGCTGGAAAGCGCTATTACATCGAGTTGCTCCACAAAAACGCCAGCAGTAGTGCGCATGCGTCCGTGGCCTGGGAGATTCCGGCAGGGAACGGGCGCGTATATGAGTCAGCGCGTCCTCTTGAAGCGAAGTTTCTCTCTCCCTATGTCGCTGATGTTGCACTGACTGCGCCGGTTACGCTGACCACAAAGCCGAACGCACGTGTTGATGTGCCGTTGACCGTGCGGAATTTGGGAGCTGATGTAGCATCGCAGATTGTGCTTGAGGCCACGCTCCCGAACGGGTTTCGTGTGGCAACAAATAGTCAAGGGTGGCGTAGCGGGTATCGCTATGTGCGGTTCATCGCTGATGGCGAAGCAGGGAATGACGGGCCATGGGCTGCAGTTGCCGAGCTTTCATTACAGACAACCAACGGGACGACTGTTCCTAAAAGCGCATGGCGAATTATGCAAGTCAGTAGTCAAGAGACGCAGTGCGAATCGGGAGCCGCGGCCAACGCAATAGATGGAAATGCGCGCACATATTGGCACACCGACTACTGCATGACCGCACCAGCCCACCCCCACTCATTGACCATTGATATGGGGAGCTGGTATCCATTGCGTGCGCTCCTCTATACACCGCGCCCTGCTGGAAACAACGGCAATGTGAGTGCGTATCGAGTGCAAGTCAGTATTGATGGGTATCGCTGGGTGTCAGCGGCCAGTGGTACGTTTGTTGACAATGGGACGACTCAACTTACTCTGTTGACCGCGCCGACGCCATTGACGCGCATCGTCACAGGTCCCATTGCAGCGAATGCCTCGCAGGTTGTCACACTCCCGCTGGTATCGTCAACCACGCGAGGTACTGCATCTGTGAGTGTGGTCATCCAACGGGTTCATGATCGTGCGAACCAGCCATGGCTTGATTATCCCACTACCAATAATCGGCGTGTAATTGCCGTTGCGGTGCAACGCTAGCGTGACACACGCACTGCAATTTACGCGTCAATCGGTAACAGTTAGGCTGACGATGACGTCCATAGTTGTGCGTGCTTTCTTTGCGACACACACATACGCAGCGCGCTGGGTATATCCAGCGCGCTGCGTGTGTATTCCTTAGGTGCGTGGGGCACGATTGTAGCGCAAGGTGTAGTCGCGCAGGCGATCAAGTAGGTGATCGGGGATATCGGTGAACCGAAAGCGCCAGCTCCAGTTGCCACCGAGGCGTCCAGGATAGTTCATGCGGGCATCGGTGTCGAGGCTGAGCATGTCTTGCAAGGGGATGATGGCCGTATTGGCTACCGATGCCCACGCCATACGCAACAGCTCCCAGGCTGGATCGAATTCGTGTTGTGGCAACCCGGTGTAGGCATGCAAGTTGACACGCTCATGCTCCGGAGCGCTCTTGTACCAGCCGACGCTGGTGTCGTTGTCGTGTGTGCCGGTGTAGACCACACAATTGCTCACGTAGTTTTGTGGCAAAAACGGCTCGGTGGGATCACCGTGCCAGGCAAACTGCAAAATCTTCATGCCGGGGAGTCGATTGTCGTCACGAAGCTTCATCACATCCGGCGTAATCAAGCCGAGATCCTCGGCGATAATCGGCAGGGTACCGAGGGCGTTACTGAGGGCGGTGAATAAGTCTTGCCCAGGGCCGTCAACCCAACGGCCGATGCGGGCCGTCGGCTCGCTCGCTGGCACCTCCCAGTAGGCGGCAAAGCCACGGAAGTGGTCGAGGCGCACCAGGTCATATAAGGCCGCATTGGCCTTAATCCGCTCAATCCACCAGCGGTAGCCTTGGGCTTTGTGGGCGTCCCAACGGTAGAGTGGGTTGCCCCAACGCTGGCCATCCTCGCTGAAGTAGTCGGGTGGCACACCGGCCACAACTGTCGGGAGCCCTTTGTCATCAAGATAAAAGAGCTCGGGTGAACTCCAGACATCGGCGCTGTCGTACGCCACAAAAATAGGTGCATCACCGATGATTGTGATGCCACGCTCATTCGCATACTGACGGAGTGCCCGCCATTGACGGAAGAACAAGAACTGCAGGTAGGCGTAGAACGATACCTCGGCTTGTAACGAATTGCTCGCATCGGCCAATGCTTTGTGATCGCGCTTGGCGAGTGGTGCTGGCCAACTACTCCAGGTCTGGCCATCGTGCTTGTCTTTGAGTGCCATGAACAGTGCATAGTTGCCGAGCCAACTTGCCTCAACACCGCAAAAATTCGCAAATTCGGCAACTGCATCGCTTTTGGCACTGCGAAAACGCTGAAACGATTTGCGCAACAACGCTAATTTGGCCGGAATCACACTGCCGAAATCAACGCCACCATCGCCGAAGTGCGGATAATCGCTGATATCCTCAGTAGTCAGTAACCCTTGGCTCAACAATAAATCGGGGCTAATCAACAGTGGATTACCAGCGAATGCCGAAAAGCACTGGTAGGGCGAGTCGCCGTACCCGGTTGGCCCGAGTGGCAATACCTGCCACACCTGTTGGCGTGTATGCAAGAGCAAGTCGATAAACTGGTAGGCGGCTGCGCCGAGGTCGCCGATGCCCCAACGCGATGGCAAAGATGTGGGGTGGAGTAGAATGCCACTTTGTCGCATGAATTGCTCCTCGTCGTGCGTGAGAGATTAAGTATTGTTGTCATTATATGTGAAAGTAGTAATCGTTTATTTACGCTTTTTATCGAGGCGATCGAGCACTTTGTTCCATTCTTTCATGCGTTCGCTATCGCCACCTTGATCAGGATGGTGGAGCCGCGCCATGGCGCGCCGAATGGCACTGACCTCGTCAGCTGTCAGTTGCGGCAATGCGTCGAGCCACTCAAGACCACCGGTTTGTTCGGCACGCTGACGCCATAAATCGCGTTCACGCTCAACCGTAGCAAACTCGCGATTCATCTCCATGATGTTGGATTTCATCTGCTCATAGGCGTGTTTGGTTTTGACTTGTTGTTCTTGTTCGTCGGCAAGTCGGCGCATCAACGCCCGAATGGTCCGATGTGCATCGTCGATTTCACGACGGAGCAAATCGGTCGTGTCTGGCTCTTGCCACGAACGCGTTGTTGAGTTGTTGCTTGATGACATCGCAGTATTATGGCCAAATCAGCACGAAACCTTCCTTTATCATACCCGATTTATCTGCAAATCGGCATAGCGACTGTAGAATTTCGTTACAATACCCATGTGACTATGGTCGATTTCGTAAATCTAAGGGAGCACAGACAATGCAGACTCGCCGCATGGGTCGTACTGGCCTGAATGTGACGCCAATTTGTTTTGGTGGCAACGTCTTGGGGTGGACGACGGACACTCAACGTTCATTTGAGGTGCTCGACACCTTTGTCGCCGGTGGTGGCAATTTCATTGATACCGCAGATGTCTATTCGCGCTGGGCTCCAGGCCATGTCGGCGGTGAATCAGAGCGCATCTTGGGTGATTGGATGCAGGCGCGTGGCAATCGCCATAACCTGATTGTCGCCACCAAGGTCGGCATGCGCATGGGTGATGGCCCCAACGATGAGGGTCTCTCACGCTACCGCATCATCAAGTGCGTTGAGGACTCACTCACACGCCTCAAAACCGATTACATCGACCTCTACCAAGCGCATGCTGATGATTTGAACACGCCGCTCGACGAGACGATGCGTGCCTTCGAGGATCTCGTGTCGTCGGGCAAGGTACGCTACATCGGCGCCTCAAACTATAGCGCATGGCGCTTGACCAAATCGTTGTGGGTCAGCGATTCACTCAATGTCGCCCGCTACGATTGTGTACAACCTCGCTATAACCTCGTGATGCGTGCCGACTACGAGCGTGAGCTTGAGCCGATGTGTATTAGCGAGGGTGTGGGGGTGATTACGTATTCATCACTGGCGAGCGGCTTCTTCTCGGGTAAGTATAAAGCCGGTCAACCGTTGCCAAGTACTCCTCGTGCTGGTGGCGTGCAGCACAACTACATGAACGAACGCGGCTTCAAGATTTTGGCAGAGGTCGAGCGTGTGGCTGCTGAGCTTAACACGACCCCAGGCCAAGTTTCGTTGGCGTGGATCATGGCTCGCCCGGGTATCACTGCCGCAATCGCGAGTGGCACAACAATCGAACAGGTCAAGGATTTGACTGCCTCGGCCAATTTGGTGTTGCCGGCCGATGCGATTAAGTCGTTGACCGACGCCAGCGCCTAGTAACAACGCCCGAGACAGAGATGCATGGCAATGCATCTCTGTCTCGGGGTGAATGAATACCGCAGGAGGGAGCGATGGATTCCGTCGCTCCCTCGGCACATCAATTCCCTGCCATGGCTCCCGCCATCATGCCACGCACCAAATAGCGTCGCGCCAGGATGAAAAAGAGCAGTGATGGCAAAAAGTAAATAATCGACATGGCATTCATCATGCGGTAGTCGATATTGGTGTAGCCGATAATAGAGCGGAACAAACCTAGCGGTAAGAGGAATTTATCAGGTGAAGATAGCAGAATCAACGGCATAAAAAACGCTGCCCATGCCGAATTAAATGCCAGAACTGATGCTGCCCCTAAACCAGGAAGTGAAAGCGGGAGCATGATATGCCATAAGATGCCCCAACGCGTTGCCCCATCAATGGCCGCAGACTCCTCGAGTTCGCGGGGGACTTCATCAAAGAAGCCTTTCATGACCCACAACAAAAAGGGAATCTGTGCTGCCGTCAAACCGATAGTCACACCGAACAACGAATCCACTAGGCGTAGCTCACGCATAATGATAAAGAATGGCAAAATGGTGGCAGTTGATGGAATAATCTGAATCAATAAAAATGCGTACATCAATGCACGTTTAAAGCGAAAATCCGTCCGTGAGAGTGTGTAGCCACCAAGTGCACTAAAAATCACTGCCAGCCCAACACCGCCAATGGTCGTTATTAAACTGTTTTGCAAGAGAGTAAGCGCTTTGCCGCGCCCAAAAATGGCGTCATCAAACCCTTGGAGTGTCCATGCATCTGGCCAGTACAAATACAAGCCAGAGACATTTTCTGGTTTGATAGAGAATGCACTCATCAATGGCCAAACAAATGGAATCAAACAAAACAGACTTAAGACAACCATGAACAGGTAGATGCCAATCAGTGATACACGTTGACTGAGCGATGGTGAATTCTGCATGATGCGTTGTCGCATGTGAACCTCACTAGAGCGAAACACGTAAGAGGCGTATGTAGATTATTCCAATGATGAGACTGATAAAGAGCAGAATGACTGATGCAGCACTCCCAAGCCCCAGCTCGTAGAATTTAAAACTTTGATCGTAGATGAAAATACCAACGAGTTGTGTTGCATTGCCAGGACCACCACGCGTCAGTGTATAGACCAAATCAAATACACCAAGGCATCCGAGTGTGTTGAGTAATAACCACAACATGACGACATAACGAATGAGCGGCAAACGAATACGAATCAACGTTTGCCATGGACTTGCACCGTCGATATGGGCCGCTTCGACAACTTCGTTGGGGATGTTCTCTAATCCTGCCAAAAACATAATCATGGCAAAACCAGAATTATTCCAGAAATTGACCAGTGTCACTGATACCATGGGCGCTTCACGGAGCCATGCAATTGGTTCAATTCCGAGTAAGCCGATAAACCGGTTGAGTGTGCCATACTCACCCATTGCCAACATGGATGACCATATGAGTGACTGAATCACCCCTGGGATGACCATGGGGAGTACAACCACGGCGAGCAGAAATGTTTTGCCCCATAAGTTGGCACGATTCAAAAATAACGCTGTTGCCATGCCAATGGTGAATTGCCCGAGATTGGTCCACACGGTATACCACAACGTCAGGCTCACCGACTGACGAAATGTTTCGTTTTCAAATAGTCGGATGTAATTAGAAATTCCAACATACCCATAGGTGACAGCACGTTCACCCGTGAGCGCGCGATCGGTAAAACTCACTCCAATCGCCCACAGTGCTGGCAAAATGGTAAAGATGAAGACCGTCAGTACCGCAGGGACCAAGAAAATGTACAACATGTTGCGTTCAGAGCGACGGCTGATCATAACAACTCCTGACACCACATGCGAGCATTGCTCGCATGTGGTGTATTGTGTGATACCAATTAGACTTGTTTGACGTTCTCAGCGCCGAGTGACTCTGTCATTGCCTTCGCAAACGCAGCCATGGCCTCTTCAGGCGTTGACTTCAACGTGATGACATCCTCGGTGGCACGGCCGATGCCGTCGACAATCTTTGATTCGCCCGTCTGGTTGCGCAGAATCTTGCCTGTGGCAAAGAACTCTGTGGCCTCGAGCATTTTGCCACCAACTTGTGTCGTGTACTCTGGGCACAATTCACCAAAGTTGTCCATACCCGATGGTCCACCAAGATAAATCTTGTTGGCTTCACATTGCACTTCGGCACGCAATGAGTGAGCGAGGAACTCCCATGCGGCGTCCATGTTTTTGGTCTTGGAGTTGATGACCCAGCCGCCACCAGTACCGACAAACACGAATGGATTGCCCGTTTCACTGGGGAACTGCCAGCGACCGACTTTCTCAAACAACCCATCGATGGGCGTTGCACCCGTAGGACCCCAGTCAAACGTCCACTGCCAGTCACCACCGGTACAGATCGCCAAGTCACCTGCAGGGAACTGCTGATACTTGGTTGGCTCCCATGGATTCGGGTTGAGCAATTCGTCGACGGTCAGCCACTTGTTTTTGGCAAGGGTCTGGTAGACGGTCAGTGCTTTGAGCAATCCTGGGCTGCTTACAACCCACTTCTTCTCGGCTTCGTTGTAGATTTCACCTTCAAAGCTCATCCACACCATGCGGAAGCCCTCTTCCCATGAGCCACCACCCCATGGTGTTGCACCGGGCAAACAGACGGGCTTGACGCCTGCTTTGGCAATGTTGTCACAAATGCCATAGAAGTCGTCCCATGTTTTGGGCTGAGCATCGCTGATGTTGTTCTTGGCTAACACATCCTTGCGATAGAAAAAGGTGAACGTTGATGCCGAGACGGGTAAGGTGTAGTTCTTACCATTGATGAGATTGCCTTCGCGGAGGACAGGGTACACATGTTTCAGTTCAGGCCATTTGTCGAGGTACGGCGTGATGTCTGCGATTGCGCCGGATGCTGCCAAATCGGCAACCACGCTCGAATTCAAGCCCACGACATCTGCCATCGTACCGGCAGCCGCATCGACGTTGACTTTGGTGTTGTAGTCATTGTCTGTGGCTGGTCCGGGGACGGCTTTGACACTCCACGGCTTGCCTTCCTTTTTCATGCGCTCATTGAAGCTGTCGATGATGATCTTGTCGTACTGTTGGCCCAATTCACGATCGGGGCTCATGTACGTCAACTCAATCGCATCGCCGCTCCCACCACTCTCACCTGCGCTAGCGCCACAGGCGGCCAAAAGCGCCATTCCTGAGGCGCCTGCCATGATTCGCAATACATCACGGCGTTTCAAACGAGACGACTGGTCCATGGTTTGCTCCTTTGCACCACCAAAACCTATATATACCCACAGCAGATGCTGATGGTATCACGCTGGCAGGACTCGCTCGATGAGCGCACGTGTGCGATTGATATCACTGATGACATCCGTATCGCGTCCTGCATATTCGATGCTCAATACCCCTGTGTAGTGTTGGTCAGCCAATGCCTGTACAAAGCGTTGCCAGTACTGCTCATCGTGCCCATCGCCCCACAAACAGTGTTGCCATACACGTGTCACACCACTGCCATGACGGGTATCAAGCCCTCCGTTAAGCGCCATTTCGTCTTCATCAATCCAACAATCTTTGGCATGTACATGAAAAATATGCCGTCCATAGCGCTCAATGACACGAATTGGTTCTATCCCCTGCCAAAAAAGGTGACTCGGATCAAGGTTTATCCCAATCACATCTCCTGTCACTTGGTGGAGTTGCAAGAATGTGGCCGGATTATATACGACTTGCCCAGGATGCAATTCGATGGCAACACGGACATTGTGTTGTACAAGAAACGTCGCTTGATGTTGCCAAAACGGAATGACAATCTCGTGCCATTGTTGGTGCAAGAGTGCCAAGAATTCTGGTTGCCAGTCGCATGTCACCCAATTGGGGAATTGCCCGGTGCCAGCGGGTTCACCTGGGCATCCACTCATGCATACGACCGTCTGTACACCGATGAGCGCCGCTAACTGTACGGTATCGCGGAACACCTGTTGGGCCTGTGTGCGTCGTGCAACATTGCCATCCAACACATTCCCCGAACAGTTCAACGCACTAATCGTGATGCCATGTTGCACAAATGTATCTAACCAGGCCTCACGCGCTCGGGGATCGTGCAAAAATCGTGTTAATTCACAATGCGGTGCTGATGAAAAATTCCCCGTGCCAATTTCGATATGATGAATGCCAACCTGCTGATACTGTTGTAATACTGTGGCAAGATCACGGTTTGGCAAACAATCACTGATTAGCCCAATTTGCACGATAGTTTCCTTTCGCGCACCACGTGACTGTACTCGTCCTACGCTAGTTGCGCCCGTCATATACAGTCATGAGTGTGAACTTTACCGTCAAAGATGGTCATAGAATATCATAATAATTCGAGATGTCAATATTTTCTGTCAATATATTTAATGAAAATGATTGTTTATGATTGTTTATTTTAAAAAAACGCACTCAAGATGATTGTTTGTGATGAAACCCTAAAACCCATTGCAAGACGAAAAAAGGTGAAATTGCGCAAACCATACACTCGCATCATGGCGACTCACCAATCAGGTCCCACATATTGCCATACCGGTCACGCCACTTCACGACCATGCCATACGCCTCGTGGCGTGGTGTTTCGAGGAATGTGACCCCGCATGCCTGCATGCGGGCATAGGCTGCGTCAAAATTGTCTGTGGCATAAAAAAACGCCACCCTGCCGCCCGTTTGATTGCCGATGTGCGCAGTTTGTTCGGGCGTCGCCGCTTTGGCCAACAATAACCCGCACCCCTGCCCATCGGCACTCCCAACCACCACCCAGCGTTTGTGCGGTGTGAGGGCTACATCCTCGCGGACGACATACGCCAGTACCTGGGTGTAGTAGGTGATGGCAGTGTCATAGTCGTCGACGACAATAGTGACATAACGAATCATCGTGCCCGCCGTACAATCAATGCCATGACGGTTGTGATGATGCCCCCCAGCGCGAGCAGCCAAAAGAGCGGTATCAAAAAGAACGGTTCGTGTAGGATGCCGTGCTCATCGATATAACTACCGATTGCCATAAATGTCACAATAGTGACTACTGCACTCACCACCAGTACGACACTTATTCGCCACCAAATGATATGAGATTGCATAGGATACTCCTCGTTTAGCGCCGTGGTGGCATGGCTGCAGCAACGGCTGGTTCGTTGTCGTAGCGCGCACCAAAGCGGTTGAGTGCAAACGCCTGATCGTTGACCCAATCGCTACTGCCCTCGATGACTAAATCTGCCATCATGCGCCCGAGACCAGGGGCGTGTGTCACACCGGCTTCGTTGTCACCGGTTACTGCCCAAAGTCCTGGTGCACCGGCGACCGCACCCGCACAAAAGCGTCGGTCGACGGTGTAGACGGGCATGCCTTGTGTCCACTCAGCGACGCTGATATCGGCTGCAGGGAAGAGTCGTTGGAGTGACTCACCGACCGTGGCTGTAAGTTGATTGAGCAACTCGGGGTGATGTGGTCGCGTGCCGGGCTTGGCCTCGGTGGGCAAGTTGTGGAGCGGCGCATAGCCATCGCCGGTGCCCCACATCAGACCTCCTTGGTGCTCGCGAATCCAGGCGCCCATCTCGGGGATCATCAAGGTTGGGAGTGTGGATGGGATGCCACAGCTTGGGCTGATGACGCGGGTTGCCACGAGGCGATAGAGCGGCAATGTGGCGCTGACCTGGCCAATTAGGTGGTTGCTCCAGGCGCCACATGCCAAAACGACGCGTTCGGATGCGTAGTGTGCTCCGGTATTGGTGGTGACACCGGTGACTACGCCGTGGCGCATATCAATCGATGTAACCAGCTCGCCGACGATGCTGGTCACACCACCGTGGGTGGCCTCGTGGACCATTGCTTTGAGCGTGGGGGTGGTGTGTATTTGAATGCCGTGCGGGTGGTAGACAGCGCCGTAGACCTCGGTGTGGGCTAAGCACCCGTTACTCATTTCAACCAATTCGCCTGCACTAAGGGCTTGGGTGCCAGCAGGTGTGAGGCGATGTTTAAGCATCGGGGCAATCCAGGTGTTGTAGCCGTGCGCCGTGCGCGCGACGAATAAATTGCCATTGGTGCGGAGCTGGATGGCGTGGCGTTGCCCGAGCGCTCGGTAGAACTCAAGGCTATATTGCTCAATGGCGAGCTCTTCCTCGCCCCAGGTGGCTGGGCCAAATCCTGCCGCCCACGTGCCGACAAACCCGGCTCCAGCACCAGTGGTGGCCTCGGCTGGGGGAGTGACGTCAATCACCGCGATGTCGGTGATTCCACGCATATGTAGGTGATATGCGGTGCTCCAGCCCAAAATGCCACCACCGACAATGATTACATCAAATTGTTGTTGCATCCTCGCACTCCCTTGAATGGTCTTGTCATAGTTGTGTTGATTATAAAGAAAAAAACGAGCAGTGTCATCGGATTCGTGCCGGCTTATGCGTCTAATAGTGATGCGGTGTGGGATAAAAACACCCCGTGTAGTTGCATACAACTACGCGGGGGAATGATGGCGACCCGGGAGGGAATCGAACCCCCAACACTCAGTTCCGAAGACTGATGCTCTATCCATTGAGCTACCGGGCCACACCTCTTGCAGTATACCACACGCCTGATTGCAGTTGCAATCTGACTCTATAGATAGAGAGCGTGATATGATACAACTACATTACGTAAGTCATACACGAGGTAGTCGAGATGCCACCAGAACAGACCAGTGATGGATATTTGCGCTTTCATGTGGCATTGATTTTTGATGTGCCGCCAGAGCGTTTTGCCAAATATCCCGACGGGATGCAAGACGCATTTAACGCTGCGTTGAGTCGGATCGTTGAACTAGCCGAGGAGGACCCTAAGTTGCAATCGCTGCTGCGGCGCCACCAGATTGATTTCGGCTGGGAAAAGCCAACATGGGAATCGTAGTTTAGTTCATGTATCACGGATGACTACCTACACGTTTTTTGACAAATCAACTATCATTCAGCTGATGAAACTCGCGTTTCAGCGGCTTCGTACCCAGCAAATCCTTGTCCCCGATGTCATTGCAGCACTGCATACACGAGGGGTCAGTTTGACGCGCGCGCGGTTTGATGACATGTTCTTGACGCGTCCCGAACGTGATAGTACGGCGCCGATGGCAGTATTTGTAGCAACGGTTGATATTTTGTTTGGTCATCATCCGGGTGTATGGAGTGCTGATGAATTCATGCAGTTGGCGGTGGCTGTCCGGGTGCCTATCGATCAACTGCAACAGTTTAGTGTCTACTTCTCGCGACAGGCTTGGCAAAGCGCATTACAACAGTATGGTTTCTACCCGCCGGCGCCGAGCGTCAATGCGCCATTAATCGGGCGCGATCATCTGCTTGAGCGCTTGCGCGATGTGGTGCTGCAACGCCAACATATAGTTCTTGTTGGTACTGCTGGTATCGGCAAGACTGCGATTGCACTCGAGCTGATGCGTCAGTATGAGATTACCCAAGGGCAACGCACTTACTACTTCGATTTGTCGACTGTGACCTCACTAGGTAACTTATATCAACAGTTGGCGCTGACGTTCCAAATCAAACCATTGACCAATGAACCGATTGTGCTCCGCCTCAAAATGGTGCTCGAAATGCAGTCGTCATATGTCCTTATCGATAATGCTGATGAACAAAATCCAATGGCTCCTGCGATGGTCATTCGCCAGATGATGCAACAGTTCCCCTCGCTTCGCTTTGTGATTACCTCGCGAATGTATCAACTTGCCGAGTTAATTGGCGTAGCGCAGTCAGTGGTGATTCCGCCATTACAGACGGATCATGAGCGCGCAGCTGCCTGCCAATTATTTATGCGTGTCTTTCAACAGGCAGGTGGCCGTAGCATCGACAGTGAATATGTGTTGCGTTCGTGTCGGATTGTTGAGGGTAACCCACTACAAATTGCTATGATCGCCAACGCCGTGACCCAACACGCAAACCCGATATCGTCGCACAATTCTGTGGCACTCGCACTCAATAATTTGAGTACGACCGAAATGCGGATAGTGATGCTCCTCAGCATTAGTCGTCTGCATATCCCACTTCGGTTTTTACAGTTTGTCAGCCAACAACTATTTGCGGTGAGTGAATATGCTTTACCGAGCATGATGGATGCGCTCGAACAACGGCAAGTCATCTATCAAGTACGTAGTGATGCCGATTTGTTTGCCGTGCATGCCGTGATTCGACAGGTTATTCAGCAACGGATGACGCACGATCGGCAGTATCAGTTGCTACGCGATTTGGGAAAAGCAACGCTGTTTATTGATGCCAAATGGGAAGATGTGTTTCAACAAAATAACTCTTTCGTGACGACAACGGATGTTGTTGTTGCATTGCACATGGTTGAACTCTTGTTGGCCAGTAATTTGGTGAGCGAGGCCGTGTCAATTTTGGTGAACTGGCATACGCTATGGATTCGCCATGGTCTCACTACGGATGCGGTTAGTCTGTGCGAGCGGTGTGAGGTGTTGTTGCCAAGTGATCATCCACAGCGGACTGAGTTGGTTTTTTTGTTAGGGAGTCTGTACGGTAATCGCGGGGTAATTCATTTGTCATTGACATATCTCCGCCAAGCATTCGCCTTGGCCGAAGCACATCAGGCACAGTTTGTGTGGGCGCGTACAGCTATTGAGTATGGGCTTAATGGACTCCATGATGCAGATGCAATGGAACAAGGTATTTTTACTGAATTATGTGATGATTTACAGCGTGCGATTGATTATTTTGCGCTTGGTAACGCAAGAACATGGCAAGCACGTGCACTTGATATGCTGGCATTTATGCATTTTACAGTGGGGAATCTCCGTCAGGCACTTGAGTATAACGACAACGCCATGACCATGTTCCGTGATGCAGGTGTGACGATTGGCCTGCTGGATGCTGCGTATAATCGAGGCCTCGTATTGATGGCAGTTGGTGACTTTGCAGGTGCACGAACCTACCTCAACTATGCCCGGCAAGAGTTTCAACGGATTTCTATGCCGATTAATATGGCAAATTGTCATTTGCGCTTGGCCGCAATTAGTGTTTTAGCCGATGATGTACACGATACGCGCACCAATCTTGTTGAGACATTCCGGGTGCTCCATCGTGCCGGTGGCATGCAAGATATGTTGTACATCATGGATATCTACAGTGCATTGTTGATGCGCACTGGCAGTGCCCATGAGACGCTTGTCCTCAGTGCATTGTGCCAGCAATTCCGCGAGGAGCGTCGACTGTATCGTGGGGCTATGCTTGATCAAATGGTTGAACAACAACTGCAGATGGCACGTGCTGCCGTTGCACAAACGCAACAGCAGGCATCGATGTTTAACATAAATATGACGTTTTATGATGTGATTGGTGTAATCCGAGATGATTTGCTGGGGCGCCACGACGCTTGATTGCACAGCCTCCGCTCTTGTCTACTTGACACTCCTGATGCATATGACATAATCAAGATATTCGTCTGTGTCATTGGTTATATGCAGGAGTTCGAAGATGAACCAGCGTTCGCGGCAGTATGCACCTTCCGCAACCCAAGCCGCTTTCCCGTTAGGTGGGATAGGATCAGGCAACGTCTCCCTTGGTGTGCGTGGTAACTTGCAGGATTGGGAGATTTTCAATACGCCGGCCAAAGGCACCTATCTGCCGAATACCTTTGCGTGTATCTCAGCGCTGCCGCACGGTGGCGATCGCATTACGCGTATCCTCGAAGGTCCGATTGCGGGCACCCACGCACTCTCACATGGTTATCACCCCCATACCGCCTACGGCCTGCCTCGCTTTGCCCAATCAAGCCTAGCTGGTACCTACCCCATCGCCGAACTCACCCTCAGCGATGAAGCGATGCCCCTCACGGTCACGCTCGAGGCCTTTACACCGTTTGTACCCCTCAATCCGGTAGACTCGGGCCTGCCGGCTGCCGTGTTTAACTACACCGTCACCAATACATCAAATACCGCACTCGACATAACCTTAGCGTTCTCATTGTACGATGCGACTGCTGGCGTGCATTTCGATAAATACGGTAATCTGTCGGGCCCAGGTGGCGGCGTGATTACCTACGATTCGACCACGTATCACCAACTCACCTACCGCAATACCCTGCAATCCGCCGGTGCACTTGAGTACGCTGAGCTGGCCTTGGCTACCACCCACCCCAATGTCAGCTACCGCACTGCGTGGTTGCGTGGTGGTTGGTGGGACTACGTGCAGGATTTCTGGGATGATCTGCACGGTGATGGGCGCCTGACTGATCCCGCCTATACCACGCCGGCGCCACGCGGTGCCGCTGACACTGGCTCGCTAGCTGCCCACCTGACACTTGCGCCGGGTGCACAACAGACGGTGTCGTTTGTGCTGGCGTGGTACGTGCCTAATCGGCGCAAAACCTGGGATAAGGCTACTGCGCCCCTCACCCAAAACCATTACGCCACCATGTACGCATCAGCGACAGCGGTGGTGGCCGATCTGGTGTACCGGCAAGATGCATTGACCCACAAGACGCGACAGTTCCGTGATGTGCTTGAACAGATGACGTTGCCTGAGCCGATGCGTGATGCGTTGGCAGCCACGATTGTGCCCATGCGCTCAACCACCTGTTTCTGGTTGGCCGATGGTGATTTTTATGGCTGGGAGGGGTGCTTTGATGATGCGGGCTGTTGCCCCGGCTCGTGCACCCACGTCTGGAGTTACGCCTACGCCATGGCCTACCTTTTTCCACAACTCGAGCGCGTCATGCGCACCATCGAGTTCACGGTCGAGACCGAGGCCGACGGCTACATGATTTTCCGCACCTTCCAAAAGTTTGGCGAAGAGTTCATTTGGGGTTGGGGCGACCAGCGCCCCGAGGCCTGTATTGATGGCCAAATGGGCTGTATCTTGCGCGCCTGGCGCGAGTGGCAACTCAGCGGCGACCGCCCTTGGCTTGATACGATTTATCCGGGACTCAAGCGGGCAGTCGATTACGCCGATGCACACTGGGACACTGACCGCGATGGCGTCCCCGATGGGCGCCAGCACAATACCTACGATATTGAGTTCTATGGCGCCAACCCGCTCAGCACGCTCTATTACCTTGCCGGACTCAACGCTGGTGCCGCCTTGGCGGATGTGGTTGGTGATGGTGAGAGCGCAGCACGCTGGCGTGCGTGTGTGGCGCGTGGCCAACAACGCTTTGTCGAGTTGTGTTGGAACGGCGACTACTTCATCCAACACCTTGATGATGTCGATGCTGAGCGCTATCAACATGGCCAAGGGATTCTGACGGATCAGCTCCTCGGCCAACTGCATGCCACCTTGCTCGATTTGGGCGATGTCGTGCCCCGAGAGATGGTCGATAAGACGTTGCAGGCGATTATGAAGCACAACTTCCGCGTGTCGTTCCATAGTCACATCAACACCCAACGCACCTACGTGCTCGAAGACGAGCAGGGGCTGGTGTTGTGCACGTGGCCCAACGGCGGTCGCCCACGCTTCCCATTTGTCTACTCTGACGAGGTCTGGACGGGCATCGAGTATCACGTGGCCGCCCACTTGCTCACCCAAGGTGACCTCAAGAACGCCACGCGCCTAGTCAAGGCGCTGCGCGCCCGCCACGACGGCACCAAGCGCAACCCGTGGAACGAAGTCGAGTGTGGTCACCACTATGCGCGCTCGATGGCCGCCTGGATGCTCCTGCCCGCCAGTACAGGCTTCGCCTGTAACGTCGCCGAAGGTTGGATGCGCTTTGATCCGCCAGCTGCACTCCTCACGGGTGATACCTTCTGTATGCCATGGTTTACCCAGCAGGCCTGGGGGACTATTACCATGCAGCGCCAGAGCGACGGCAGCTGGAGTCGGCAGATTGATGTGCTCGCCGGTACGTCGACACTGACGGTGCGCTGATTATCAGGTACAATTGAACACAGTCAACGCCCCCAAAACAGTGGAGGAGTCATCATGCGTCAGGCCCAGATTGCCCGCACCACCGGTGAGACGAGTATCACGCTGAGCGTCAATATCGACGGTACTGGTCAGTGCCACGCCCAGACCGGCATCGGCTTTTTGGATCATATGCTGACCCTGATGGCCAAGCACGGCCAGTTCGATATCGATGTCACGGCACACGGCGATTTGCATGTCGACGACCACCACACCGCCGAGGACGTCTGTATTTGTTTGGGGCAGGCCATCGACAAAGCGCTCGGCGACCGTCGTGGCATTGTGCGGACTGCCCACAGCTATGTGCCGATGGACGAGGCGTTGGGCTTTGTGGCCATTGATCTCGGTGGGCGCGCCTATTGTGTGTTCAATGCGGAGTTTGTCACACCACGCGTTGGTACGCTCGGTACCGACTTGCTCTTTCATCTATTCGAGAGTATCGCCTATCATGGCCGTATGAACCTGCATGCCCGGGTTGAGTACGGGCGCAACGATCACCACAAAGTCGAGGCGCTCTTTAAGGCTTTGGGGCGCGCCCTCGATGCTGCTAGCCGGATCGATCCGCGCCTTGGTGATGCCGTACCCAGTACCAAAGGCGTGCTATAACGCTCCACCTTTGCCTGCCGATGATCATCCCCCCACGGTGCATGTGCGCTGTGGGGGGATTGTTGTGAGTATATAGCTATTGAAAAACGGGCACGCCCTGCATGTCTCGCATGACACCACATGCGTTTGATCCCGAGGTATAGATAGGTGGCGGGCCTATCTAGGCACTGCGTGCGGTTGATGCTTTTGGCCACGTAAACGTCAACGAGTAGGTACAGAATACCGCCGTCACAATCGCACTGATGCATAAGCTGATCGGCCACACAAGCGTGGTGGTCACAGCAATAACGCCAAAGTAGGCACTACACAAGAGAATGGGTGTGACAATCGCAAGGGCGAGGATTTGTCGCGCATGTGGCTGTGTGCGGGTGATGTGTTGGACAATCTCAACGCCAATGCCGGCAATAAGGGCTGCCCAACCGAATCGGTACTCGTCGCCCATCAATGCAATCATCAGCGCATTGATGACGAGTACGACGGTAATGCTCCCACGGGGTAGTTGACGGTCGTGCATCCACAATACGACCCCGGTGGTGAGGAGTGAGTGGAGACAGAGACTGACCAGCCCAACCAAAACGCCCGTCTCACCGATGACACTGCGTTCAGGCCAGATGATGCCGTAGGGATGATTATATTGCAGCATGAAGACAACCACTGACCAGGCTGCGAGAATGCTCAAGATGACTGGAATAGGGTTGCGATCGCGGTATGCGGCCCAGGTGCGTGCCGGCGCCGCACAAATCACAAACATGCTACTCGCCAAGAGCAAGTGCGGTGGACTAATCAGGATTTCAATGCCAGCCTCAAACCCAAATGTCTCGTGCCACCACAAATCGGCGAGTCCACCCATGGCAAACAATGGGGCGGCGACAATAGCGCTGCGGTAGGCGACTGGCAAATCGCGTTGCCAGAGTTGTCCGCGCACGTAGGCGGCCATTACGAAGAGCGCAAGGACGGCTGCGACTGCCGCAAACCCCGAGTAGAAGACTGCGTGCCACGGCGTAAAAAAAGTATTGTCGACTTTGCCATGGTTATGCGCCCAGCCATCGAGGTAGAGACCCGCCAAAAACCAGATGCCGGTTGGCATCATCAACCAGCCCATCACATGGGGCTGACTCAGTAACTCGGCAACGCGCTGAATGCGTGAAGGACGGAGCTGTTCGGCAATCATCAGTTGACTCCTGTGGGTGATGGATACGGATTGCTGATGCGGGCCAATGCGTAACTAATGAGGATCATGATCGTCAAAATGCCTGTCCAAATCGTCGTCTCCCAGGCGATGCTGGTGGTGAGATAGAGCGTCAGAAAGTAGCCGCCCCCAAATCCAATTGTCCAGAGCACGCTATTGAGATGCCAGCGAGTTGGCCACCGTCGATGACTTAGTTCGGTAAGTATGGCGGCAACGATTACCGCAATGACGAAGCGCCATTCGCCTTTGATGGCGACCTGACTGAATGCAAGAATTGCCGATGTGATGATAAATGTACCGAATGGGATTGGTTTTTTGCGCACCCAAATCCAGACGCTGCTCCAGATTGCCACAAACAAAAAGAGACTCGACGATCCTTGGCCGATTAGAGTCTCACCACCACCGTATATTTCGGCGTAGACGGCCGTTAATGGCGAGTGCGAGACAAAGATGTTCCAGCCAATAATCGTGGGAATGATGAGGGCTACTGCGCTGAGGTGTGTATGATGTGTGTCGTATCGTACTTCACGCCCAATTTGCCAAATAATCATGATTGCAATCATGTTCAACGCCATAAAACCAGGATTGACGAGGTGCATGTATGGGGTGGTAATTGGATTGGTGACATGCCATCCGATGTCAATCGCGGCGATACCAATTGTTAAACCAATTGGCCAGCGTACCTGTGTACTACGCCAAAGCCAGAGTGCGGCGATGATGGTCATGATGATGAATCCCCAATGCCACGGATTGATGCCCCACATGCCAGTTTGTCCCAAAAAAACCGTACGGCTATGCATGACACTCGCGAGCAGCATGCCCCCAACGATGAGTAGTACATGAATGGATGAACGAGGGTACGTCATCATATATTCCCAAAATAAATGAATTATAGGGATATTTTAACTGATGATTTCTTGTGAGTATCATTCAAATGTGTGAGTTTCGTCTACTTTTTGGGGGTGAATTGAGGTGCTCCATCGGCGTATCTGACAATTATCAACAATTTGTGAATGTGATGATGTATCAAGCGTTGATTCGATGACGTGTAGCGTACGGCGTACTGTGTCGACATGTAATTGTGAAAAGTGCGCAATTTGCTCTGTTGTGGCGTATTGGAGGAGACTATCTAAGATTTCGCATGTAATCAGGTCAAACGGTGGCGCATAGTATTGGTGAATACACTTGATCTGCTCGTCGATACGTGAGTCTGTATAACCTACAGCTTCATCGTGTTTATGCATGTGTGGCGTATGCATTCTGACCCTCGCTGAATACAACGATGGAGTACGCGTTTACCTCGATAAATTATGACCTTTAACGTAATAAGTTGCAAAAGTATACCATGTCTTGACAAATGTGCAAATGAAAGTATGTGCAGAATGAGTACTTCTCTTCAAACATATAGACGAACAGCAGTTGCAACGATTTTGTTCTGTTTGACGGATTGCGGGATTTGCATATAATCGGTATGAGCAATTTTCCCGTCCTGTGTGTGCCAAATGACACGGGATAGGTGTGTGGTGATGCCGATACATCCACAATAAATCGACATCATTCGCTATATAACCATACTGCACGGCACATAGTATGGTGGGCACATGTGAGGAGAAAGCATGAGAAAGGACGCACAAGTGAGCGCAAAGCGGGCATCAGCCCTTTTGCTTGGCTCAGCACTGTTGCTTGCAGGATGTGCAAATCTGCCAGCGACGACAGTGTACACGTATGGTGATCAAGCCACACGTATCATGGATGATTTGCTCAAGCCAGTTTTTTGGATGGCATTGGGCGTTTTCTTAATCGTTCAAGGTGCGTTGGTCTATACCGTATGGCGCTTTAAGGCCAAGCAAGATGACTCAACAACCATTCCTGCACAAATCCACGGCAACACCAAGATTGAGATTGCTTGGACAGTTGCCCCGGCCATTGTGTTACTTGTGATTGCTGTATTGACGTTCCGCACCCAGGCTGCAAACTCATATCAACCACCCGAGGCCATTAAGATTAAGGCAATCGCACACCAGTGGTGGTTTGAGTTCCAGTACAACGATGGTGCATTGGTGACTGCAAGTGACATGTATATTCCTGTTGGTCAGCCGGTGCAAATCCAGCTCGAGGCCGCAGATGTCATGCATAACTTCTGGGTACCGAAGTTGGCTGGTAAGACATACATGATTCCCGGTAAGACCAACTACATCTCGTTCACGGCTAATGAGCCTGGCATTTACCGGGCGTTTTGTGCGGAGTTCTGTGGTGAGGCCCACGCCCAAATGCGCTTCCGCGTGATCGCCGTTGAGCCTGCCGAATTTGCCAAATGGCAAGAGTTGTATGCACAGCGCCCAGCCGCTCCAAGCACTACCATTCAGGTGTTGGGTGTGACTGGTGACGCACAGCGTGGTGCTGCCTTATTCGCCGATGTCAAAAAGCAGTGTATTAGCTGTCACGTAGTCGACGGTGTCGAGGGGGCAAACGGTAAGATTGGGCCAAACTTGAATCACTACGGGAGTCGCATCACGATTGCTGCTGGTGTTTTGCCATACAGCACTGAGAACTTGGCAAAGTGGTTGAAGAATCCTGAGGCCGTCAAGCAGGGTAACCTGATGGGTAAGGTTGTTGGTGAGGGTCGCGCTGTCGCGTTGACTGACCAAGAGATTGCCGATATGGTTGCCTACCTCGATAGTATGAAGTTGACCATTACTCTTCCGGAAGAGAAGTAAGGAGTTCGATAATGGCGATTGCTGAGCAACACGTCACCTCAACGCACAGCGGCAGCGCCACCAGTGAGGGCTTCTCATGGCGCTCATGGCTGGCAACCGTTGACCATAAGAAAATCGGTATCATCTACATCATCAGCGCCTTTGCCTTCTTCATCATCGGTGGTATCGAGGCGATGTTGATCCGTGTGCAGTTGGGTATGCCCAATAACACGTTCTTGAGTGCTGATGTTTACAACCAACTCTTCACCATGCATGCAACCACCATGGTCTTCTTGGTAATCATGCCGATGAACGTCGGCATTGGTAACTATGTCGTGCCATTGATGGTCGGTGCCCGCGATATGGCGTTCCCCCGTTTGAATGCCTTGTCAATCTGGCTCTTCTTGGGCGGTGGTTTGTTGCTGTACTTCAGCTTTATTGCTGGGGGTGCACCAAACGGTGGTTGGTTCTCATACGCTCCACTCACCATGACCCGTTACTCGCCCACTGCCGGTATGGACTACTGGATTCTCGGCCTTGGCTTGACTGGTGTGGCCTCGATTGCCGGCGCGCTGAACTTCATCGTCACCGTGCTTAACATGCGCGCACCAGGGATGACCCTCAACCGCATGCCGTTGTTTGTGTGGATGAACTTGGTCGTCAGCTTCATCATCATCTTCGCCTTCCCCACCTTCACGGTTGCATCGATCCAGCTTTTGTTTGACCGTCAATTTGGCGCAGCGTTCTTCAACCCAGCCTTGGGTGGTGACGCCGTGTTGTGGCAACACTTGTTCTGGTTCTTCGGTCACCCTGAGGTCTACATCTTGATCTTGCCGGTCATGGGTATGATCTCAGAGGTATTACCCACGTTCTCACGTAAGCCGATCTTCGGGTATGCCTTTGTGGCCTACTCGGGTGTGGCCATCGGTTTCTTGGGATTCATCGTGTGGGCACACCACATGTTCGGTGTCGGTCTTGGCCCGATGGCCAATGCCTTCTTCGCTGGTGCCAGCATGGTTATCGCTATCCCCACTGGCGTCAAAATCTTCAACTGGATTGCCACGATGTGGGGTGGTGATGTACGCCTGACTACGGCTATGCTGTATGCGATTGGCTTCATCTCAATGTTTATTATTGGTGGTATCAGCGGTATCACGTTGGCCTCACCACCGATTGACTTGCAGCAGACCGACTCATACTACGTCGTCGCCCACTTGCACTATGTGCTCTTCGGTGGTTCGATCTTGGGTCTCTTCTCGGGTGCCTTTTACTGGTTCCCCAAGATGACTGGCCGCATGCTCGACGAAAAGTTGGGTAAGCTTCAGTTCTGGTTGATGCTTGTCTCGTTCAATCTGACCTTCTTCCCCATGCATATTGTGGGGACTGAGGGTATGCCACGTCGTATCTACACCTACGAGGCTGGCATGGGTTGGGAGATTTGGAACCTAATTGAGACGATTGGCACCTTCTTGCTGGCCTTCTCAGTTTTGATGTTCATTTATAACGTTTTCAAGAGCTTGCGCAACGGTGCGGTCGCTAGTAACGACCCATGGGATGCTGCCACCTTGGAATGGACGATTCCTTCACCACCACCGTCATACAACTTCCTTCATACTCCAGTGGTGACCAGCCGTCGCCCATTGTGGGACGCTAAGTACCCACACGCTGCCGGTGATGATCACGGTCCTGCCAGCAAGCCATCACCAGTGCGGTACGAGTACACCGACGAGAACACGCCGGGCGCCAAGGATATCCACATGCCCAGCATGACCTTTAGCCCAATGGTTTTGGCTGGTGGTTTGACGATTGCCTCACTCGGGTTCATCTACATCAACCAAGCAATCTTGGGCTTGCCCACGCGTGTTGCCGCTCTTGGCTTTATCGCCATTGGCGCCGTGATGGTCTTTGTGGCCATCCGTGGTTGGGTCATTGACTCACGTAAGGACTCGCCGTACATGGGGCATCACCACTAGAAAGCATTGACGGCGCGGTAATCTCGAATTGCCGCGCCTGATGAGGAGGATTCATGAGTAGTTCTGCAAGTCATGCACACCAGGGCGAGGCCGGTCAAAAGCCCCTTGTCGGTTCGATGGGTGTGGATAGTCGCAAATTGGGACTTTGGGCCTTCATCGGTTCTGAGACCTTATTCTTTGCGACGTTGATTGTGACCCATTTGATTTTCTATGCACGTACCAAAGAGGTTTTGAACGGCGCAGGTATCCTCAAAGAGCTTGACCCACGTCTCAACTATCTCGGTATCGAGTTAACCACTCTTTTGGCGTCATTGTTGCTCGCCAGCTCGCTGACCATGGTGTTAGCGCTTGCTGCCTCAAAAGCCCGTGACTGGAAGAAGTTCCGCTTCTGGCAGATGGCCACCATCTTACTTGGTGCGTCATTTGTTGGTGGTCAGGTGTATGAGTTTATGCACCTGTACCATGTCGGCCTCAAGCTGGCACCTTCGTATTCACTGCAAATCAGTGACGAGGTGTTCACCATGTTGTCGTCGCTCAACCTTGATCCTTCCATTCTAAAATTGGGTGAAGATCATGGTCATCCGGCAGCCATCGTCCCCAGTTTGTTTGGCGTGACATTCTTCGTGATGACCGGCTTTCACGGCTTACACGTTACCATCGGTATCATCTGGTTGATTGCTGTGTATGTCAAAGTCAACAAGTTCCCTGATTCACCAGAGAACCCAATGGATATTGAATTGGGTGGACTCTACTGGCACTTCGTTGACTTGGTGTGGGTGGCAATCTTCACCATTGTCTATTTGATGTAGGAGGGTGACATGGCAGATCATGACACGCATGTAGAGCATCACGAGGCTCACACTGAGCATAGCACGCGCTTCTATTGGTTGGTCGGTCTTGTTCTTGCAGTTGTGACTGCAATCGAGGTTGCCATCTTCTTGGTGCAAGACTTGTTCTCACACGAACTCTTCTTGGCAATACTGATTGTGTTGATGATTGCAAAGGGCGTGGGTGTGGTGTTGTACTTCATGCACATCAAAGGTGATTTCAAGATCTTTCAGTTCTTGTTTGTTGTGCCGTTTTTGTTGGCAGTCTCATTAGTGTTGGTGATGTTGACGCTCTTCTCAGGGCATGTTGGCATTGCTGGTTAAATCACACATGGTATTCCGCCACAGGCTTAGTCCTGTGGCGGTTTTTTGTTTGTGGTCAGGCTGGATGTTGTAAGATAAAGAGGGATAATCTTTTGAGGTACTGTGATGAATGTATATGCCTGGAACTTCGAACCTGGCCTGATTATGGCCTTGACGCTTCTTACTGCTGGCTATTTTCTCATTACTGGTCCTTTATTGCGACGCTGGCAATTGGAACCGGCCACGCAGGTCGAGCGGAATCGCTTTTTGTTGGCGATGGTCTTGATGATTGTCGCACTCGTATCACCCATTGATACCCTTTCACTTGTCTCATTGTCAATGCACATGGTGCAACACCTAATCTTGATGATTCCAGTGGCGATTTTGTTGATTGGGAGTATTCCGGCCTCGCTCGGTAGCGTCTTGTTTCGCAACGGTAGCGTGTTAGCGATTGCGCAAGCAATTTTTAATCCGGTCGCCGTGTTAGTGATTTCGAACGCGATTTTGATCGGCTGGCATGTTCCTGCAAATTATGATTTGGCCGTACGCGACCAAAATGTACACGTGCTCGAGCATGTCATGTTCATCGTAGGCGCATTTTTGTCGTGGTGGCCTGTGTATAGCCAGCTCCCACAACTACCGCGCTCAACACCCGGCGCACTGATGATCTATCTCTTCTTCATGTCGATTCCGCCAACTATCATTGGTGCGTTGCTGACCTTCGCCGGCTTTGTGGTCTATCCAGCCTACGAGGGCGTGGCGCGTCCGTGGGGCATGACGGCCCAAGCCGATCAAGAGTTAGCCGGGCTCATCATGTGGCTGTTCGGAGGCTTGATTTATTTTGCCGTTTTGACGGTCATCTTCTTTCGTTGGTTCAATCGTCCTGGAGACGATAGTAGCGTTTAGTAGACAAAGAGGTCATCGATGGAGCCATTCATTCGGACGTATCCGCCCAAACGTCCCCAAGGGAAGACTCATGTGTGGTATGTGATGCGCGGCGAGGAGTTGGTGGTTGACGTAAACGCCCCATCCACGCCTCTCGCTGGTGATCCACACGGCCCGCATAGCATCACGATTGCCCAACACTTCCCTTTGGGTACACAAGGCGACTTGGCCGTACATGCCGCCGCAGTTGACCCCGATTGCGAGCTCTCTGAGGGCTTGCAGGCGATTAATTTGCGCACCCTGATGAATCACCCAGGTGTTGCTCCTGAGGTGGTCGCAGCGGCCAGTTATGCCAAACAACTTGTCGAGTTCCGCATGCTCCATCGATTTTGTACGCGTTGTGGCCAGCCATATCGTGCCATCGATAACAACTGGGGCTATCGCTGTGACCCGTGTGCATTCGAGATATTCCCGCCTGTCAGCCCTGCCATTATTGTGCTCATCCATGATGGTCCGGATCGTGTCTTGTTGACCACCAAAACAGGCTGGGGCAATCGGTATAGCCTTGTGGCTGGCTTCGTGGAGCCGGGTGAAAGTTTTGAGGCGTGTGTGGTCCGTGAGGTGCTCGAGGAGGTCGGCGTGCAGGTGCACCAGATTCGCTATGTCGGCAGCCAAAATTGGCCGTTCCCCCATCAGGTCATGGTTGGATTCTTGGCCAAGTACAAAGGCGGCGACATCCAAATCGATGCTGAGGAGCTTGCTGATGGGCGCTGGTTTAGCCGTGATGCCATGCCAGCCACCCCACCACCGACTGCCATCTCTGGGCAGATTCTCGACATTTGGTTACGCCACGAGATTGAGCATGGGATGATTGCCGGGTTCGATTATCACGAGTAAATGTAAGCAAATTGATGATTGGATTGCCTAATTCGCATCCAATTATCAGATTACTCTTATGATTTTCTTATGTTTGGGGGGATTTGGCGTGGTATAGTTAGGACATCAGGTGGTGATTGCGACGGTCATCACAATATCGGCAACGATATACCGCTTCACGTCGCCCCCTAAACCTCCCGGGGCAACCCGGTTTCCACACATGGTGGGTGGTGAGCTTCGCTCCCACCCACTCCTCTTTTATCCTGCTACGGTATAATGCAAGTAACGTCGCAATTGCCCTACACAAAAGGACGCATGTTATGCCGCAACGTTCACGACTAGGTGTGATTGTCAGTGGATCACTCACTGATGGCCTCACAGCCCGCATTGATGGCAGTCAAGCCATTGAGTCTTTGCGCGTCGGCCAGTTTTTGTTGGTCGAGGGGCGTCAGCACGAGTTTTTTGCCATGTTGACGGATGTCGAATTAGCGGCCACATCCCCTGGCGTCCTGCTTGATCCCCCCAGCGACGACCCATTCATGCAAGAGGTCCTTGCCGGCACTACCACCTACGGCACCATTGATTTGCGTCCATCGCTGATGCTCCCCCGTGATGTCAACGAGGGTATGCTCCCCGTCAAAACCATCCCGGCCCATTTTTCGCCGGTCTACGAGGCCAACGAAGGCGACTTTACTCGTGTGTTTGGTAGCGAGGATGCCACCCACTTTGAGATTGGCCGGCCGCTTGACATGGACGTCCCCGTCTGCATTGATTTGCATCGCTTGGTTGAGCGTTCAAACGGCGTGTTTGGCAAAAGCGGCACGGGCAAGAGCTTTCTGACGCGCTTGTTGCTAAGCGGTACGATTAAATCGGGTGTGGCTGCCAATCTGATTTTTGATATGCACTCCGAGTACGGCAACGACGCCACCTCTGAGGGCGGTGGTTTTGTCAAAGGCCTGCGCAAAATATTCGGTGCGAGTGTGCGCATCTATACCCTCGACGCCGCCTCATCAAACCGTCGTGGCTCGAGCTACGACCACGAGGTGTTGATTGGCCTCAACGAGATCGAGGTCGACGATGTCTTGCTCATTCAGCATGAGCTCAACTTGAATGCCACTGCTGCTGAATCAGCCTATCGCTTGGTCGATCAACATCACGACAAATGGCTACGGACGCTGCTCGACTGGACACCCGAGGAGCTCCAAGAGTTTGCCGATACGACTGGTACGCACTACGGCTCGCTGAGTGCCCTCAAACGCAAGCTCGAGTCGCTCCGTCGGCGCGAGTACGTACGCGATCATGTCAATGGATCGGTCATCAATACGCTGATTGACGAGCTGATGGCCAAAAAGCATGTGGTACTCGAATTTGGTCGTTTTGATAATGCGATTGACTATATGCTCGTGGCCAATATTATTACGCGTAAAATCCACCAACGCTGGCGCGAACGTACCGAGGCGTATCTGACCAGCAAGGATCCCTCCCAAAAACCACCACAACTAGTCATAACAATCGAGGAGGCGCACAAGTTCCTCAATCCGCTTTCAGCCAAACAAACCATCTTCGGGACGATAGCCCGCGAGATGCGCAAGTACAGTGTGACACTGCTCGTAGTCGATCAGCGACCGTCATCGATTGACAGCGATGTGATGAGCCAATTGGGTAGTCGCGTGACGGCGCTGTTGAACGATGAAAAAGACATCGACGCCGTTTTTACGGGTGTGAGTGGCTCATCAGCTTTGCGTACGGTGCTCTCGACACTTGACTCACGGCAACAGTGTTTGATTCTAGGGCATGCCGTGCCGATGCCGGTGGTGGTGCGGACGCGACCATACGATGAGCAGTTTTATAAATCAATGGCACAAGGGTATACGGTGGCCGGGCAACTGGCAGATAAACCGTTGCCAACCACCGATGATTTATTTGGTCCTGACGAGTAACTAGGGAATCGGGGTAATTGTGGCATCGATGCCGTACTGCATCAGGTTGCCCATGCGTACGCGGGCGAGTACGGCCATCTCCTGTCGATTGGCGGCCTCAGCCACGCGCGCTGCCTCGCCGAACAGTTCAATGGCAGTCAACACATCGCCACGCGCCTCGGCAACGCCCGCCGCCAACAGTACTCCCTCTGGGTAGGTCTCAGGAGTTTGTTGCAGGAGTTGGGCATCCTCAGCGGCGCCAGCCAGATTGAGTGCGAGCAGACGTGTATTGCCGCGTTGGTAGAGGAGCGCGTTCTGGCCATCGACCTGTGATTGCACGCGCACCCATAGTTCCTCTGCGCGCACCAAATCGCCATTGATTTCGGCGAGTACGGAGAGCCAGAGCATGGTCTCCAGGTCATCGGGGAACGACTCGTGCTCTTGTTGGGCCAGCGCATATGCCTCGGCTGATTGGCCGGATACCGCCAAATCGATGATACTGGTCGTGTTGGACGAGGGGGGAGCCGTCACAACGACGTAGATAATCAGCGCCAAGATAATTGTCACTACACTTACGGATGTAATCAGTCGTCTGCGTTTGAGGGCAATCCGCTCGGCGGCCAGGGCAATCAGGCGGTGCCCGTGAATGCTGTCAGCGGCGATTGGCTTGCCTGCATTGGCTTTGGCAAAGCGTTCGGCCTCGCGCATGGCGCGGCCAACGACCGCATCGACGCGCACTAACTCACTGTTGATGTCAAGACCTTGCTCTTGGCACTCGCGAGCCATGCGGCTGATGTCATCGAGTAACGTGAGGAACTGTTGCGCACCGTCTGGCGTTTGGTCATATATCAGCGCAAATGGTTCGGCTTGATCAAGCATCCGCCGGAGCGCAGGCATTAATGGTTGTGATGGGGTCGTCATTGTGCGAATCGCTGTCTAGGTTTGTCTCTGTTGATATGGTCAATGGTATAATGCCAACGAGTGAGATAGATTAGTTATGAGGTAGCATACCATATGCGTTTAGTTATTGTTCGCCATGGCGAAAGCGAGTGGAATCGGATCGGTCGCTATCAGGGACAGTACGATGCGCCATTGTCAGAGATGGGCGTCCGTCAGGCCGAGGCCCTCGCTGAGCGTTTGCGCACCGAGTCGTTTCATACCATCTATGCGAGCCCACTCCAGCGCGCCCGCTTGACCGGTGAGGCCGTGCACAAGTACCACCCCGAGACACCGTTTGTGATCGAGCCAGCTATCATCGAGATTGACCACGGCGAGTGGGCAGGTTTGATGGTCGACGAGGTCATTGCCAAATTCGGCGATGGCCTACGTGAGTGGCGTCTGCACCCAACCCGTTCGCAGATGCCCGGTGGCGAGAGCTTCAGTAATATTCTCAAGCGCGTGCTTGATTTCAAAGAGCAACTGCTCAAAACCCACCCCGATCAGACGATTTTGCTCTCCACCCATGACGTGGTCGTCAAAATCCTCGTCGCCGATGCGCTCGGTATGCACATGGATGGCATGAATCGTATTTGGGTCACGAACGCCAGTATCTCCGTCATCGAGTACAGCAACGACATGACATATCTTGCTAGCCTCAGCGAGGCGTCACATCTCAGTAAGCTTGAGGTTGTCCGCGGCGCCTGGTAGTTCAACATGGCACGATATCAATCATGCATCGTGATGTGCTGATTGGTATCGTGCATTATATTGACAAAATATGTGCAATACATTGCGTTGACAGATAGAGACTTTGTGATATAGTTAACGCACTACCAATCTCGGTAGCAGATTGCAGGGGTTAACAGATGCAAATTGCAACTCTCCAAGTAAATACGCCCAGCGTTGGGAGGATGCAATTAGCTGATATCATGCAGGCGACCGGTTTGCAGTCGGATTTTGTGCAAGTAGAACATGAAATCCTCGCACGTATTCGATCACGCCAAGATGCTATCCAAGAAGCTGGCTTGTACACGATGCAGGCTGGTGGTAAGCGTCTGCGAGTGATGATGGTGTTGCTGGCAGCCAAAGTTGCGCAGTATGACTTTCGTCGTGCAGTACATCCTGCAGTTGCGATTGAGTTGCTCCATGCGGCGTCGCTCGTCCATGATGATTTAGTTGACCATGCAGGTGCGCGGCGGGGGCGGGCTACGGTGCACAAGCGTTGGAATCGGAATGTGGCGCTGGCGCTTGGTGATTTCTTGTTCGGTCTAGCTGCACGTGAGTTGGCCGACGAGCCAGATCCACGCATTATTGGTTTTTATGTGCATGCAGCACAACGTATGGTTGAGGGAGAATTAAACCCAGTGACCATGGTTGAGCCGTTTGATCAGGCTGCCACACAGTATTATCGCAAAATCGGCAACAAAACGGCCGTGTTGTTTGAGGCTGCCTGTCGGGCCGGCATTGCCGTCTCAGGTGGCAGTGAGCACGCAGTTGCCGCGCTCGGCCAACTCGGGTATGAACTGGGTCTCGCCTTTCAGATTGTCGATGATATTCTTGATATGACTGAGAGTGAAGCGGTATTGGGCAAACCTGCCGGCAATGACCTACGCGAGGGCACTATCACGTTACCTCTCCTACTAGCCGCACAACGCGCTAATGATCCGTTGTTGCGCCGGATTGTCCACGGTCCAATTGCGGCTGATCAAGTGCCAGCCGTCATAGCGGCAATCAAGACAGCAGGTGGCATAGATGCTGCGTACATTGCAGCTGAGCAGTGCATTCAACGCGGTTTAGCACAACTTGAGATGTATGCCTCGACTGATGTCTATGTAGCGTTCCAGACGATTGGTGAGACTATTTTGCGCCGTCGTTCGTAATTCATTGTAGTGAGACTCCTGTGGCGCATTGTGCGTTGCAGGAGTTTTTTCATCATATCCTCATGTTTGTCACATATTTCCTGCACTTGTAAGCACATCCAGAGATTGACCATAATCGTATCACTAGATAGAAGCACATTGAAATGTGCGTGCGGTTTTCCCAGCACAGAATGTGAGATGAAAATGCCAATCAAACCCGATGCTGACGAACTAGATATGTTGAGTGAGCCTGATGCGCAGTGGACTGATGAATCCGCCGAGGAGTACATCAATGATGGCCTGCGTAAGGGCGATATTGTTGAAGATTCCGTGCAGATGTACCTGCGTGAAATCGGCCAAGTTCAACTGTTAAATGGGGCACAAGAGATTGATTTGGCGCAACGGATGGAAGCGGGCATTTGTGCACGCGAAATCCTGCAGACCGAGATTCCTCTAATTGACCCATTCGTTGAGGAGCGCATCAATACATTGGTAGCGCATGCAGATCGGGTCATTGACGTGCAGTCGTGGTATCAACGCTGGATTGCTGTTGGTGGATTGGTGAGCGACGTACCGTATGTGATTGCTGTTGCGAGTCAGCACCAACTCGTGGAGCGTTTGCCATTGATTCATGCCGAGTTCGACGAGAACTTAGAGCTTGTACGTGATCGCGAGCGCCTTGTGTCAATGGTGTCAATGACGGGCATTGCTCCGTTCGCCCCATTGTACTTGCGTCTCGTCCAACACGGCCACGCCCCTGATTTGTTGTTGGCCTGGATTCTCGGCGGCCTTTCGGAGAACGCCCGTTTGTTGGTGCAACTCACTGATCGCGAGCAACGCCAACTTAAGCGCCGTATCGACGATGCCGAAGAGGCGCGGCGTCGTTTGATTCAAGCAAACTTGCGCTTAGTGGTGAGTGTCGCCAAGAAGTACATCGGCGGGCCGTTGTCGTTCATGGATTTGGTCCAAGAAGGCAATATTGGTTTGATGCGTGCGGTCGAGAAGTTCGATTACCTGCGCAAAAACCGATTCTCCACCTATGCCACCTGGTGGATTCGTCAGGCTGTAACACGTGCCATCGCCGAGCAGAGCCGACTGATTCGCCTGCCCGTACATTTGAGCGACGCTATCGGTCAGATGCGCCGTGCCACGCGTATTCTTGAGCAGGGGCTCTCACGTGAGCCCACGCCCGAGGAGGTCGCCGCTGAGCTAGGTATCTCTGATCGCAAAGTGCGTCGCTTGCTCCAGGCGTCAGCACAACCAATCTCGCTTGAGCAACCGATTAACAACGACGGTGAAGGCCATATTGGTGAGTTGCTTGCCGACGAAATCAGCGATACGCCGATTGATATTGCGACGCGTCATATGCTGCAACAAGATGTGGCGTCGGCGTTGAGCGAGTTGCCAGAGCGCGAGCGTGCCATCTTGATGATGCGCTACGGGTTAAATGACGGGCGCCGACGGACGCTCGAAGAGGTGGGATTGGCGTTTGGGATTACCCGCGAGCGCACCCGCCAAATCGAAGCCGATGCGTTGCGCTTGTTGCGCTCGCCTCAGTTTGGCGCACGTCTCCAAGGCTATCTCGAGTAATCGGATTGTTGCGGTCGGTGCAAGGATTCATGCCTTGCACCGACCTTTTTATTTATGCGTCGGGGCGACGTTTGACCATCATGGTCATCTCACCTTGTTGTACGACTGCGTCATGTTGATTAATGACCTGCACCCCATACGTGACAATGCCCCGCTCGGGGTTTTTGGTAGGACGCAGGTTGGCCACGGTCAACACTGCGTGAATGGTATCGCCGAACCGAATCGGCGCCGTGAAGTTCCAATTCAGCCCCAAAAACGCAATAATTCCGTCAGGGTCGAGGTCGGTGCGATACTTGAGGCCGTTGACAATCGAAAGTCCGAGGAGTCCATGGGCGATACGCTCGCCAAACGGCGACGATTTCATGTATTCGGCGTCGGTGTGAAGCCGGTTGAAATCGCCGGTGAGCATGGCGAACATGCTGACCTCAGTCTCGCCGATAGTGCGGGCTGGAGTGATCATCTGTAGCCCAAGTGCGTAATCCTCATAAAAATGATAGCGCGCCATAGTGCTCTCCTGTTATACAAAAAAGCGGCGATGCGTGATTACGCATCGCCGCTCGTATTCTCCGTGGTGGACTACTTGCCCATGGCTTCTTTGACCAAGCGGGCGATATCAGTGGGGAGTTCGGCCACATGCACACCCACGGCCTGCAACGCCTCGATCTTCTCTTGGGCTGTGCCCTCACCCCCCGAGATGATGGCGCCAGCGTGACCCATGCGCTTACCCTCTGGGGCGGTACGCCCAGCAATGAAGCCGACCACCGGCTTGGTGACATGCTTGCCGATGTAGCGGGCGGCATCTTGCTCCGCCGTGCCGCCGATCTCACCGATCAACACGATGGCCTTGGTCTCCGGGTCATTCTGGAATTGCTCGAGCACATCGATGTAGTTGGTGCCGATGATTGGATCGCCACCGATACCAATAATTGAGCTTTGACCGAGCCCGATGCGAGTCAAGGCATCGACTGCCTCGTAGGTCAATGTACCGCTCTTCGAGACGATACCGACTGGGCCGGGGATGGCGATGTTGCCGGGGATGATACCGACCTTGGCTTGGCCAGGGGTCAACAATCCTGGGCAGTTGGGGCCAATCAAACGCGCGCCACACTCTTTGACATACGCATACGTGCTGACCATGTCATTGGCCGGGATGCCCTCGGTAATACACACAATCAAAGCGATACCGGCTGATGCTGCCTCGCGGATGGCATCTGGCGCAAATGCGGCTGGTACGTAGATGATCGAGGTGTTTGCACCGGTGGCCTTGACGGCATCTGCCACTGTATTGAAAATCGGCACGTTACCGTCGATAGCCGTTTGACCTGCACGACCCGGCGTGACACCTGCAACGACATTGGTGCCGTAGGCGACCATCTGACGCGTGTGGAACTCACCTTCACGACCGGTGATTCCTTGTACAACTAACCGTGTGTTACGGTCGACGAGAATGCTCATCTGCGTTACTCCCAAAATTATCCCTTTTGCCGTGCTATCCTAGCATGATAATAGCTTTTCAGCAAATAACCAACGAATCACTCCCCCTCTGTTGCATACGCTGACTCGCAATACCCTATCAATGCGTCCTTTGCCCCTCGCTGTGATAGACAATGCTGGGATGATTTGAGCGCTATTCTTTCAAAATTGCACAAATTTGTATATTTTGTACAAATAAAAATACTTGCGTTTATATGAAATGTACAATACCATATAAATGGGTTCGAAAACATTGCATGGCAAGGAGGCCACCCAATGGATCACACACACGTAGAACAGTCGTACAGCGACGAAGTCATGACACAAATCCCCGAGGCCGAGCAGATGTTGCGCGCCATGGGTATCGAGCGGAGCCACACGCGCTTGCAAGTCCAAGCTGAGGCTGCCTCTTTGGACACTGAGACGATGATGGCTGCATTAGATATGAAGATGCGCCGCAACAAGCCACAGATGAGCCCTGACAAACTCAACTAAATACGCATGACTGCGTCCACCCCTCTCGTCGTACAACAGCGTGCGGCGAGAGGGGCTTTTTGTGCAGTGTGTGGGGGGGGGATGCTGTTACAATATCTCATGATCAGTAAGAAAAGGATTTGGCATGCAACAGACGGTATGGCGCACCATACGTGACTACGGCATCATCACATTTGGTGCATTATTATCGGCAACAGCGGCGCGGTCATTTTTGGTGCCCAACGAGGTGGTTGCTGGCGGGATTACTGGTCTGGCCATCATGCTGAATTCACTCATGGATTTGCCTATTGGCTGGTTGATTATCGGCTTTAACATCCCACTCTTTATTTTCGGCTTTCGCATGCTCGGTGGACTCAAGTTCGCTGTACGTACCGTGTATGCTACCGTGCTGTTAGCGTTTGGCATCGATTACATTGCACCGTTTTTGCCGATTGTCACTGATGATCCGCTCCTCTATAGCATTTATGGTGGCCTGCTTGACGGCATTGGTATGGGCTTGGTATTGCGCGTAGGCGGTACGACCGGTGGTACCGACATCATTGCGCGGATTGTCGAGCGTCGCTATGGTGTGGCGCCAGGGCGCGTTATTTTGCTGGTTGATATTGCCATCTATGTTGGGGCGTTCTTTTTGTATGGGCCCGAAAAAGCCTTGTATGCCTTGATTGTGGCCTTTATTGCCACACGCGTCATCGATGCGACACTCGCAGCAGGCAAGGGCTCGCGCCAGCTGTTTATCATCACACAGACGCCCGATGCAATTGTGCGCGACGTGTTTGCCGAGCTCGGGCGCGGTGTGACACTCCTTGAGGGGCGAGGTGGCTATACGCACCGCAAACGTAACATCTTGGTTTGTGCAGTGGCGCGTAGCGAGGTAGGCGTAATTAAGGCGATTGTGAATACCCATGATCCTAAGGCCTTTGTGATTATTGGTGAGGCGCTTGAGGTGTTGGGTGAGGGCTTTACGCACCCATCAACGTTGCCTAATTCGCCTGTTCCATTGGCAAGTGAGCATTCGACGTTGCCACTCGACGACGATGATGATAGAGTAGTACCACCTGCGGGTTAGTTTTAATAAGAAAGTGCCAAGTGATGGCAACACACAAAGCTCTGCCTGTGCGCGAGACGGTGATTCAGGCCGCAATCAACGAGTTTCGTACCCCCTTTCATCTCTATGACGAACAGACTATGCGCCAGGCGGTGCGTCGCTTGAATCAGGCGTTTGCCTGGGCGCCTGGGTTTCGTAATTATTTTGCGGTCAAAGCAACGCCGAATCCGGCGATTTTGCGCATTGTTACTGAAGAGGGGTGTGGCCTTGATTGTAGCTCGTTCGCTGAGCTCATTATGGCGGGGCGGTTAGGTCTCCGTGGCGACGCTGTCATGTTCACCTCGAACAATACGCCGATTGACGAGTACCGTATGGCACTCAAACTCGGCGCACACATCAACTTTGACGATGTTGGACATCTCGATTATTTGTTGGCACATGATGTGGCCTTGCCAGAGCTGGTGTCGTTCCGCTATAACCCTGGAGCAGAGCGCGAGGGTAACACAATTATTGGGCGCCCGGCCGAGGCCAAGTTTGGCGCGACCAAAGCGCAGTTATTGGCCGGGTATGCGCAAGCCAAAGTGCTGGGCGTGACGCGGTTTGGTCTGCATACCATGATTGCCTCGAACGAGCGCAATGCTGATTATTTTGTGACGACGGCCGACATGCTCTTTCAGTTGGCGGCCGATATTCACCGCGAGCTGGGGATTACGTTTGAGTACATCAATCTAGGGGGCGGAATTGGTATTCCCTATCACCCTGATGATCTGCCGGTCGATATCGAGCGCGTCGGGGCTGGCGTGGCGCGGGCATTTGATCAATACATTGTGCCAAGTGGGATGCCGGCACCACGGGTGTTGTTGGAGTGTGGACGGGTGATTAGCGGGCCGGCGGGCATGTTGGTGACAACCGTGCGCCACGCCAAAAGCACCTATCGCAACTATGTGGGTGTCGATGCCTCGATGGCCGATTTGATGCGACCGGGCATGTATGGTGCCTACCATCACATTACGGCACTGGGCAAGCCGACGCGTGACAGCGATGAACACTACGACGTAGTCGGATCGCTGTGTGAGAACAACGACAAGTTTGCCATCAACCGACAACTCCCACAGGTGCACCCTGGCGATGTCATGGTGATTCACGATACCGGCGCACACGGGCGGGCGATGGGCTTTAATTACAATGGCAAGTTGCGCTGTGGCGAGGTCTTGCACACCAGTGATGGACAGTTGCGCCTGATACGCCGAGCGGAGACATACGAGGATTTGTTTGCCACGTTGATTGAGGATACGAATGACGCGTAATGTGACGCATCAAGATATCGCTGATCGGGTGGGTGTATCGCGTGCGACGGTGTCGCTTGTGTTGAACGGGCAGAGCACCAAACGCGTGACGCCGGCTTTGGCTGAGAAGATTCGGGCTGAAGCACAAGCGATGGGTTATGTAACCAACCGGCTCGCGCGGACACTGCGTACCGGTGAGTCGAACGTGTTGGCACTGGTTGTCCCCAAGGTCGACAACCCGTTTTTTGGTGATGTCTATTTAGGTGCAGAGTCCGCTGCTAATGCGGCCGGGTATACATTGTCACTGGTGCATAGCCGTAATACGCAGACGACGCAGGAAGTTGTCGTGCAACATCTCGCTGAGCGTGCAATTGATGGATTCGTGCTGTGGCAACCGATGAATCCATCTATCACAAAGCGGTATGCCAATCGCATCGTGACCGTCGAACATCGCGTTCCTGGCGTTTCATCGGTTGAGTTTGCTGTAAATCAAGCGATGCATACGCTTTTGAGTTATGCAACCAAACGGTATCAGTCGATTATTCACCTCACGGTGGATTTGCCTGATGCAACATTTGTGATGCGGCGCGAAGCGTTTGTGGCATTTGGAAAAAAACATCCTTCGGTACAGATGCGACAAATACGCGTTCCGCTCGATTTTTTGCAGATTGTACGTATCCTTGGGCCGATCTTTGATGCACAACGAGATCACACGACGCTGTATTGCTGTGATGATGATACGCTTGCAGCTGCGGTCTATCATATGGCATACAAACAAACACGTTCGATTCCACAACATGTTGCCGTCATGGCGCTTGGTGGTTCGTCGATTGCCGAACTGCTGTTCCCCACACTGACGCATATCAAACTCCCTGCATTTGAGTTGGGTAGTCATGCAATTCGATTCTTAGTATCGACATTGCAAGGGCATGCACCGCAGTCGATGGTGTTACCGGGTACGTTCGTACACGGTAATTCGACATAATTGTCGATAGTATAATACGCTCCCTACACGCACGACACGCTATACGTGTCGTGCGTTTTTGTGTGTCAATACCGTGATAGATTGACAACGATTGAGGGTTTGATGTATTCTTTCGTTACTCGAGTAACATACGATAAGGATGTGTCAAATGCACCGAAGATTGTTGGGTTTAGCATTGCCAATTATTCTTGACATGGTATTACAAATGACATTAGGTGTGGTGGATACGATATTTGTGTCGTGGATAAGTTTAGCGGCACTTGCCGGCATTGGCACTGCCCAACAAGTCATTGGGGTCATCACGGCGATATTTTTGGCAATCTCGGTCGGTGCAACGGTGTTAATTGCCAATGCAACTGGTGCGCAGGATGGTATGCGCATCAAGCTGATTATTGGGCAATCACTTTGGTGGGGGAGTGTATTGGCGCTCATCATTGGATTGTTCACGTGGCTCGGGGCACCATGGCTGATCGGTAGTCTCGGTTTGACGCACGAAGCGGCCGAGTTAGCGATCGCAGGATTGGAAGTAACCGGCCTAGGTATGTGGTTGTTAATGGCACAGTTATTGGCTGGGGCGTTATATCGAGGGATGGGTGATGGGCAAACGCCGCTACGCATTGGCGTGCTGGTCAATCTGTTGAATGCCGTATTGGGGTACATCTTTATATTCGGCATTGGTGATTGGGCTGGTTTAGGGGCGATAGGGAGTGTATGGGCGACGTTAGTTGCTCGTGCATGTGGTGGCATATTGCTATGGCGTGGATTATGGCGACATATGTGCATCTCCTTTCGTGGTGACTGGATCGTTGCACGCGAACTAGGTACGATTGGTGTGCCAACTGCACTGGAAGAGGTATTAATTCTGGGTGCGATGACGTTGCTCACTCCGGTTGTTGCGGTACTAGGCATGACTGAGGTGGCTGTGCATCGAGTCATCTTAACGATATTACCCTTGGCGTATTTGCCCGTGATTGGATTAACGATTGCGACAACGGCATTGGTGGGGCAAGCGACAGGCGCACGCGATCATGGTGCGATTCCGTTGGTATTGCGTACGGCACTGGTATGGGGTATCGGTTGGATGATTGGCGTAATGACGCTGTTGTTGCTATGGCCGGAACCAGTGGTTCGGTTATTTGCTAGTGAAGGATCAGTGGCAAATGATATGGTTGCACAGGCAGTCCCTGCACTCCAATGGGCTGCATTATGTTTGCCGTGGTGGGCTGCCTGTTTGCTTATTGCAGGTGGTATGCGTGGTTTGGGGCATACGCGTGTACCGTTGCTGGTAAGCGCAAGTGCCGTATGGTTGACACTAGGGCTCGCCTGGGTATTTGTGACCTCCATGACGCCAACGCCTGCCGGTGTATGGCAGGCGCATTTGGTGGTATTCCCGATTGAGACAATTGTGTTGGTGGCGTGGTGGCGCACTATGACTGGGACACCTCGCGTTGCATCCAGTTGATGATGGCAGCATTAAACAAATCCGGGCGCTCAAGGTTGCTCAGATGCCCGACCTCGTCAATGATGACCGCCTGACTGTGGGGGATTTGCGCGGCCATGGCACGGCTCTCGTCAGCCGGGATGATAGGATCGTGCGTGGCACCAATCACGAGTGTGGGCACGGTAATGTGGGGGAGCAGTGGTGTTGCGTCAGGGCGCTCGCGCATCATCAACAGGGCGTTCGCCAGGGTGCGCGTGGGTGCAGAGGCTGCCATGTCGCGCACGATGCGTTTGATTCCATTGCCAGTAAACTCCGAAAGAAGGCGGGGCAGCATGATGTCAGCAATGGCCTCTGCGCCTTGTTCGAGGGCGATAGCGGCATTGCGACTACGGGCTACTTTGGTGGCATCGTCGTCGGCAGCAGCGCGGGTATTGCACAAGGCCAGCCGATTGATGCGGTGTGGTGCAATGCGCCAGAGTGCGAGCGCAAGATAGCCGCCCATGGAGAGACCAGCAACGGCTGCGGTGTCGATTCGGTATTCGTCGAGGGCATCGACAATATAGTGAGCGAGTTCATCGATGTGCGTGGTATCAGCCGGCGTGCTTGGATGCCAGTACGATGAGCCAAAGCCGGCATAGTCGAACGCTAACACGTGATATCGATGGCCGAGTACGGCGAGTTGTGGTTGCCACATCTGGTGATTCAGTGGGAATGCATGGAGCAGGACGAGTGGCGCACCTTCGCCGTATTCGTGAGCAATAACTGGTTGCATAATACATTCGCTTTCAAACAAATTCCTACTTTTGTTATACCACGCGATTCATCGTTCTCCCATCTTGATTCGATATACTTATGCTATTCGTCATATAGGGGTTGCTACGTGATGCAACGTGTGCTTATCGTAATTATCACTGTCACAAGTCTTTTCATTGTGGTGGTTGGCGCATTTGTGTGGACGACCGTACGTGATTCGTGGGGCATGTCAGCATTCGCCAGTCCTCCCAAGTTGATTCCGGATTGGTTGGCGGTTACTGCTGAGGGCGAGTTACAACTCCATCGCAATGGTGAGGTTATCACGCTGCGTCGAGATGCGTTACCGGATGGGTATGGGTTGCCTGTCATTTCACCTGATGGGCAGTTTGTGGCGTATGCGCGAGCAACAGATACCACGATTGCCTTGTCGGTATTAACTCTCACAACTGGTGATATTGTTGATTTATATGCGGTACCAGGGAGTGTACCACTGGCGTTTATATGGTCGCCCAACAGCCAATTTATTGCATTTTTGGTGGATGGTGGCAATGTCACCTACGTAGCCCAGCGTGACGGGGCGGCGCAACTCATTCAAGTGGCGCGTGGTGCGCCATCATACATGCACTGGCGTCCTGACAGTCAAATGTTGTTGTTGCACACCGGTGGGATTGGTCGTGTGGGAGGCATGATATCGACGTATGACGTGGTGAGTGATACGATAACGGTTATCAGCAATGACCCTGCGAACTTTCAGGCACCGCAATGGAACAACCAGGGTGACGGGTATTACTATGTCGCAGATCCACAGCCACTAGCCAATCCGAATGACGTGCCACGAGCAGTGATTACGCAACAATTTTTGGATGGACGTAGTCAAATCATTGCCGATGAAGGCCAAGCGACGGTGCGGTTGATGCATGCACCACAAGGGGATGCACTTGCGTATATCGCTGCCACAGTCGACCAACGAGTGTTACGGATTTGGCGAAACCAGCAGTTAGTGACGCTGGCCGATACCGAGCCACTTGCGGCCTTTTGGTCGCCAGATGCACGACGCATTGCAGTGTTGGTTGGGCGCGATGATGGCCAGGCTGAGTGGCATATGGTTGATGTCGAAAGTGGCCAACGTCAGATTTTATCGGCGTTCGTGCCCAGCGACATGTATATTGGGTACATCCGTTATTTTGATGCGTACACGTTATCGCCTTGGAGCGCTGATGGGCAGTGGTTGCTGATGACAACATCTACCGTTGTCCAAGGGCAACCAACTGTAGGGAGCGCAGTGGTACCGCTCGGGCGTGGCGTGTTTGCAGTGTGGATGCCATAGAAAGGAATTCGCGCATGTCTCAGCAACGCATTTTGGTTGTCGAAGACGAGGCAGAAATTGCCGGGTATTTGCGCCGTGGATTGAGTTTTGAGGGGTTCGTGGTGGAGACTGCTGCTGATGGGCAGGCAGCCTTGATTGCCGCCCGGGAGCGTCCACCCGATGTCATCGTGCTCGATGTCATGCTCCCTAAAATTGACGGGTTTGAGGTGGCGCGTCGGATTCGCTCGGCATCAGATGTGCCAATTATCATGTTGACCGCACGTGATGCGGTGCCTGATCGTGTGCAAGGCCTTGAGGTTGGGGCGGACGACTACTTAGTGAAGCCGTTTGCGTTTGAGGAGTTGTTGGCACGCATCAAAGCCCAGTTACGCCGTGTACAAGGGCGGAATACCGGGAACGTATTGCGCTATAACAATCTGCAAATGGATACTGCAGCCCATGAGACAACCATGAACGGTCGCCGAGTGGAATTGACTGCCAAAGAGTACGAGTTGCTCGAGTTGTTTATGCGCCACCCACAACAAGTACTGACGCGTGACATCATCTATGATCGCGTGTGGGGGTATGACTTTGGTGGTGAGAGCAATATTATTGAGGTGTATGTGCGTTATTTGCGCCAAAAGCTTGAGGCACATGGTGAGGCACGTCTCATTCATACGGTGCGTGGCGTGGGGTATATCCTGCGTGAAGAGCAGGGTGAGAGCGAATAACTAACGATCTGAATCGCGTCGCTGCATGGCAGCGGCGCTTTTTATTTGGACCCAAAGTGGCGGCACACCATAAAAGGCCCGCTCGGCATCGTTGACGCTTGGGTCTATCTCGCCGAGACTCCAGCGCCCATCGATGCGAATGAACTGTGTGCCAAATCGTTGTGGTTGGCGTTTGGCGATGAGGAGGCGATCCCAACTGGCCGCTAGAACTGCCCAAGCCCGATGGTCGTGGCGTTGGGTGGCCGTGCGCGCAAAGTAGAGGGCAGTGGCAAACTCTTCGATGGTTTCACCGTGGAGGAGCACGATTGCGGCATGATAGTAGTCGGCTGGCTCGGTTATTCCACCGGCAGCTGCAATGTCGCAGACGCGTTCACAGCGATGCTGCCGCTGATGCGTGGTGTCATCGTGCAACTGCTCGTCAGCGAGCCGCTCCAATTCGTGCGAAAAGGTTTCGTCCATGAAGTGTTATACAGATGAACAAGAATATACACGTAGTATACTCATATTTCATCGAAAATGTTGACTTATTTGATTTAATTTCCGGTGCGAAAAAACAGATACGCAGACACGAACAGGATGTGGTAGTGTCAGGCGTATTGGTGCGTGGGCGTCATTACATTGATGGTGGCAAGAAGCGTCCTTGGCGGATTTGGCTTGATGAGATGTCATAGCGGAATGTGGCTTCGTCGAGCGTTTCAAAGAGGTGACGCCAGCGGGTTGGGACGCTTTCGATATCAAACAACTGGAACGGTTGCCCCTCCATGCGACGACCTGCCACCAAAAACGAACATCCGGTGTGAGCGATTTGATCAAACATATCATCAATATTGCCGTTGACATAATACTTGCGATCAAGTAAGCGAATCGCTGTATCGTACCCCAGAACAAACGTCGACCCCGGCATTAGTTGTGCTTTGTCGATAAACCGTGGTGCGCGACTGAGGAGTAACGATGGCATGCCAAATTGAGTGGCACGTTGGCGCACTACGTGATACGGGATGGTTGGTTTATCGACGTTAATGACACTCAACTCGAAGTACCCGGGCTTGCCGGTGACGCTGATGGCGGTGTGGAGTAAGGCGCGATGGCCATCGTGGAGTGGATTAAATGACCCCGATAGAATGGTGGCATTGCTGATTGGTCGGGCCTGATACGCAGACTGAGTGTACTCTACAATGGTGTGGTGCCCGACGAGAAGTTGGCCAAGTGCATCGTCGTTTATGGCATGGTGTTGGTCGATTTGCTCTTGATCGCCGAGCGTGAGATCGATGTGGGCGGCGACGTCAACGTGTCGGGCGAGGACGCGAATCATGACCTCGCTAATGAGTGCCTCCTCGCCAAGCCGGTCGCGTAGTCCTTTTTGGAGGATTAAGCCGTAGCTATGCACAAATTGGTCGTCACAGACGGCAACCCAACAGCCATGTTCGCCTTTTTTGATGCGGTCGGTGGCGATTGTGGCGGTGCAAGACAGGCCAATCGGTCGATTGGTATAGCCCAAATCGATGGCGCGGATATAGGCGGATTTGGCCATGTCGATAGCGGTTTGTTGACTGACAAATCGGGCCGGCATGTAGCCGATATGCTGTTGCATTGAAGCGGGTGAGTAGCAATCGAGCGCCTCGACGATGGTGCGGGATGAGCCAGCAACACCATGGAGCCACCACAACGCTTGACTGCCGGCTCCGGCAAAGGTGATAACGGTGGGGCGACTTTGGGCATGGATGGCGGTGATCAGGGCGTTATACATGAAATAGTGTGCCTGCGCATACGTGCTACTCTGCATAGTATAGCAGGATATCAAGGGTATAGCGCTGGATTTAACATGTTGTTAAAGAAAAATCCTGTTTGAGATAACAATTGATTGTTAAATTACTGTCGTGGGTATAGATACGTGTATGAAAGGTTTATCAATGAAAACCTCACGCCGCCGAATGATGTTGGCCGTATTCAGTCTTCTAATGGTTGGGATGTTGCTGTTGTCAGCATGTGCCAGTGCCCCTGCTGCAGTCGAGCCAACGGCTGTGCCAGCTGAGCCAACGGCCGCTCCAGTCGAGCCAACGGCCGCTCCAGTCGAGCCAACCGCCGAGCCAACGGCTGAGCCAACTAAGGTTCCCGAAGCGACTGCGACACAAGCATCAGCTGCAACCGAGACGCCAGCTGCGACTGAGACATCTGTTGCGACTGCCACTGTTGCTGCTTCAGCAACCGTTGCTGCGACTGCCACCAAGGCTGCGGTAACTGCTCCAACTGCGACACAAGCTGCTGCTGCTGCGCCAAGTGGTGAGTGGGAGCCACGCCAATTGAGCAACATTGTGTTGCGCGGATCAGGTGCTACATTCCCAAATCCACTTTACCAAGTATGGATTTCGGTGTACACTAAGAACATTGTCCCGGGCGTTCAAATCAGCTACCAGAGTGTTGGTTCGGGCCAGGGTCAGCGCGACTTTATCGCCTACTTGACCGACTTCGGTGGGAGCGATTCGGCTGTCAGTTCAAACACCGTGAACACACAAGCTCCAGATGCCATTCATATTCCGATGGTGTTGGGTGGTGTGATGCCGATGTACAACTTGCCAAGTGTCAAGACGACCTTGCGCTTCTCAGCTGAGTCGATTGTTGGTATCTACTTTGGTTCAATCAAGAAGTGGAACGATCCACGTATTGCTGCCGACAATCCAGGTGTTGAGTTGCCCGATATCGAAGTTATTCCGGTGTATCGTTCTGACTCATCAGGTACCACCTCAATCTTCACCAACTACTTGTCATCGGTAAGCGGTGATTGGAAGTCACAAGTCGGTGCCGGTAACACCGTGAAGTGGCCAGCCGGTATTGGTGCCCCAGGTAACGCTGGTGTATCAAGCACGGTTCAACGCACTGAGGGTGCTGTCGGGTATGTCGAAGTCGGTTACGCCTTGGCTGCTGGTTTCCCCTTGCCGTTCGTCAAGAACCAAGCTGGTAACTACGTCAAGCCAGAGACCGCCAATGTGTCAGCTGCCGCCTCTGGTCGTACGTTGTCATCAGATCCACAGAAGTTGGCGATGTCGATTGTTAACGGTCCAGCTGCAGAAGCCTACCCAATTGCTGGTTACACCTATATCTTGGTGCGCAAGGATACCTACAAGGATGTCGAGAAGGCTCAGGCATTGTCAGACTTCATCTACTGGGGCTTAACAATCGGTCAAGGTGCCACAGTACGCTTGGGGTATGCACCATTGCCAGAGGACACACGAAAGGCTGCCATGAAAGCCTTGATGGCGATTCGTGTGAATGGTCAGCAAGTACTCGACGCTCCTGTCCGCTAGTTGTTGGTAGCTCCATTGTGCCGTGCCAGGATAACCCTTGCACGGCACAATGTGTTCTAAACGAGAAAAGGAATAGCTATGGCCAATCAGCAGACATCAGCATCGTGGAGTAGCGGCAAATCGTTGCTTCGACATGGTGATGTGCCATTTCGGATCGGGACGGTTGTGCTTGCAAGTGCGGTGGTATTGTTGGTCATTGCAATTGCCGTGATTATGGTGAATGCCTCACAAGAGGCTCGGCAGGCATTCGGTTTGGATGTGCTTTTTGGTACGGAATGGAATCCAATTGAGACAGAGGTGGCACCGCCTGCGTTTGGGGCATATCCTGCAGTACGCGGGACGGTGTTATCCGCATTAATTGCAATTTTGATTGCGGCACCGCTGGCTATCGGAATTGGTATCTACTTGGCTGAGTTGTGTCCACCATCAATCAGTACCCCATTGTCGTTTTTGGTTGAGTTATTGGCAGCCATCCCGAGCGTCATTTATGGCGTTTGGGGTGTATTTGTGTTTGTGCCGTTTTTTAATACGGTCTTTGCTGAGCCGGTGAGTCAGTCGTTCGGTTTGGTAATACCGTGGCTTGCAGGACCAATTGCCACAGGGCGCGGTATTATTGTGACGGGCGTCATTTTGGCAATTATGATTCTGCCGACGATTGCCTCATTAACACGCGATGTGCTGCGCTTAGTACCGAACACACAGCGTGAGGCGATGTTAGCAATTGGCGCGACACGGTGGGAGATGATCTCGCAGGCGGTCGTTCCTTATGCGAGCGCCGGTATTATTGGTGCCATCATGCTGGGTATTGGGCGAGCGCTGGGTGAGACCATGGCGGCCACGATGTTGATTGGTAATTCACAACGAATCTCAGAATCGCTTTTTCTGCCATCAACTACTGCTGCATCGCTCGTAGCTAATGAATTGACGAACTCGGTGAGTTCGCTCCACGAAAGTGCATTAATTACTGTGGCATTAGCGTTATTTGGCATTACGTTGTTGCTCAACCTTAGTGCACGATTGTTGATTTGGTATGTTGAGCGTGGTAATCGAGGGGCAAAATAATGAAACCATCGACGAATTATCGTTGGCGTAAGCTCGTTGATCAAGTGATGCGCAGTGCGACGGTGGTAGCCACGGGTTGTGCAGTGATCCCGCTCGTTGCAATTATTGCATATGTGATTGCGATTGGTGGAACGGCGATGAGTGCGAGCTTCTTCACTGATGTGTATCAGCCGCCTGATTTGCCGACGCAGAGCGAAGATGTAGCGAACGAAGAAGTTCCATTTAATCCGGATGATCCGTTTGCCAATCTTGAGGTGCCTGCACCCGAGAATGCTGATGGTGGATTGGCTGGAGAGTCCGATGAGATGCAGGCTGTTGCAGATGCCTATGCTGCAGGTCCGCGCGGTGGTGTATTACATGGTATTTTGGGCACATTGATGATAACCGGTATCGGGTTGTTGATGGCTCTGCCAATTGGTATCTTTGCGGGAATTTATCTCAGTGAATATCGCAATGAGCGATTGGCAACGGTTGTGCGATTTAGCAGTGATGTACTCAGTGGTTCTCCGTCGATTATTGCTGGTGTAGTAATTTATGTGGTAGTGGTACTTCAAACACAGCAATTTTCTGCAATTGCAGGGAGCATGGCACTTGCGATTCTGATGGTACCAATCGTGACTCGCACCACTGAGGAGATGCTTAAGTTGGTTCCTGAGGCCATGCGTGAAGCTGCCCGTGGTCTCGGTGCACCGACGTGGTACTCAACCTTCACCGTTGTGTTGCCGACTGCATTGCCTGGTATTGTCACGGGTGTAATGTTGGCGTTTGCGCGAGGCGCAGGCGAGACTGCACCGTTGATTTTGACGGTGTTGGGGAGCAATGTGATTACCATGAGCATGTTTGAGCCAATGGCCGCATTGCCGTTATTGACCTATCGATACACTGAATCTCCATACATCGGCGAGAACACCTTGGCATGGGGTGCGGCCTTTGTGCTGGTGATGCTTGTGCTGATCGTGAACATCTTGGTGCGCTTAGCCACCCGACGTGTAGGAGTCACCCGATGAGTACCATGCTTATTCGTCAACTGACGCCGTTTTATGGGAGTCGCCAAGCGGTTAAGCCGGTCGATATGACGATTCGTGCCAATCAAATCACGGCAATTATCGGCCCATCCGGGTGTGGTAAATCGACCGTGCTACGCTGTTTGAATCGCATGCACGAGACGATTCGTGGCGCGTATGCAACGGGAACAGTGTTGCTCGGCGACACGAATATTTATGATACCAAAGAAGATCCAACCATGATTCGCCGGCGCGTGGGTATGGTATTCCAACAACCTGTGGCGCTCCGCACGCGAAGTGTGTACGAGAACGTGGCAGTCGGGTTGCGAATGCACGGCATGTCAAATAAGGCCGAGCTTGATGTTGCGGTTGAGAAGGCGTTGCGTGCAGCAGTGCTGTGGGATGAGGTCAAAGATGTGCTTGACAAACCGGGACATGCACTATCAGGTGGACAGCAACAGCGACTCTCGATTGCCCGTGCACTTGCCGTAACTCCCGATGTGCTATTATTAGACGAGCCCTGTTCCGCCCTTGATCCAATTGCAACTGCAAGTATTGAAGAGTTGCTGCTCACACTCAAAGAAAACCTAACAATCGTGATTGTGACACATAGTATGCAACAAGCGGCGCGTATCTCCGATGAGACAGCGGTGTTCATGGTTGATACAAGCAGTGGCCAAGCACTGGGTGAGTTGGTTGAGTTTGATGCAACACGCAAAGTCTTTACTGAACCAAGTGATGAACGTACAGAACTGTATATCAGTGGCCGGGTCGGCTAAAGGATAGGGTTATGCAAAATGTAATTACCCAAAACCGTGGTCTCGGGTTTGGTGATTTGATTGCCAGCCGCGAACGGACTAATGTAGCATCGGGTGCTGTACACGCTAAAATTGAAGTGCGCAATTTTAGTTTTTATTACGGTAAGTTTAAAGCGATAAACAACGTGACTATGGATATCCCTGCGAACCGCGTGACTGCCATTATTGGCCCATCCGGGTGTGGCAAATCAACCATGTTGCGCGCCATTAACCGTATGCACGATGCAACCATTGGCGCCTATGGGCAAGGGGAGCTGCGCATCGACGGCGAGAACGTCTATGCAGATAATGTCGATTCAGTACTTCTACGGCGTAATGTGGGCATGGTCTTTCAACGACCAAATCCGTTTCAACTCTCTATTTTTGATAATGTGGCGTATGGCTTGCGCGTCTTGGGGATGCGTAATAAGCGCGATATCGAACAAAAAGTCGAGGAGTCACTTCGACGCGCTGTATTGTGGGATGAGGTCAAAGATCGTCTACACAAAAGTTATGGTACAGCATTGTCGGGTGGTCAACAACAACGCTTGTGTATTGCCCGCGCAATTGCCACCAGCCCAGAGGTTATCTTGATGGATGAGCCGTGCTCTGCACTTGATCCGATTGCATCACTGAAAGTTGAAGAGCTCATTGACTCACTGCGTAATCAGTTTACGATTGTAATGGTGACGCATAATATGCAACAAGCTGCGCGTGTCTCAGATATCACCGCGTTTATGCTGATGGATCGTAAGACACGTGCTGGTGAGTTGATTGAAATCGACAACACAGATAAATTATTTACTGACCCTACGGATAAACGCACCGAAGATTATATCAGTGGTCAATTTGGTTAGGTGTGCATGTGCGTGACCCTCAGGTGCATCATGCTCCTGAGGGTTTTTTGTTTCTGGATTGACAATTCATTGGTGTTCGTTTATATTCTATTTCGATAAATATCTAAATAGGTGATGGTATGGGATTACAAGAGACGCTGAAGGCGTTGGCTGATCCGGTGCGACGCGAGATTTTGCAGCGGTTGCGCGGGGGGCGCGTATCGGCAGGCGAGATTGCGGCGGCATTTGAATTATCGCAGGCGACGATTTCGTATCATTTGGCGCAACTCAAGCAAGCAGGACTCGTGTTTGAGCAAAAGCAAAAGAACCATATTTACTACGAGCTGAACACGTCAGTTTTTGAGGAAGTGTTGTTGTTTGTGGCGCAGTTCAATGCGAAGGAGTGAGTGCATGGCATTGATACGGATAGGCAGCTGGATGAGCATGGTGGTATGTGTGGTGCTCATTGTATTTCCGAAACGTCAGCGTCGACGGTATGTGCGCGCATTGAGGTGTGATCTACGGCGATTTGATTGAAGATAGATGAAGGGATATTTTGATGAATATAAAGCGATTGATTGTATGGGTATTGGCGGTAATCCCGTTGATTCTCACGATCGTGTTATTGCCGAGCATGGCCGACACGGTACCGGCACATTACGGATTAAATGGTGCGGTTGATCGGTACGATTCAAAGTATACGATGTTGGTGTTCCCACTAATCATCATCGCAGTAGTGGTATTGCGCGATGTGATGCCACGTTGGATGCGTAATGACGATGCCGCCCAGCAGGCAAATATGCAGGTGATGGATCGCATGTTGTTGCCGATTGTGCTTGTGCTCGTTGGATTAAACATGTTGACATTGTGGCTGGCCTATTTTGCAGTCGAAAACATTTATACCACGAGTGTACATGTGCCGCAGTTGATTTTGGTTGGGGTGAGTGTATTGTTTGTGGTGATTGGCAATCTATTGCCCAAAACCAAACCGAACCACTTCGTAGGGATTCGCACGCCATGGACGATGAACCATCCTGAAGTGTGGTACAAGACGCACCGCTTCGGCGGGATTGTCATGACTATCTGGGGCGTGATTGGCGTGGCAGTTGCTATATTCGTGACTGAACCACAACTTTCTGCGCTTGTGGTGATTGGTGGTACGGCCACCATGATTACGACAATTCTCGTGTATTCGTATGGACAATACCGCCGATTAATTCAACGAGGTCCCCATGAATAACACACGATGGCAGGTAGTGAGCTATACCGTGATTGGGTTGATTGCCGGCGCATTGGTAGGGCTTAATCAGCTACGGATGATGCCTGTTGAGCAAGTCAATGCTATGCTCGCACAAGTCGGTTCGCCGTTGGTACTGGCATTGATCGCCGGTGTGCAGAGTGCGTTGTTGGTGGTCGTCAGTAGCATATTGGGGTTGCGGATGGCCGCGCAGGTGGGGCTAAACACGGCAATTGTCGTTGATGCGCCTGGTCTGCGCATCGCGGTGGTCATGGCCATTGTGTTGGGCGCGGTGATTGTGGGTAGCGATGTCTGGGTATTTGCGCCATATTTGCCGACAACCATTGATGTGCCGTTTAGCTGGCTCGGGTTGGTGAGTAGTGTGTTGTATGGTGGGATTGTCGAAGAGATCTTGTTGCGTTTATTTGTGATGACGCTGATTGTCTGGTTGATGCGCAAGGTCTTAGGTCTATTTGGCGCGCAGCACACGTTACCGGCGTGGGTATTTTGGTGGGCCATCGTGCTGTCAGCGCTGTTGTTTGCCGCAGGACATCTCCCCGTGACCTTTGCGTCATTATGTACCCCAGGGAACGATTGTACGCCGCTGATTATCCGGGCGTTGCTGCTCAACGGCATTGGCGGGCTTGGATTTGGCTATTTGTATTGGCGGCATGGTCTGACGACAGCCATGGTAGCGCACATGGCCACGCACGTGGTGATGCAGGGGGTGTTGGTGGTAGTGTGAGGGGGTAGTATACAGATGGGGGCACAGCTGTGCCCCCATCTGTATACCCAAGAGAGGCATGTCCCCCATCTGTATACCCAAGAGAGGCATGTCCCCCATCTGTATACCCAAGAGAGGCATGTTCCCCATCTGTATACCCAAGAGAGGCATGTCCCCCATCTGTATACCCAAGAGAGGCATGGCCATGCGTCTCTGGACATCGCCCATGTGCCCCCATCTGTATACTACCCACCGATTGTTCCTAGCGCACCGCGGCCTGCATGATTTGTTCCATGCGTTTGACGAGTGTGGCCGGATCGGTGGCGATGCCCTCGAGCATCAAGGCGCTGGCGTAGAGTTGCTCTACCACGGCAGCAGCGACTGGGTCATTGGGATCAGTCGCAAGGCGCTGCGCGACGCCGACGATGATGGGGTGACTCTGGTTGAACTCAATTTTGCGCGTAGGCTGACTGGTGTCGCGGTCCATCAGGCGGCGCATGCGTTCCATCTCGCTGTTGCCGGTGGACACGAGGCGAATCGGGTGATTGCGCAGGACGTTTGAGGCCTGGACGCCGTTGACACGCTCGCCGAGCACCTGTTTGAACCCTTCGACGACGGCGAGGAGCTGTTGGTCGTCGAGGGTGCTGTCAGCGGCCTGATCGTCACCGGGTAATTTGAGGTCTGGATCATCGAGGTTGCGGAGCTTTTTGCCCTGATGATCGCGGATATGCTGGAGCATGAACGGATCAACCATATCGGTCAGCAAGAGGGCCTCGAGACCGCGACTATGAATGGCATCGAGGTGTGGGCTCTGCTGGGCGCTGGCAATATCGCTGGCAATTAGGTAGTAAATCTCGTCTTGGCCCTCTTTCATGCGGCCGACATACTCATCGAGGGTGGTCAACTGTGTACTAGCACTGGTATGGAATCGAACAATGGGCAGGATGTCGTTCTTGGTGCTGGGATCAATTGCGATGCCCTCTTTGAAGAAGATGCCGAACTCGCGCCAGAAGATGGCGAACTTGTCGGCATCCTTGCCGGCCAACTCGTTCATCTCTTTGATGACGCGGCTGGTGAGGGTCTTTTTGATGCGGGCGGCGGTTTGTGAGCCTTGGACCATCTCGCGCGAGACGTTGAGGGGTAAGTCCTCGCTATCGACGACGCCTTCCATGAAGCGTAGCCAATTCGGCAACATCTCTTTGGTCTCAGACTGGATGAGCACGCGGCGCGAGTAGAGGGCAATGTTGCCCTCAATGCGGCGCTCGATCATGCCGCGCTCGCGGGTTGCAGGCACAAACAAAATGGCGTGCAGGTCGATGGGGGCATCGGTCGAGACGTGGATGGTCATCAGGGGCTCATCCATCTCGTAGGTGAGTTGCTGATAGAAGTCGTTGTAGCGGCTGGCCTCGATATTGCGCGGGGCGACGCGCCAGAGGGCCTCGGTGTCGTTGACCGTCTCGTCGCCCATTTGGATGGGCACGGGGATGTAGCGCGAGTGCTTGTTGATGATTTGTTTGATGCGCCAAGGCGAGGCGAACTCGGCGGCGTCTTCTTTGAGGTGGAGCGTGATGGTGGTGCCGCGCTCCGTGCGGGTGGCTGGACGGATGACGAAGGTGTCGTTGCCGTCGCACTCCCACTCGGCGGCTTCGGCCTCGGGGTCGTAGGAGCGGCTGACGACGGTGACTTTGTCGGCCACGACGAATGCGGAGTAGAACCCGACGCCAAACTGGCCGACGAGATCGCTGGCCTGCCCGGCCTCGAGTGACTCGATGAGGGCCTTGGTGCCTGATTTGGCGATAGTACCGAGGTTTTCGGCCATTTCGTTGGCTGTCATCCCCGAGCCGGTATCGCTGATGGTGATGGTTTTGGCCTCTTCGTCGACGCTGATAGTAATGAGCGGATCGAGCTCAGGGTTGAGGATGTTGGAGTTGGTGAGTTGGACAAAGCGGACGCGATTGATGGCGTCGGCGGCATTTGAGATGAGCTCACGCAAAAAAATCTCACGGTCAGAGTAGAGTGAGTGCGTCAATATGCGGAGCAATTGACGCATTTCGGCACGAAACGGTACGGCGTTGTCGGTGGTCACATGGCCCTCCACAAATCAACAAGTATATACAGTTGTATGGTAGCGAATTCGCTGGTGATGTGGTGTAAGAAAAACGTAAAAATTAGGAGGGGTGATTACCGCACCGGTGGCAACCAGACACCTGGCAGACTGCGGCATTCCTCGATTTTGCGCATCAGGGTGGCCATATCGCGGGAGACAATGGTGAGGTGACCGACTTTGCGACCCGGGCGTGGATCTTTGTGATAGAGGTGCACAAAAACACCCTGGGGGATATCAGCAGGGTCGGGAATGGCGCCAATCAGGTTGATCATGGCGCTCATACCGCGTGGTGTGGTAGGACCGATGGGGAGTCCACACACGGCACGGACGTGGTTCTCAAATTGTGAGGTCATGGCACCTTCGATGCTCCAGTGGCCCGAGTTATGCACGCGTGGTGCGAGCTCGTTAATGAGCAGGGTTGGGCCATTTGGTGTCATCACCTCAAAGCACTCAATCGTCAGTACGCCGACATAATCGAGGGCGTTGGTCATCAGTTGGGCCATGGCATCGGCTTGGGCATCGATGAGTGGGTGGACGTTGGTGGCTGGAGCGATTGAGAGGCGCAGAATACCTTGATGGTGGTGATTCTCGATGAGAGGGTAGCGCACGGTATGCCCGTGTTGATCGCGGACGGCGATAATTGACAGCTCGCGGGTGAAGTTGACGATGCCTTCGAGAATCAGTTCTTGACCGGCGAGGTCGACCATCATTTGATAGGCCTCGGTCAGGCTGTTGATGCGTTGTTGTCCTTTGCCGTCATAGCCCATGCGGCGGGTTTTGGCGAGGGCGGGTAGGCGCGTCTTCTCGATCGACTGTGAGACACCTTTGGTGGGGTCGACGGCGGCAAATGGCGCAGTTGCGAACCCTTGTTCGGTGACGAACTGCTTCTCGAACAGGCGATCCTGGCAAATAGTCAGCGCTTTGGGTTGTGGGTGAATGGGTTTGAGTTTGGCGAGGAAGTCCGCCGCATACGCGGGGACATTCTCGAATTCGTAGGTGATGACATCGACACGCTCAGCAAATATCTTGAGCGTGGCGTTTTGGGTGTAGCTGGATTGATGATGATTGGCCACGAAGCGGGCTGGGGCGTCTGCGGCTGGTTCATAGACGTGACAACGGATACCGAGTGGCAATGCGGCCATGGCCAGCATTTGAGCTAGTTGACCACCACCAAGAATCCCGAGTTGTGTTGCGTACGTCATGCCGTGTCACCCCTGATGCATTAGTAATAGTAATTATAGTATGGTTTATCTCTTGCAACTATAAATTTTTCAATAACATCCTATGCCATGTCACAGCAGAACAGGGCATGGAAAGATGTAATTATGCACCGGGATGGCGTGGATCGGGGTGATTGAGCACTTTGGCGGCGTTGGCCTCGCGGCGTTGTTGCAGGGCTTGGGCAACCTCGGGTAAATCAGTAGCCACAATGGCGGCGGCGAGCAGTGCGGCGTTGATGGCCCCGGGTTTGCCGATGGCGAGGGTGCCGACGGGCACCCCGGCGGGCATCTGTAGGATGGACCAGACGGCATCAACGCCATTCATGGCGCCGTTGGGGACGGGGACACCGAGTACGGGCACAAGCGTTTTGGCGGCAAGCATGCCCGGCAAATGAGCCGCCCCGCCGGCCCCAGCGATGATGACCCGCAATCCGCGGGCGTGGGCGCTTTCGGCAAAAGAAAAGAGTAAATCAGGGGTTCGATGGGCTGAGACGACTTGGGTCATAAGGGGTACGCCGAGCTCAGCGAGGGTGTGCACGCTGTGTTGCATGACATCCCAATCTGAGTGTGAGCCCATAACAACGGCGACGAGCGGTGTCTGCATGAATTAGCCCCCTAAACGACGATGGATGGCCTGTTGGTAGAGTTGGATGTAGGTGTGCGCCGAACGATGCCAACTAAAATCCTCTCGCATGTTACGTTGTTGGATTGTGTGAAACACTGCGGGTTGTGTGTAACAGTCGAGGGCGCGCTTAATGGCCTCACTCAGCGCTTCGGGCGTGTAGTCGCTAAAACGATAACCGTTGCCGTTTGCTCCCTCGCGTACGGTGTCGTTGAGCCCGCCGACTGCGCGTACGACCGGTACGGCGCCATACCGCATCGCGATGAGTTGCCCGAGCCCACCTGGCTCAAAGCGTGATGGCATCAAAAAGAGATCGACGCCGGCGTAGATGCGATTGGCGAGTGCAGCGTCAAATCCCACATGGATGGCCATACGATTAGGATAGCGTTGACATAACTCACGCATGCGTTGCTCCCAATGGGGTTCACCCGACCCCAAAATGACCAACTGCAGGTTGGTGTTGGCAAAGATGCCCGGTAGTGCTGCATCGAGTAGGTCTACGCCCTTTTGGGAGGCAAGGCGTGACACAATGCCGGCGAGCGGTATTTGCGCATCAACGGGCAAGCCGAAGTGAGATTGAATGGCCGCCTTGCAGGTCGCTTTGCCACTGAGGTCATCCGCAGTGTAATTGGCGGCAATATGTGGATCAGTTGTCGGATTAAAAAACTCGACATCGATGCCATTGAGGATGCCGCTATGGCGGTCGCGCATACTGCGTAACACGCCATCGAGACGTTCTCCATAGGCTGGCGAGAGGATTTCGTTGGCGTAGGTAGGACTGACGGTGTTAATCATGTCGGCGGCCAGGAGACCGCGCGCCATAAAGTTGAACGTGTCGCCGGGCAGCCCTGCGTGGTGCTCAACACCACCCCATTCGTCGAGTCCAGCGAGATGGCGTGACCAGCCGCCGTACTCGCCTTGGTAGGCGAGATTATGGATGGTAAAGACGGTGGCGACATGACCGAAGGTGTAGGCGTAGCGAGTGCGCATGAATGCGAGCACGAGGGCAGTGTGCCAGTCATTGGCGTGAACCACATCGGCGCTCCACTGATGCACCTCACGCAAGTGCTGAATCAGGTGCATGACGCCGCGGGCAAAGAGAATAAACCGGGCGTCGTCGTCGTGTTCGCCGTAGACGGCATCGCGCTCAAAAGCGGCTGGGATATCGAGGAGGTAGCGTGGCGTGCCGTCGGCGGTTGGCACCTGGTAGACGCGAATCTCTTCTTGGCGTTCGCCGAGCGCCAAAAAGCTGGCACTTAGTGGCTCGACACCCGTCACAATATGGCGCATTTTGCGGTAGAGAGGCATGACCAGTGCTGCGTCAACGCCCTCGCGACGGAGTTGATTGGGGAGGGCGCCGGCGACATCAGCGAGCCCGCCGACCTTCATGAGCGGAGCTGCCTCGGCAGCGACAAACAGGACGCGCATGGTAGTATCTCCTTTGGCAACAGTGCCAATATGTCTCGCCTCATTGCGAAACGGATTTGGAAGATTGTGGTGAACGAATAACCAACCAGACGCCGACAAACGTGAGCGCTGAGCCGACAAAGAACCCAACGGTGGGCTCCTCGTTGAGCCAGAGCCAGGCCACTATGGCCCCTGCAATGGGCTGGAAGTACATCATGGCCGCAACGTTGCTTGAACTACTCTTGCCGAGAGCCCAGAAGAGCGCCAGGTAGCCGATAACAGTGACAAACAACGCGGTGTAGACGACGCCAAACACTGATGTGGTGGTGATATATGTTTGTTGGCCACTCAGATATTCACCGATGGCAAACGGCAATAAACAAATGACACCGACAAGGGCTGCGGCGGCAGTTGCTGGGAGCGGCGTGATGCGTTGCATCAGCGAGCGCCCCATGACATTATACGACGCCCAGCCAACTGCGCTGACAAGGTATATGGCATATCCGGCCCATACAGACCAATCGAATTGGACACCGTCACTTGGGTTGAGTACGATGCCGACTCCGACTAAAGCGACGAGTGTGCCGATGCGCATGCGCCAGGTAAATGGCTCATTCAGCGTGATACTGGCGATAATCGCCACCCACAGTGGTGTTGTGGTAGACATCAGTGCAATATGTGTGGCAGGGCTCAGTACCAGCGAATAGACTTGGGTGATTTGGGTAATACAAAACCCAAGCAATCCCATGATAATCATCTGATTACGTTCGGGACCACGCAGGAGCTCCCACACCTGCCGGAATGACAACGGGAGCAAAACTGCAAGTGCCAGCGTGAAACGCCAAAAAGCGAATGAGATGGGCGGCATATCGGCAAGTGCGGGCTTGGTAATTGGAAAAGCCGCACCCCAGATCATATTAATGAATGCCATAACTCCGAGTGCAACGATGGCTGGGTTGCGCAAATATGCAGATGACATGAATATGCCCAAAATGAGTTTGTATGTAGATATTATACGCTGTTTGTGATTGTGCGTAAAAGAAAACCCCTCGCACGTACTGCTTACGTGGGTGGGGGGGCCGATTACGGGACAACCGTTGGTGTACGTGAGACCAGTGAGCCATGCATGGCATTGCCGAATGCACGGACATTGGCGTCACGCATGCCGACGACGGAGTTGACATAGCCAGCGGATATGGCACCAACTGCACTCAGATCATCTGGCACCTTGGCTTGACCATAATCGTTACGCCCCCAGGCAAAGACCTGTCCGGTGCGAGTGAGTGCCATTGAATAGCTGACACCGGCACTGATTTTAACGACATCCTTGAGACCAGCAGGAATTCTGCATTGCCCTTCGTGATTGCGACCCCAACAGACGATGGTGCCGTTGCTGCGCAAGGCAAGTGAGTGGTCGAATCCACCGGCGACAGCGATGACGTTGGTGAGTGTGCTTGGCACGTTGGTTTGGCCCCACGTGTTGCGCCCCCAGGCGATGACTCTGCCGTTTTTGACAGCGAGTGAATGCGAGTGACCGGCACCGACGGT